>JAGNLV010000002.1:0-337080 GCA_017999435.1 Candidatus Zixiibacteriota bacterium
AGAAAATGGTCCTGCTGAAGTAACTCCCGCCTGCTTACCATAGCTCATCCCCGAAGCCCCGCCTCCCCGGCGGGGCTTCGGCTATTACCACAAACCCCCGCCACCGCCACCGCGCCGGCGCGCCTGTTCGGCAAAACCCAGGCGACAGGAGAGCGCCCACAGCCTCTCCCCTGACTCGGGTTCTTGAGCGATGCGGATTGAACCTCCCGCCGGAGAACCAGGCGGAGGGGGAATTACAAATCACAGATCACATGTGGCGAGCGCTCTGTCGCGTTGGCGGGGGGACGGACGGCGGCGGCGATTCAGAGTGACGGTTCGCCCGCCGCCACCGACTGGCGGTGACGGCAGGCTTTAGTCATTCGGGAGCCCGACAGACGGGCCGAGGCGGCGATCAGACCTCCGGGGCATTCATGCCGTGTTCCTGCCAGGCCTCGAGCGACGGCCCATAAATCGAAGGCACTTTCAGTCCCGCCTGGCGCATCAGGACGGTCATCTGCCCCCGGTGGTGAATCTGGTGCTGGATCAGCACCATCAGGGTGATCCGCCGCGGCCATTTCTGGCCATAGAGATCGTCTTCAATATCGAGCGACCGGTCATTCCACGTACCGCTGACCTGGTCCACAAGGGCGGCGGAAAGGGCCCGATAGGCTTCGGCGATCTCCGCCGCGGCTGCGGGAACCGGTTTATCGGGGTTGAGGAGATTCTCGAGTTTCAGGCCGGTGTAGGTCATCATCTCGGGAATGGTGGTCACGATGTGCCAGGCGATCCGGCCAAGCGTCCGGTGGCCGGCCGCAATGGACTGGGCCAGGGAGGCATCGGTGAGAGCATCAAGAACCTGCTGCGTCCTTTCGGACTCCCCTTTCCAGGACTCAAGAGATTCTTTCAGGGAGTGGTACACGGGAGACTCCTTTCCGGTCTATGGATCAGTTCGCTTCATGTCAGCCGCGCTTGAGTTGCACGCGACTGGGGTCCTGCGGCAGGCGCCCGGGCACTCCCGCCGCGTCGGCGGCGGCGCGACCGCCCGGAGCGCACTGCGGTCAGCCGGCGATCGCACCGGTCATTGCACTTTCCGGAGACGCCAGCGGATGGTGTCGCCGGGAGCGGCCAGGAATTTGTCGGCGGCGCGGTCGGGTGTCGTGCCATTGACGGAGTAGACCCAGTAGGCCTGGCCGCCGGCCCGCAGGGTGTCAATGCCGGTTACGAACGCACCCATCGCGGTGTTGCGGCATTCGACCCGATGTTGCCGGCGGGTGAGCTCCAGCACGGTGGCGGAGTCATCGGCAACCACAAGCACCACGGCGCTGTCGGCCGCGGCGGTCGCGCCCGGAGTGCCGGGCTCCCCGCAACCCCCGCCGGCCAAGGCCAGCGACAGGACAGCGGCCGCCCGGCACGACAATATGACCGGCCTGAACATACGGTGAAGTAACCATGCTTTTCCCGACCGGACAAGTCCTTTGGCGAGGCAATTCCGGTTGTCCTTCGCAGATCGGGTG
The DNA here is from genome assembly GCA_017999435.1 of Candidatus Zixiibacteriota bacterium. Classification (NCBI taxonomy): domain Bacteria; kingdom Pseudomonadati; phylum Candidatus Zixiibacteriota; species Candidatus Zixiibacteriota bacterium. Next base: position 1,494 of record JAGNLV010000002.1, read on the forward strand.
AATACTGCGCGGTTTCCGTGAGTAATATCCATGTCAGGAGAATGGCTATGAACTACAGCGAGATCATCAGCAGTTCCTTCCGTCTCGCTTGGCAGAACAAATCGCTCTGGCTACTGGGGCTGTTTTCATCGGGCTACGGACTGTACTCGTTTCAGTCGACTTTTGATCTGGACTCGGAGCACCCGTGGATCGACCTGTCGGGGCTGGGCGGGTACGACTTCTCACTCGGCGGGTGGCTTTTAGCCGCCGCTCTTCTGGTCGTTCTGCTGATGGCGGCGACGGCGGTGTTTTTGACGGCTCTGTGCACACCCGCGATTATCGACGCCGTCAACCGGTTATCACGCGGCGGGAGGTACTCGCTGGGCGCGTCGTTCGCAGCCGGGTTTCGTTTCCTCGGGCGGGCGCTCGGCGTGCTGATCCTGCACTTTCTGGTCTACATCGCTTTCTTCGCCATCACGGTGCCGCTCGGCGCGCTCGCCCTTCTCGTACACCCGCTGCTGTTGGTCGCGGCTGTGCTGACCGGGATCCCGCTCCTGATGTTGTTTGTCTTTGCGGCGGAGACGGTGTTCCAGCTGGCCTACCGCGCGATGGTGGTGCGGGACATTCCGATCGCGGCGGCGCTCCGCGAGGGTCTCGGTTTGCTGGGGCGGTATCCCGGCCCGTGTGCAATCCTCTTTCTGCTCCATGTAGGGCTGTATATTGTCACCGCGATGATTGCGGCGGGGGCGATCGTCGTGATGGCGATCCCGTTTGTGCTCTTGGCGATGTCCTCATCGGCCGGCCTGATCGCGGCGCTCGCGATCGGGATTCCCCTGTTCTGGTTGGTGTCGCTGCCGGCGGGCGGGTTTCTCGGGGCGGTGTTCGAGACGATGTATACGCTGTTTTACTTTCGCCTGCTCGAGCCGATCCCGGCGGGAGCGCCGGCGACGGCGTAGCGGGAGCCGGGGGGCTCGGTCGGACCGAGAGTTTCATCTTGCGATCGCCGGTCGGTGCGGTTTATTTGGCGTCATGAAGGCGCTTTTCCTCATTATGTTGGTGGCGGCCGTGCTGCCGGCCCAGGCCCAGGAGCAAGCGGTCCCGGCGTCACCGCCGGCGGGCCCGATTCCGCAGGTACGTCTGAACTACGGCGCCGTCGAGCTCCAGCGGGCGCTGTACCCGGTCCACTACGGCGCCAGCAGCGCGCGCGCCGACCTGCGCTGGGCGCAGGAACACAATGCCGGGTTGGAGAGTTTCTGGGCGGCCCAGGGGGATTCGATCCTCTCCCTGCTGGCGGCCTTGTCCGGAATTGCCTGGACGGAGTCGGCATTCGATCTGTTCGTGCTGCGGTACTTCCTCTCGACGGGCGCGCCGGAGCCGCTCATCATCCCGACCGGGGGGATACGGCGCGGGGAGGCGATCGAGGCGGCACCGGCCGGGAAGGTCATGAAGCTGAACGTCATCTACCAGCTCGCGCGGCGGCTGCTCGACCAGGCGAGCGAGTCCGCCGGCCATTCGGGGCTGGCGGACCACCCGCTCCTGCGTCCGGGGCCGTACCGCCGGGATATCCTCGCGCTGGTGCTCGCCGGGGCGGCGGCGGAGGGTGTGCTCGGGCGCGACTCGGCCCAGGGGGCTATCCGCTCGGCGTTTTGGCGGAATCATTTTCCGGGGATCGAGATTTACGAGAGCTATTTCGCGGGCGGCGACTGGGCGCTGTCCCCGCAGGACCCGCTCGTCACCCGGGTGCTGGCCGAACCGCCGACCTCGGCGCTGATGGCGGCGACCAACCCGGCGCCGCGGCCGGAGAGCACGGGGAAACGAACTTCCGTCGAGGGACTGCCGCTGAGCGGCGAGCTGGGGATGGCGATCAGCGTCGCCGACAACGGGCTGCTGCGAGTGGATGCGCTCGATCCCCAGCGGGCCGCGTATGCGTCGGGGCTGCGGGAGGGGGATCTCATCCGGACCGTGGACGGCCGGCGGGTCAAGAATCACCGGGAACTGGTGGAGCAGATTCTCAAGACGATGACGAGGCGGGGGGCGACGCTGCAACTGGTGCGGGAAGGCGGCGCGAAAGCGGTCGTGGTGCGGCCGGTGACGGCGGCGGAGCGGCCGGGGAACGGGGACGCCGACTAGAAAGCCCGCCGGTGCGCGGCGCAGAATCAAAAACCGGGCGCCCGACGGCGCCCGGTCCTAGCTCCCTCTACCGACAATCGTATCCGCGCACGGGTCCTCAATCTTGTTTGGCCGGGCGGTCGCCGGAGCGGCCCGGGTCGGGACCCGCCCCGACGTGCTCGCGGTGCTCCCCGGAGGCGATGCACTCGTACCACTCCGGGTGATGCTCCTCGCACTCCTTGACCGTCATCCTGCCCGTCAGCCAGGTAAACGACATCGGGTACTGCTCCGGGTGGAAGATCACGAAGAAGAAGTGGAACACGACGATGGCGAGGGTGGCGAGCCAAGCCTCGTAGAGGTGGATGGTCTCGGCGACTTTCACGATCCAGGCGGGGAGGAAGCCGGTGAAGAAAGTGGGGAACCAGAGGATGAAGCCGGTGAGGGCCATGACGACGGTGCCCCAGACGAGCGCCCAGTACTCGGCCTTCTCGGTGTAGTCGAAACGTCCGAAGCGGGGTTTCTCCCTGGTCATGCCGAGGTGGTACCTGACGTTCTGGACCAGGTGTTTGAGATCCTGGGTGCTGAGCCAGATGGCACGGAGTTCTTTCCGGCCTTTGCGCGCCAGGAAGAGATAGAGGCCGTGGTGGACGGCGATGTACATGAGGAGGACAGCGGCGATGCGGTGGATCACCGAGCGCGACCCCTCGTTGAGGTGCAGGAAATTGAGGATGTGAACCCACCAGGCGTCCGGGTAGCGCAGGGCGAAGCCGGTCAGGACGAGGGTGATGAAGGCGATGGTGACAACCATGTGCTGGTAGATCATGGCCCCAGTGAAACGCTGGACGGTGGGCTGGCCTTTCATCTTGCGGTGTTTCTCGACGACGTAGCGCCCGACGATGATGAGGTTGTGGACGAGCATGGCGCCGATAGTGATGACGATCAGCCAGACGTAGATGGTCTCCACGACGTCGTCGATCCGGTTGTCGCCGGCGATGAAGGCCTGGTGCGTGTAGCTTTGGGCGAACTTGGCGTTGGCCTTGGGGTGGCACTGCTGGCAGGTGGCCGTGACGTTGTCGGGGTGGATGGAGGAGGCCGGGTTGGCCTGCGGGAGGATGGCGTGGGCTTCGTGGCACGACACGCAGGTGGCGGCTTTGAGCGACCCGCCGCGCACCGCCAGGCCATGGTAGGAGTCCTGGTAGGACGTGAACTGGTTGTTGCTCAAGCCGTATTTCTCGACCATCTGCGGGTCGGTGTGGCACTTCCCGCAGACATAATCGGCCAGGTTGGCGTGGTTGACCGGCGAGCCCTCCCGGTCGACCTCGAGAATTTCGTGTTCGCCGTGACAGTCGGAGCAGTTGGGGGAGTCGAGGATGCCCTGGGCGAGGGCCTTGCCGTGGATGCCGCGGGCGTACTGGATGTAGATGTCGTTGTGGCACTTGGCGCAGGTTTTCGGGATGTTCATCTTGTGCACCAGCGACTGCGGGTCCGAGGCGCGCTTGAGACTGTGCATCCCGTGACAGTCGTTGCAGGAGGCGGCCGACCCGATGCCTTTCTGGATGCCGCGGGCGTGAATGCCGCGCATGTAACGGTCAAAGGAGTCGGCGATGCGGACATCCGGATCCCGCGTGAGCGTCTGCTTGCTATGGCAACTGCTGCACGTATAGGGGAGTTTCCCCGCCGAGGTCGGTGCTTCCGGGTTGGTGTCGGACAGAATGTTGTGGTGGCTGTGGCAGGAGGCGCAGGTGGGGGCGTTCGGATTGCTGGTGGCATGGGCGGAGGTGGCGTACAACTCGGCGACGTCGCTGTGGCAGGTGCCGCAATCGACCGGCTGCAATTCCTCCGCGTGGGGATAGTCGGCGTTGCCCGCAAGATCGGTGTGGCAGTCGATACAGCTCATGCCGGCGTGGACCGAGGAGTCGAGCGAGCCCGGGGCCACGAACATTGAGATCTCGGCCCCTTTCCGGTTCAGGCCGGTGAGTTCATTATCGGAGTGACAGCTCAGGCAGGTTTCGTTGTCATCCTGAGCCGATACCGCCGCGGGCAGGCACAGAAGCAGCGTGACCAGCAGGAGCAGGGAAAGGCGATACCGGCGGGAGCAGCGTGCGTTCATGTTTGACCTCTTCGACTAGTCAGGTCCTTTTTGTGATATATTTCACGAAGAAATATACGGATGTGTCGATCAATTTTCAAGAGAATTAACGGTAGCCGAAGATTTCGGCATAAATGATTAACAGGATTAGGATTAACCCGATGGTCAGGGCGACCGCGCCGAAAACCTTCGCCGTGCGCACCATCACCGGCGGAAGCGGCGGTACGAGATGGTCTTTGATCTTGCGGGACTGGATCAGCTCCTCGTACTCGCGGGGGCGGTCGTTCTTGAGTTCCTCGACGGGGACGCGGCCGGTGAAGATCACGGTGTCCATCGGGAATTTGTCGGGCCGGAAGTGGGTGTTGAAGAAGTGGACGGTGAAGATGAAGGCGACGGCGAGGAGGGCCTCGTCGGAGTGCACGATCTGGGCCACGTTGATGATCCAGCCGGGCAGGAAGCGGGTGAAGAATTCGGGGAACCAGAGCATGAGGCCGGTGGTGCCGATGATGGCGACGCCCCAGAAGACGGCGAAATAGTCGAATTTCTCCCAGTAGGTCCAGCGCCCGTAGCGGGGGCGCGGTCCCCGGCCGAGGAACCACTTGATGGTGGCGATTGCCTCGCGGAGGTCATCGCGGTTCGGGAGCATCGAGTTTTTCGTGAACAGGTATTCCCGCCATGATTTCCGCTGCCGGCGTTTCTCGCTGATGAGATCCCAGAGGTGGATGCCGAAGTAGGCGAAGGTGACGACGGCGGCGACGCGGTGGATGTAGCTGGTCGACTCGAACCCGCCGAGCAGTTCGCTGATCCACCGGGCCCAGCCGAGGTAGGAGAATTTCAGCGTCATGCCGGTGATCGCCAGGGCGATGAAGCTGGTCACGACCATGATGTGGAGCCGGCTGTGGAGGGGCTTGAAGCGACGGTACTCGAGACTGCCCCGGTACTGCGTGCGGACCTGTTTGTGTTCGCGCATCATCTGCCACGATTTCGGCAGCCAGAGGATGGTATGGGCGCCGGCGACGATGAGCGTGCCGACCAGCAGGGTGGTCATGAACCAGAAGGCGTAGAAGAGGATGGGGTACTTCGTGCGGTCGTGGTGGGTGGCGTGGGTCAGGTAGCCGGCGAACTGGCGGTGGGACCCCTTGTGGCACTGGCCGCAGGTTTCGACGATGTGGGCGCGGGAGAGGTGCGAGCCGGGATCGCTCGGGGGCAGAGTGTCATGGGCGCCGTGGCAGTCGTAGCACTGGGCCGCGGCCGTGCCGCCGAGCTGCGACACTTTGCCGTGGACGGTCTCGAAATAGGACTCGGTGACGTCGGCGTGGCACGCGCCGCACTGCTTGCGCACGGTGAGGCGGAAATCGGCCAGGTCGGCGCGGGTAATGGTGTGGGAGTGGTGGCAGTCGTTGCAGATCGGCAGCGGGTCTTTGGCGTCCGGGTTGGCGGTCGCCGAGTGAATGCTCTTCGCGTACTGCTCGTAGATGCCGTTGTGGCAGCGGGCGCAGGTTTTGGGGATGTTCGCGCGGTGGACGCTCGAGCGGGCGTCCGTCTGCGGCAGCACGTGGTGGGCGGTGTGGCAGTCGGTGCACATGGCGGTGACCACCAGGCCGCTCTGCAGCAGCCCCTTGCCGTGGATGCTCTCGATGTACTCCTCGACCCGGTCATGCCCCTCGTTGATGCGCGCGGCCGCGCGCGCGCCCGCCCGGTGGCATTCGGCGCACAGGCGCGGCACGTTGGTCGGGAAAGTCCGCGCCTGCGGGTCTTTCCGCCCGAGCACGCCGTGGACCCCGTGGCAGTCGATACACTCGGGGGCGTCGGGATCACCCCGGTCGACCAACTGGCCGTGGGTGCTCTCCCGGTAGGTGGCAACAACCTCGGCGTGGCAGATGGAGCAGTCGACCCTGTTCACGACCGTGGCGCAGGGGCGCTCGTTGTGCCGGGGGGTCACGCCGGTGTGGCACTGGGCGCAGGTGACGCCCCGGTGGACCGAGCTATGGGTTTCGAGGCTGTCGACCGAGATCGAGACGGTCTTTCCCCCGCGCACCATGGTCAGGTTCGGCCGGCCGTGGCAGGCCAAACACTCCCGGTCTGACATCCCTTCCTGGTAGAAGACGCGGCGGATCTGGTGGGGGGAATGGCAATCGACGCAGGCGGGGACTTTCCCCGGTTCCTTCTCCCACAGCTCGCCCCGGATGACCTGTTGGTGGACCTGTTCAATCCGGCCGTGGCACTGCCGGCAAGTGGCCGCGATGTTGTTCCGGTGGATGCTCGACTGGGGATCGGCGTGGTCGCGGACGTTGTGGGCGGTGTGGCAATCCGAGCAGACGGCGGTGACGGTGAGTCCCTGCTTGAACAGCCCGATGCCGTGGATCGACTCGGAGTAGTGCTGCATGATGCTGTCCTGCGGGATGTCGTAGCGCTGATGGACGGGCGAGCCTTCCTTGTGGCACTCCCCGCAGACGAAGGGGATGTTGAACTTGGCGACCTGGGAGTTCGGGTCGGTGCGCGGGAGGATGTTGTGGCCGCCGTGGCAGTCCCAGCAGCGCGGGGCGAGCTCCGCGCCTTCGTGGACGAGCCGGCCGTGGAGCGACTGGTAGTAGATTTTCGCGGTGGTTTCGTGGCAGACGCCGCAGCGCACGCCGCCGGTTTCCGGGTCGGAGTCCGCCGGCGAGAGAATCCGGTGGCTGCCGTGGCAATCCCAGCACTGGGCGGCGGTCCCGTGCGCGCTCGTGCGGAGAGCGCCGGCGTCGTGGCAGTCGCCGCAGGCGGCCGGCGCGAGATCCTCGGCGTGGGGCCAGTCCTCGACCCCGGCGAGGTCGGTGTGGCACATGATGCACTCCAGCTCGGCGTGGACCGATCCGGCGAGGGCATCCTCCCCCACGTGCATCGAAATTTCCCGCCCGTGCAGCGTCCCGGCCAGATCCTCGTCGGCATGGCAGGACAGACAGGTTTCGTTGTCCTGCGCCAGAGCAGGGAGCGCCGGGAGCAGCGCGAGCAACACCAACGGCAGCAGTCGTCTCATAACGGCATCGCGGTCCGGCCCGCGGTCAATACCCCTGATCCGCGGTGTGGCAGGCCGTGCAATTCACCTCTCTCCAAGCCTCATCGATATCTTCCGGGTGGCGGAATTCCAGTCCGGCCAGATTCATTTCCAGGCTGTCGATGGCGGTCGAGGGTCCCTGGGCGACAATGAGGTGGCAGGTCCGGCAGTCGTTTTTCATCGGCTCGCCGGCGGCGTTGGTCATGCTCGGCGTGTGGCACCGGAAACAGCCGTCGCTCACGAAGTGCGAGAGGTGGTTTTCCCGGACGCGGTAATCGGTCTTCATCTCCGGGAAGAAATTGAGGGTATAGATTTCCTGGAGGACGGCGGCCGCCCGCTCGATGTCATCCTTCTGCGCCTCGACCCGGTCGGGGTAGTTGGTTCGGTAGTACTCGCGGAGGCCTTGGGCAATCGCCTCCAGCGCCTGCGGCTTGGTCTTGTATTCCGCATTCAGGAGGTCGACGGCAAGCTTGCGGATGGAGGGCAGCTCCGCGGAGAGCTCATGCCTGTTCAGGGCGCGGTTGACGGCGGTGGCGGGCGGGTTGAACCGGTGGGAGGGGCGGTTGTGGCAATCCATGCAGTCGAACGCCCGGATCGCATCGGCGGAGTCGGCGACCGCCGGCTGCTCGGCATCGGCGTTCACCCACACGGTCGTGTCGCCCTCCGGCCCGATCGAGCGGACCCAGGCGATCACGCTGCGCTTCTCATCGGCGGGGATGTATTCGAGCCTTCGTTCGGTCAGCATATGGTAGTGGATGCCGCCGGCCTGGCCGGTAGCCCGCGGCGTGCCGCCGCCGATTTTGACGCGGAGGGCCACGGTCCACGGCGAATTCTGCTCATCGGTCCGGTAGTAGGTGCGGACGAGGAGCTTGTCGCCGTAGAACTGCTCCGGCCAGTGGCACTGCTCGCAGGTTTCCCGGGCCGGGCGCAGGTTCACGATGGGCGTGGGAATGGGTTCGGGGTAGGTGTTGAGGGCGGTCGCCCACACCTGCCGCAGACCGTCCACTTTCGACTTCACCCAGAACGAGGCGCCCGGTCCGATGTGGCATTCGGCGCAGGCCACCCGGGCATGGGGCGAGTTGTGGTACGTCACGTACTGCGGCTCCATCACCCGGTGGCAGGTTTCGCCGCAAAAAACCACCGATTCGGTGGCGTCGTACGCCTCGGTGCCGGCGTACACGACCACGAGCACGAGCACTGCGGTGAAAGCGAGGAACAGCCAGAGGTTGCGGATGTATTTCGGGTCGGCCGGATCGATGGAGAGGGTGAAGCGGACGTCCTCGCCGGCGCGCCGGGCCCGGCCGATCTGCAGCCGCACCGAAATCAGAAACAGCAGCACGCCGAGGAGAATCACCGCCGGCGCCAGGATGAACGTCACCAGCGACCGGTACATGTTCTCGTGGGCGGCGGACAAGTCGATCAGGACGAGAATGATAAAGAGGGCGCCGCCGGCAAGCACGAGCGCGCCGCCGAGCGCCGCCAGGGGATGGCGCAAGAGTGTTCGTCTGGGATGGCCATTCGTAGTCATTAGTCGATTACCTCGTTATCGTTTGCGACTCCGATCGGCGCCAACATACGGCAAAACGGCCGGCGAATCAAGACATGCAGGCTCATATTTCGCCGCAATCAGCACTTTCCCGAAAGCGGACCGCCCAGTCCGCCCGATACGCCCCGCCTGGTCGGGGTGGCGGACCGACCGGTTTGTCCGGTCGGTCCGCACCCGCGCCAGATCAGAAGTTCACCAGCACTCCCGACCGGACCATATAGTAGCGGCCGGTCTCGTCCCCCCAGACCCAGCCCTGGTAGTCGACCACATGGGCGACGTCCCCGTCGAGCGTGAAGGTGAAAGTCGGCGTGAATTGGTACTCCACCCCGGCCGCGAAACGGAGGATTTCGAAGTCGAGGTCGGAGTACGCATCCATCTCGGCAAACGAGAAGTCCATGTGTTCGAGCACCCGATCGCCGTCGTAGAAAGCGCGACCGTCGGGCATAATCCCCTCCTCGAACCCGGCTTTCGACAGGTTGTAGGTGAGGGTGGAGGTCAGCCGCATTTTCGCGATCGGCTGGTAGGCGGCGCTCAGGTAGAACGTGTGAGCATTGGTCGTGTAGCCGGCCATCTCGTACGTCGTGCCGTAGTGGAAGGGCGCGATGACGGAGTCGGCCGATTCTTCGGAGACACGCACGGTGTCTGTAAAGAGGTGGCCTGCTCACCCGTCCTACAGGGCGACCGACACCGGCCCCGTGGAACGGTAATGATTGAACGTGTACCCGATAGTCGCCGAGAAGCGGTCGTCCGGCGTGCGGATGACGTTCAAATTCGGGGCAATCGCGAACCGGCTCACGTCGGGGCTGTTCAGAGCTGGAGGTCGATCCGGGTGAGCATTTCGCGGCGGCTGACGTGGCAATCGACGAGCGAGTCGAGGATCGTGTGGGTGAGCATTTTCCCGCCGAGGGTGTCCGCCCCGGCCGCCCACTCGCGGGCGGCGAAGTCGAGCAGGCGGTCCTGGCCGAGCTGGTGGATGAGTGTCCGGCAGCCGAAGTCGAGATCGAGAGTGCGGCCATTGACCAGACTCATCCTGGCCTGCAGGTTGTCCTTATCAAAGAAATGCCCGTTCGCTGTCAGGAGACTGTTCCCACGGCGGGAGAGGAGCCTGAGCCGGACCTCGGCCCAGCCGTCGTCCTCGATTATGCGGTATTCCCCGGCCTTCTTGCCGTCGTTAAGGAACTCCGAGTAGTGTCCGCCCAGCCAGGTCGAGTATTCGTCGTACGACTCGGCCTCCTCCTGGGCGGCACGCGGGGCGGCGACGGCGAGCAGGGCGAGGCAAAGAACAGATGTTATCGCAGAGGGTCGCATCTTTCACCTCCTACCTGGTCAGGCCCGCGCCGCGGGCGGACATGGATTGTGAGGGAAGGTCGCTGCCGTGAATCTGGGTGTGGCACTGCGTGCACTTGGTCAGCATGCCGATCCTCCGCGACTCGCGGGTCGAGACGGTGCGCCGTTCCGGGGCCGCGGGGGGCTGGAAGGTTCCGCCGATGCCGGGGACGGCGGCGTGGAAGTGCATGGGGTGGCAGTCGAGGCACAGAGCCGGCTCGTTCTGTTTGAGCAGACTGTTGGCCACCGTGCCGTGCGGGGAGTGGCAAATCATGCAGTTTTCCTGAACCGGGGAGTGCTCGTAGATGAAGGGCCCCTCCTTCTCGGCGTGGCAGGAGAAGCACAGTTCCCCGTTGGTCATGTCCTTCACGAACATTGTCCCGCCGCCGTGGACGCTGTGGCAGTCGAGACACCGCATCTTGCCTTCGGCGATAGGGTGGTGGGACGGCATGTAGGCGGCGGCCCGCACCTCCGCGTGGCAGGAGTAGCACAAGGCGGGGTCGCGGAGCCGGTCGTCGGTGTACTCGGCATGGATGCGGTGGCAGGATGCGCAGGTGACGCCGGCGGCGTAGTGTGCGCTGAACGCCCAGTCATCGAACTGGTGGTTCTTGTGGCAGTTCAGGCACAGCGCCGCGGCGCCGAACTGATCGGCCCTGGCCGGATTGATGATGTCCGCCGGGTCGCCGGATGCGACGTGGTCGACCGCCGATCCGTGACATGCTTCACAAGTGCCCGCGGCGAGCGCGGGATCGCCGGCGAAATATGCGCCGTGGGGGGACTTGTGGAACATGTCAACGATGTCGTGGCAGCCGGCGCACGCGCTGTCCGGGACTTCCGCCACGGCCGGGCCGACCAGGAGCAAGGCGAGCGCCAGCCCGGCCGCCGCCAGCGCGGCCCGGGGTATCCGCAGTCCTCCTGAAATCAGACAACCCATGAAACCTCCTCTGTTTGTTCGTGCTGTGAAACCCCTTGGCAGTTTATTTTTGCTTTGCGTGTTTCCCTGCCGGTCTGCGGACGCTCCTGGGGACGGCGACGGAGAGGGGGCGTGCTGATGCCGCAGGCGAGCGGTTTCGTCGTCTTGCCGCCACCACCGAGTCGGACGAAGAGGTTGACGGCTTCGTCGGGAATATCCGCTTTTCGGTCCGTCACCGCCGAGTCACCAATCCCCGCGAATTTGTCAGTAATCACGAGCCGCGGAGAGCGGACGGGCCAAGTGAAAAAGTACCGTACGGCCCATCTTGTTGTGACTTTTTTCACGAAAACGCCGGGCGCGGCGGTTATCTTGGATGGGCAGCCGCGGCGGCGCTCCCCCGGCGCAAAGCGCTTGGCAACCCGCCGCCGCTCGCCGTATAATGCGGCCACGGAGACGAGCCGCCTGAAAAGAAACGCTGACAGAGAATGAGGTACGCCATGCACGACCTGGTTGCGCGCCTGTTGCCCGAAGTCAACGAGATCACCGACCCGACACTGCGGGAGAAGACGATCGCCTGCTGGGCGGATGCGATCGCATTCCGCGGCTGGACCGAACACCTCCTGCGGAACATCCCGTTCACGCTGCTGGCGCAGAATGTCAAAATCACCTTTGTCGACCATGTCCGGGCGGTCTGCCGCATGTGTCTGGCCTGCGACGACGTGCTGACCGAAGTGCACGGGGCCAACCGCACCAGGGTTAACCGCGATTACCTCATCGCGGGGGCGCTCCTGGCGGACGTGGGCAAGCTGATGGAGTACGAGATTGTCGACGGCAAGCCGGTGAAGAGCGACTACGGCAAGCACCTCCGGCACCCCTTCTCCGGGGTCGGACTGGCCTTTCGGCACGGGCTGCCCTCGGAAGTGATGCACGTCATCGCGACGCACAGCAAGGAGGGGGAGGGTGAAAAGCGGCTGCCGGAGAGCATCATTTTCCACCATTGTGATTTTATCGATTTTGACCTGGTGAAATAAGCGTGGGGGGGAGCCGCGGGGCTCCCGCCTGCCGAACGGGAAAACGAAGGCCCACGTCATAAAGGATCGCCCCATGTCCCATTCGCAGACTCTCGTTGAGAAGATCGCCCAGCGCTACGCGGTCGGGCTCGAGCCCGGTCACGCGGTCCGCGCGGGCGACTACCTCTCGATAAGGCCGGCCCACGTCATGACGCACGACAACACGGGCGCCGTGATACCGAAATTCCAGTCGATCGGCGCGGCCCGGGTGGCCAACCCGCGCCAGCCGGTGTTCACGCTCGACCACAACGTGCAGGACACTACCGAATCGAACCTCGCCAAGTACCGCAAGATCGAGTCGTTCGCAGCGGCGCACGGGATCGATTTCTACCCGGCGGGACGGGGGATCGGCCACCAGATCATGTGCGAGGAAGGATACGCCTGGCCGGGGACCATGGTGGTGGCGTCCGATTCGCACTCGAACATGTACGGCGGGCTGGGGTGTCTCGGCACGCCGATCGTCCGCACCGACGCGGCCGCTATCTGGGCCACCGGTCGCACCTGGTGGCAGGTGCCGCCGGTCGCCCGCTGTCAACTCAAGGGACAACTTCCGCCGGGTGCGACCGGCAAGGATGTGATCATCACGCTCTGCGGCTATTTCAACAAGGACGAGGTGCTCAACCACGCGGTCGAATTTGCCGGCGACGGGCTCCGCTCGCTGTCGGTCGATGAGCGGCTGGCGATCGCCAACATGACGACCGAATGGGGGGCGCTGGTCGGCCTCTTCCCCATCGACGACGTCACCCTGGACTGGCTCCGCCGGCGGATCGAGTTTGTGCGGCGGCGCGGGCTCGCCGGCGTGCCCTCGGACGCCGACGGCGGCGGGGAGCACCCCCGGCTCCGCACGGCGCGGCTGGAGGACCTCCAACGCCACATCCCGGCCGCCGATCCGGGGGCGTTCTATGCCAGGGAGCTCATGCTCGACCTCGCCACGGTCACCCCGCACGTCTCCGGGCCGAACCATGTCAAGGTCATGACCTCGGTGGCCGACCTGGCGCGTCAGAAGAAGCGCATCCACAAGGCCTATCTCGTGTCCTGCGTGAACAGCCGGGTGGAGGATCTCGCGGCCGCGGCTGCGGTGGTGCGCGGAAAGCGGGTGGCCGCAGGGGTCGAGTTCTACATCGCCGCAGCCTCGTCCGAGGTGCAGGCGGAGAGCGAGAAGCGGGGTGACTGGGCGGCTCTGCTCGCGGCCGGGGCGATCCCGCTCCCGGCCGGCTGCGGACCGTGTATCGGTCTGGGCCGGGGGCTGTTGGGCGAGGGCGAAGTCGGGATCTCCGCGACCAACCGGAATTTCAAAGGCCGCATGGGCGCGCGCGAGGCGGAGGCCTACCTGGCCTCGCCGGCGGTGGTGGCCGCCAGCGCAATCGCCGGCTACATCACCGGACCGGCCGAGGCGACGGCACGGCCGACCACCGGCGAGATGCGGGTGAACCGAAAACCCGCCGGAGTAACCAAGGCGGCGCGGGTGATCGACGGCTTCCCCACCCGGCTGTCCGGGCGGCTGGCTTTCTGCCGCCAGGACAACCTCAACACCGACGGGATCTACCCCGGCAAGTACACCTATATCGACGACATGACGCCCGAGCAGATGGCGGCGGTGGTGATGGAGAACTACGATCCCGAATTCGGCAAGCTCGTGCGCAAGGGGGATATTCTGGTCGGCGGGTTCAATTTCGGCACCGGCTCCTCCCGGGAACAGGCGGCGACGGCGCTGCAGCACCGCGGGATCGCGCTGGTGGTCGCCGGCTCGTTCTCCGAGACCTACAAGCGGAACGCCCTGAACAACGGTTTTCTCGCGATCGAATGCCCCGACCTGGTGAACGATCTGAAAGCCGCGTGCGACCCGAACCGGCTGACGGCGGTTTCCGACAGCGAGGCGACGGTCGATTTTGCGGCCGCGTCGCTGGTGTTCGCAGGCAAGACCTACGAGGTCGATCCGATCGGCGCGGCGGCGCAGGAGCTGGTGCTCAGCGGCGGGCTGGAAGGATGGGTGCGGCAGCGGCTGTAGGAGAGAACGGCCGAGAGACGGCATTGGCCAACCCCCACGCGGAGGAATAGACATGGCGCTCAAGTATCACAGCTCAGTCGCGTCGGCGCTGGCCGCGCTTATTGCCGCCGGCCCCCTGTTCCTCGCGTGCGGTTCCGATGACGGCAACCCCTTCGGCGGCGGCGGGCCGGACCATGCCCTCAACCCGGCCGAGTATTTCGGCCTGGTTCCGGGCCGAACCATAACAGCCGGGTACGTGAACTATGTCGGCGACAGTCTCCGCCAGTTTGTGCCGAACAGCCCGGTCGACGCCTGGTCCTTCACCCCGGTCATAGGTCTGCCGACGATCTGCAACGGTCGGCTGGCCTACCCGGTGTCCGCCGCGCCCATCCCGAGTAACTATTCCGACCCGGATTACGCTTTCACGCTCTACTTCAGCGCCGACTCCAGCGGCCTGTACTGGCACGGCGGCTCGTACTGCGGACTGGACCTTCCCCTGCCCTCGCCCGGCAGGATCGCCCCATACCCGCTGGCGAGCGGATTGAAGTGGCAGACAATCGGCCATGCGGAGACCGACATCGACCAGTGCAACCGGTCGGTCGCCGATACGCTCAACGCAACCTGTCGACGGATTACGAACGCCGTCGTGCGCGGGAATGCCTACCCGGAGGTATTCCTGATCCGAATACCGTTCATCGACGTGCCGGGGCATATCGGGACGCGCTACTACGAGGCGTGGATCGCCCCGGGCTACGGTCCGGTGCGCGGCGCGAGCTTTGATCAGGCGTACGAGCATCCGGACGAGGGGTTCGAGTTCATTTCCTACTCCCCGTGAGGCTCCCCGGGGCCGATTCCCCGGCGCCGGGACGATAGCTTTCAGCCGGCGCGGGCAGCGGCCCGAAAGGCAAGGCGATGGACTGGCTCATCATACTCGTGTTCGGCGTCGTGTACCTCGGGATGATCCTTGGGCGGATTCCCGGTCTGGCCCTTGACCGGACCGGGGTGGCGCTTTTGGGGGCGCTCTGTCTGCTGGGGTTCGGGCGGGTGACGACGGCCGATCTGCCGGCGGCCGTGGACATGTCGACGATCGCGCTGCTGTTTGCGCTCATGGTGGTGTCATCGCAGTTTCGGCTGGCCGGGGCCTACTCCTTCCTGGTGCGGCGAGCGGGGGAGCTGGCGGTGTCGCCGGCGGCGCTGCTGGCGGTGGTGATCGGGGTGACGGCGCTGCTGTCGGCCGTGCTGGTCAACGACATTGTCTGTCTGGCGGCGACGCCGGTGGTGATCGAGGCCTGCGCCCACCGCCGCCTGAACCCGGTCCCGTACCTGCTGGGGCTGGCGGCGGCAGCGAACATCGGCTCGGCCGCGACCCTGATCGGCAACCCGCAGAACATCCTCATCGGGGAGGTCCTCCGCCTGTCGTTTTCGGGGTACCTGCTCGAGAGCCTGATTCCGGTGGTGTTCGGGCTCGTATTGCTGTGGCTCATTCTCGCCTGGCAGTACCGGGGCCGGCTGGGAGCGGAGACGGTGGCGCCGCCGGTCGCGGCCCCGCTGTTCAGCCGGTGGCAGACGGCCAAGGGGACGCTCGTGCTGGCGGCGCTGCTGGTGATTTTCCTGGCCGGCAGTTGGCCGCGCGACCTGGCGGCGCTCGGCGCGGCGGGAGTGCTCCTGCTGTCGCGGCGGATGCAGTCGCGCGAGATGCTCGGGCTGATCGACTGGCCGCTCCTGGTGCTGTTTCTCGCGCTCTTCGTGGTCAACTACGCGGTCAACAGCGGCGGCTACATGGCCGGCGTCATGGTCGGACTGGACGCGGCCGGCATTCCCCTGGACCACCCGGGGTGGCTCTTCGCGGCGAGCGTCGTGCTGAGCAACCTGGTGAGCAATGTGCCCGCAACCATGCTCCTGTTGCCCTCGGCGACCCATCCCCTGGGCGGAGCGGTGCTCGCGCTGTCATCGACGCTGGCGGGGAATTTGCTCGTGGTCGGCTCGATCGCGAACATCATCGTGCTCGACCAGGCGGAGCGGTTGGGAGTGCGCATTTCATGGCGGAGGCACGCCCGGACGGGAGTGCCGGTGACGGCGGCGACGCTGCTGGCGGCGGGGGTATGGCTGTGGCTGCGGGCGTAGTCTCTCAGAACACCTCGGCGCTGAAACGATAGATCTCGGCGTTCTTGTCTTTCCAGCTGCTTTTCGGCAGCCCGGCTTTCAGGCACGTTTGCCCGAGGAATTCCATCCGGTCCCAGCCGTTTTCCGCGGCGACCTGCGGGAGGAGCAGCCCGGAGTGCCAGTCGAGTTTGATCATGAGGCCGTCGCGGCCGACCTGGATCTCTTCGATGTCGCGCACCCGCGCGAGCGGCGAGAGGATCGAGATCTCGATATCGATACGGTCAAGCTCGCGTTCGTGCAGTTCGGGGAACCGGGGGTCCTCGAACGCCGCCGCCACCGCCATGTCGGCAATCGTCCGGGGCAGCGGCTCATCGGAGCGGAGCCGCCCGATACAGCCGCGGAGCTGTCCCTGGAGGTGGAGGGTGACGAACGCGCCTTTCTGCATGGCCAGCGACTCGGGAGCGGGCGGGGCGTACTCTCGGCCCTCCAGGCGCGCGCGGATCGCGTCGCGGGCGACCGCCGCCAGCAGCCGCCGGTCGTCATCGGCGATGCGCTCCTCCCTTTTTCGCGGTTCGCCGGCGGCCCGGGCGCCGATGACCTCGCGGGCGGCCGCTTTCCGCTCGGACAGAAAGACGGCCGAGAGGTAGCCAACCACCTCGTTGAAATCGCCGGTCGTCTGGCCGGAGTGGGAGTAGTCGATCACCTGGGCCCGGGTGGCGCCGAGGCGCCGCCCGGCGATAATGGCCGCGGCGATGGGCCCGCCCCCGCAGGCCTCGCCCTTCCCCGTCTCGAGCGTCTCCAGCAGGAACGCCTCGTCGAACTGCTCGACTGCCTGCCGGACGGTGCCGTCGAGACGGGAGGCGACTTTCGCGTTGTGGAAATGGGACAAATCGCTGGAAGCGACCATGAGCGCGTTGGCCCCTTTGAGCGCGGCGGCGAGGGTTTCGCCGAGGATGCGGACCGACTCCTCCTCCTGGTCGCCCATCACGATCGCGACGAGCTTGAAGCGGCCGAGCATGACCTGGAGAAACGGCAACTGCACCTCGAGAGCGTGTTCGCCGCGGGTCGAGCCGGTCGCGTGGCCCATGTTGGAGTAGTAAACGTTGGACGGGTTGATGGCGGCGATTCGGTCGGCCAGCGGGCGGTCGGTCTCGACCACGCCGAGCGGCGTCTCGTAGCCGGCGCCGGCGAAGACCGATGAGCCTTTGAAGAAGACCGTGTGTGACGGCGAGATGACCACGACCGTGTCGAACTGCTCCCCCTCGAGCTGCTTGTAGGCTTTGGCCGCAGTCAGGCCCGAGTACGGGTAGCCGGCGTGGGGGGCGACGACCACTACCGGGTGGCCGGTGATTATGCGTTTGCCCGCCTGGGCATAGAGTCGGGCGATGGCGGTGGCCAGCTCGCCCGGGTCGCGCGGGTAGAAGGCGCCCGCGACGGCGGGCTTGCGTATGGTCGCACGGTCGGTTTCCATGGCGATAGTATACGCCGGGGAAGGCGGGTGTGTCAAATGGAGGGGGGCGAGCCGGTCCAATTAAATCGGCTCAGCCGGCGACCTCTTCGGTATCGACCGGGGCGATCGCGGGCCGGGGCGACGCCGTTTTGCCGCCGCCGTTGGGCCGCGCCCCTTCGATGAGCGCCGCCAGCGCCCCAATCATCCCGCTCGCTTCGTACGGCAGGAAGATCTTGTTCGCCTGGTTCTCGGCCAGTTTCGGCAGCATCTCGAGGTATTTCAGCATGATCAGCTTGTCGTCGGGCCGGCTGGCGTGGATGGCGCCGAAGACGTTATTGATGGCGAGCGCCTCTCCCTCGGCCACCGTGATCTGGCGGTAGCGCTCGGCATCGGCTTTCATACGGACGGCCTCGGCGAATCCCTCGGCTTCGAGGACGGCGGCCTTGCCGTTGCCCTCGGCCAGCAGGATGGCTGCCTGGCGCCGGGCCTCGGCCTCGAGGATAGCGGCCCGCTTGTCGCGCTCCGCTTTCATCTGGCGGCTCATCGCTTCGGTGATGTCGCGGGGGGGGTCGATGCGCTGGAGTTCGACGCGGTTGATGCGGACGCCCCACTTGTCGGTGGCGTCGTCGAGGACATCGCGCAACTGGCCGTTGATCTTGTCGCGGGACGAGAGGCAGGTATCGAGGTCCATCTCCCCCATCACGTTGCGCAGGTTGGTCTGGGCCAGCTTGGAGGCGGCGTCGAAGTAGTTGGAGATTTCGAAAGTCGCCCGCACCGGATCGGTCACCTGCGCCCAGATGACGGCGTCGACCTCGACCACGACGTTGTCCTTGGTAATGACCTGCTGCGGGGGAACATCGAGCACCTGCTCGCGCATGTCGATCTTCCGGACATCGTCGAGGAGCGGGAAAATGACGTTGAGGCCGGGCGCGAGGACGCGTTGGTATTTGCCGAGGCGCACGACCACGCCCCGTTCGTAGGGACCGACCACTTTGACCGAGAACGAGACGATGACCACGGCGAAGGCGATCGCCGCGAGCAGAAATATCAGGATTCCGGTATCCATGGGGCTCACTCCTCACTTTCCTCGGCTCTTTCAACGCGCAGGCGGTTCCCCTGGACGGAGGCGACCCGCACGCGCTCGGCGGGGGCGAAGGTTCCGGCGGCGACGGCCCGCCACGTCTCGCCGTCGACCACGATCTGCCCGGGGCTCTCGCGATCGATCGGTTTGGTCACGATGCCGATCTGTCCGATCAGGCGGTCGATGTTGGATTGCACCGGCGAGGGTTTGGTGATGCGCCGCGCCAGGGGGCGCATCAGCGGCAGGAGCACGAGCGAGGCGATGATGAACAACCCCACCTGCCAGTAGTAGCTTTCGGGATTGAACTGGGCGAAGACGCCGGCCGCGGCCGCCGCGATGGCGAAGCAGATCGCGAGAAACGACGGGCTGGTGATTTCGATGATCAGAAAAATGACTGCCGCGGCCATCCAGATCCAGAACATGGTCGCCATAGAAGCTCCTTTGCGCGAGTGTCGGCGCGGCCGCTGTCGCCCGGCCGCAACTGGTCAAAGCTAGCCACGAGGCGGCCCGGGATTCAACAAAAACTCCGGTTCGCCGGTCGCCCCGGAGGGCGTAAACGCAGCCGGCGGGAGCCGCCGTCGCGCGCCCCGGCCCGGCGGGACCGGGGGGGTACGCTCGCTCTCTGCCGGATTGACCGCATCGGGAAGCAGAATCGACAGCCGCAGTTGCCACGATGGGAGACCTGCGGCAGGCCGCTCTCCCACCGCGAGAGCAGGTGCTTGGCCGAGCGCGTGCGACCGAATGGGTACATGCTTTGATTACGTGCAGAGTGAAAACAACAACAGCCATAGATGACCTAGCTGAGGCAAACGCAAGGAGGTGTTGCGAAATGACGAACGTGGCGAGACGTGAAACTAACGGCATGCGGAATCGCCTGCCCAGCCCGTTCTTCGAGGACTTCTTCCACTGGCCGCCGGCGCCGTGGGAGCCGCATCACTGGCCGCGGGTCGATGTCCGGGAGACGAGCGAGGACGCCACCCTCCTGTTCGAGGCCCCGGGCATGCGCAAGGAGGATCTCGAAGTGCAGGTCGGGAACAACCGCTTGACGGTGTCGGGCGAGCGGCGCCTCGAGGCCGATGACTCCGATGAGGGGTGGGGTCCGCCGCGAGATCGCGACCGGGACATTCAAGCGCCAGTATACGCTCCCGTCGGCTATCGACCAGCACTCGGTCAAGGCTGAGTACAAGAACGGCTTCCTGCGGCTGACGCAGGCCAAGCGGGAGGAAGCGAAGCCGAAGCAGATTGACGTGAAAGTCCCGTGACGATGCGGTCTCCTCGCTCTGCACTGTGTGACCCGGCCGGCCCGATGGGCCGGCCGCGTGTTTTCGCGTCAGGACGCAGGGTCTCCCGGGACGCGCAGAGCGGCGAGACGCGCCAGAACCAGCGGCGCCAGCGGCATCATGTATTTCTCCCACGCCAGATACGAAAAGGGCATGACGAGCAGGAAAGCGATCACGCCGCTGTCGAGCAGGAGTACGACATCACCCGTCCGGGCGCGGATCCGGGCGACTGCGCTCTGGGCGATGTGCAGCACGATCGGCAACCCGAAGAGGAATCCGGCAAAAAAGAACGCGTGCGGCAGCCACGGAGCGGCCGGAAAGTTTTCGACCGCCTTGTGCAGGAGACCGACCGTCTGGACGCCGATCGCCTTGGCGGCGGGCGAAGCTTCGACCGGAAACAGCCAGTAAAGGGGGCTGAGAGCCGCCGCCGCAATCAGCCGCCCGCGCGTGTAGACCCGCCGCCCGGCATAGGCTGCCGCCGGAAGCAGGTACCAGAAGAGCAGGCTGATGTAGAGCACCAGCGCGGAAGGGTGAAAGGCGAGGCCTCCGCCGAGGTAGAGCCCGCGCAGACGGTTGTCGGGGCTGACATGCCCCCACAGCAGGAACAGCGTGAGCAGCGGAACGGCCGCCGCCGCGGCCGCGCCGAGCGCCCGCCCGGCAAATTCCCTTCGCTCCGGAGAATTCCTGAGCAGCAGCGCCCAGGCCGCAACCGCCATCACCGCAAATACCGCATACTGACGGCACAGCAGAGCTCCCGCGAGGCCGAGCAGGATCAGCACCGCCCGGCCGGCGACCGCTCCCCACAGGGCCGCCAGCAGAAACAGGATGGCCGCGCCATCGGTGAAGACGAAAATCGAAAAACCGATCATGTACGGCTGCAGGGCGAACAGGAGCGCGAACAGAAAGGCGAGGCGGCCATCCCCGCACATCCGCCACAGCAGCCGGTGAAACACCAAGTAGGAACCGAGGGCAATCACGAGCGACAGCAGACGGAGGTTCCATAGACCGAGGCCGGCGAGATGCCCCCAGGCCGCATAGAGGGCGAAGGGCAGCGGCCCGGACATCTCGGGATAGGTGCGCAGCGTTTCGAGACTGGGACGGGAGGCGAAGAGGCGGACCGTGTCGACGAAGTGGCTCTCGTCCCCCCAGGGCGGCCGGTCGGGACCGGCGACGATCACCGCCGCCGCCTGAAGGAGAATCAGGCACGCCAGCAGAGACGCCAGGGACTTCCTGTAGGACCATCGCGGTACTGACACTTCACAGCTCCGGCGTGATGGGGCCGACGGGGGGAAAGATCGGCCGGCGTGCGGGACGTGTCAACGTTGATCAGGTCGGCCGCCCACGGCGAAATCCGCACCGGGACCCACGGCCTGAAAGGGAGATGGGCGCCCACGCGGCCGCCCGGGGCGGCCGGATCAGCGCAGGCAGAAAGTGCGCACGAGGTTGAATGCGCGCTCGCGGACCGACACGCCGGGGTAGTGGCGGCTTTCGACGACCGCTCCCTCGGCGTCCAGGTACTCAACCGTCAGATCGTACGCCCCGGGGGGGACGACAAAGTCGCCGACGAAGATGCGGCCGGGCAGGAGTACGGCCGAGCGGAGATCCGCCTGTTCGGAAACGTCGTAGGCGACGTCGGCGGCCAGTTTGCCCAGCCACCCGGCGATCCCGCCGTTGTCGACGGCGTTTTTCAGTCTGGAGGCGGAGAGGGTTTTGAGCACGACCCGCACGACGGTGCGCCAGAGAATGATCGACTGGCGGGCTTCGAAAGAGGCGGCCGCGACCGCCGCGACATCCTCGAGCAACTGCAGCTCGCCGAGCACCCGGCCGCCCGAGGAGACCCGGACAGCCGCGATTTCCGACGGTCTCGGGACCAGTTGGGGGAGCGACAGTTTCGCGTAGAAGTCGCCGATCCCCTCGGGCAGCGGGTAGTTGGCGAACACCGTGTGCTCCGGGCGGGCGTCGTCGTAGATCACCGTCAGCAGGTGCAGGTTCTCATCGGTGCGGACGCGCAAATTGAGCGGCTGCTTCACCGGCGCGAGACCCACCAGCCCGACCACGCTGAGCACGCCGCCGCTGTCCGCAGCGTAGGCGACCGGAGGCGGAGGGAACGCGTAGATGTTGGGCTGGCGCGCGAAGGCATCGGCCAGCGCCTGCGAGTCGATCCGCGCGTCGTCGTCGAGCCCCTCGGCGGCGTACATGTGCATCGACAGGTAGCGGGCGAAAGCGGAGCTGTTGAAACGCACATCCGTGCCCGCGAAAGCGACGCAGGCGCCGGTCGTGTCGCGGGCGGCGTCGGCCGCGATTGCCGCGGCCGCATCCGCGTACTTCTGTTCCAGCAGGTTGAGCTTGTCGTGGGCGCGGCGGATTTCCACGAACGCATCGTCGTGCTTCCCCAGGGCAAGGTAGTTGAGGGCCATGAGGAGGTTCGTGTAGAGAACTTCATAGTCCTCGCCGGGGTACTCCAGGACGTTGTCGTTGAGCAGAGTGTTGGCGAGCACCCCCTTGGAGATACTCTTGGTGAAGAGTTCCTCGGCGGCCCGCTCGGCGACCGCGAGGCGAAGGTTGGAGGAGTCAAACTGGGAGGCGTAGTGGTAGGCCAGACCGGCATCGAGGTAGTACAGGAAGCGGTCCTTCTCCTTGTAGGCCCCTTTCGATCGGGCCTCCTCAACGGTGGCGACGGCGGCGGCGTAGTTGCCCGAGCGCAGATCGGCCTCGAGCGGCGCGTAGAACTTCTCCCGGTTGAGGCCGGAGGAGCAGCCGGCCGCGAGCACCAGCAAAAGCGCGCCCGGACCCAGGATCCCCCGCCCCGCCGATCGCGGCAGGCTCACCATTTCGTGCCGGACTGGGCAATCCCCTTCTTGATCTTCTTCGTCCCGATCCAGACTTTCTCGTTGGTCTCAATGTTGATGAGTTCGAGGTCGGTCTGGTAGAAGACGGTGCTCCGGCCCTCGACCGCATCGGTGATGGTCTTGATCGCGCCGAGCAGGATGAAGTCGGCGCCGAGCTCATCGTGGAGGAGTTTGCGGGTCTCCTCGGAGGCGAACTCCGCCTGGTCCTGCCGCTCCTCGCGAACCTCGTAGCGCTCATCGTGGCTGCCCACGAAGCGCACGTTGCCGGAGTTGATCAGTTCGCGTTCGAAGTCGGCGGTGAACACCTCGGTGTCGATGTGCTCGTTGGTTTTGTTGCGGATGGTGCCGACAGTGACGACCGGCTTTTCGCCGTTTTTCTCGACGAAATTCATCAGCCAGGGGCGGGCGAGCGCATCGGCGATCATCTCCTCGGCCACGAGGCGCGCATCGGTCTCGTTCCACTTGCCGCTGAGGTCGGTGGTGCCGCCCGGATCGAGGCGGGTCACAGTCTGGCCGCCGCCGCAGCCGATCGCCAGCGCCGCCAGCGCCAGCACAACTAACAGGTATCTCATAGTCATCTCCTCTGCCGCCACGTTGCGGCCTATCTGGTAGTAAGGGTTACCGGCACTCGCGGTCCGGCAGGAAGCCGACCCGGCTTCCCCGGAACATCGTTTCATATTCCGGGACGGGCTTGCCGGAAACAAGTTTTTTTGTGGCCGGTCCGCCCCACGGCATGCCGGGCCGCCCGCCCGGCTACCGGGAGCCGAAGATGTAGAGGACGGCGTAGTAGGCGCCGACGGCGATGAAGACGACTCCGGTGAGGCGGCGCGCCCAGCGGGAGAAGGCGTTCACGCGGTGGAAGACGGAGCCGATGAAGCGGGCGCCGAAAGCGATGAGCGCGGCAAAGACCACCACCGGCAGGGCCGTCCCCAGCCCGTAGAGCACGGGCATGAGAAAACCGGACCGCTGTTCGAGAGCGAGCGGAATCAAGCTGCCGAAAAAGAGGGCCGCTGAGACCGGGCAGAACGACAGGGCGAACATCACCCCGAGCAGCCCGCCCCCCCAGATCCCCAGCCGGTCAACCCGCTGCTCGAGGCGGCGGCCAACGCCGATTCCGGGAAGGCGGAGCGGGATCAGGTCGATGAGGAACAGCCCGGCGAGAATCAGAATCGGCCCGAGCACGACGTTCATCCAGCGCTGGAGCCAGCGGGCCAGCTCGGGGACGGCGGTGAGGCTGCTGACGATGAGCGCGGCCAGCGCCGCGTAGGCCGCCAGCCGCCCCACCGTGTACAGCACACCGGACAGGAGCACCAGGCGGGGGCGTTCAATCCGCCGCCCCACATAGCTCATGGCGGCGATGTTGGTCGCCAGCGGGCACGGGGACACGGAGGTCAGCAAACCCAGCCAGAAAGCCGTGGCGGCGGCAACCGCGAACGAATCCATCAGTCGGCCCCGGCGGCGAGAAAGGTCCGCAGCTCACTGCGGACGTAGGCAAGGTAGGCCTCCTGATCGCCGACCAGCGTCCAGATCCGGTCGAGGTTTTTCCAGACTGTCTCCTTCCCGCCCTCGAGGCGCGAGAGGATAACCGCCTGGCTGAACAGCTCGTAGTCCTCGAGGAAGTGCGCGTTGGCATCTTCATCGAAGTTGACGACGCGCCACTGGAGGACGCCGGCGGCGATTTCATCGGGGAATCCCCCGGTTACCGCCTCCTGCGCATAAGCCTCGAGCTTCCGGCAGGTGGCGCACCGGCGGTTGCCGTGGAAGTACGTGGCGATGACCTGGACCGGCGCTTCGGCCGGGGCCGGTTCGACGGAGTCGATCGCGGCCGTGTCGGCCGCCGGGGCCGCGGGTTCCTCGGCGGCGGAGGCGGGAAGCGCGGCGCCGAGCAGGCACCCGAACAGAAGCATGGTGAATGCGACCGGGTTCATGCGGTTCTCCCTTCTGGTTCCGCCTGAGAGTCAGGCGAGGATTTCTTTCAGTTTGGCCAGGGACGGGACTTTGCCCGCGACCAACACCCGGCCGTCGACCGCCAGCGCCGGTGTGATCATAACGCCGGCCTCCATGATCGCCCGGATGTCGGACACTTTTTCCACCTCACAGGCGAGGCCGAGTTCGGCCACCGCGGCTGCGGCCAGCCGGGCGAGTTCCTCGCATTTCGCGCAGCCCGGCCCAAAAACCTGGATCTTCTTCATGTTGTATCGCCCTTTGCCTTAGAGTAATGCGCCATAGATCAGTCCGCTGAGGGTCGCCATCCCGACCACCAGCAGGACGTACACCACGGTTTTTTTGGTCCCAATCACCGAGCGGATCACGAGCATGCTCGGCAGCGAAACGGCCGGGCCGGACAGAAGCAGGGCGAGCGCCGGCCCCGGTCCCATCCCCGAGCCGATCAGCCCCTGCAGGATCGGGATCTCGGTGAGCGTCGCAAAGTACATGAAAGCGCCGATGACCGAGGCGAGGAGGTTCGCCTGAAGGGAGTTGCCGCCCACAGCCGCGGCCACCCAGGTTTGCGGGATCAGCCCCTCCTCTCCCGGCCGGCCGAGAAGCGCTCCCGCGGCGAGCACGCCGATAACGAGCAGCGGCAGAATCTGTTTGGCGAACCCCCAAGTCTGGGCGAACCACTCCCCCGGTTCGCCCGGCGACGCCGCGAGGACGACCGAGAGCCCGATTACGCCGACGGCAAACACGAGTTGCGGCCGATCGGGGAAGAGCCAGGCGAGCGCGAGGGTCACGGCCGCCGGCGCGGCCACTTTCCACCAGGCAAGACCGAATCGTCGCCACAACAGCGCCCCCAGCGCGAGCGCGGCGGCGCCGGTCAGCCACCACTTGATCGCGTACACGGCCGACCAAAACCCGACCGGCTGGGCCGGGCGGCCCCAAGTGGCGAACACCAGCACGGCGATCATCAGACCGAAAAAGAGCGCCGTCTGGCCCAGCGGTCGGACTGGTTCATCGGCCGGCAACACGGCGGCCGCGGCCTCCCGCTCCCGCGCCTCGCGGCGGAAGAAGAAGTGCATGAGCAGGCCGATGACGATGCTGAACAGAACCGCCCCGACCGCCCGCGCGACCCCCAGCGACAGGCCGAGCACGCGCGCG
Organism: Candidatus Zixiibacteriota bacterium; assembly: GCA_017999435.1. Classification (NCBI taxonomy): domain Bacteria; kingdom Pseudomonadati; phylum Candidatus Zixiibacteriota; species Candidatus Zixiibacteriota bacterium. Next base: position 27,406 of record JAGNLV010000002.1, read on the forward strand.
GTCAGAATGACGGCGAGCACGTTAATCGCGGGGCCGGCGTAGAGGAAGGCGGCGGCCGGACCGAGCCCGGCGCCCATGCGGTATATCCCGGCGAACAGCGGCAGCACGGTGCACGAGCACACCGCCAGCACCGAACCCGAAACCGACGCGACGCCGTAGGCGAGCCGCTGGTCGGCCCCTGCGCCGAGGTATTTCATCACCGATGCTTTCCCGACGAACACGCCGATCGCCCCGGCGATAAAGAACGCCGGCAGAAGGCACAGGATCACATGCTCGCGGGCATACCACTGGGTGAGCGCAAGCGCCTCAGACCAGGCCGAGGCCGCCCGGGGGCCGGTCAAGGGGAGGAAATACAGACCGAGGAAGACGGCGGTGAGAACCGCCAGCGGCCGCCATTCGCGCCTCCAGTCCATCGGCTCACCCACCCGCCCCAATGATGGATCCCCGCCCGGCGACCGACCCGCCGGCCGAACGACCCCCGGAGAGACGCTCACTCATGGCCGGAGGCCACTCCCCGGCGATGGGTGCGGAGAACCTCCTCGACACACCCGAAAAAGTTCAGGATGCATGGGACGCGCAGGCGGTACCACACCTGCAGACCCCGCTTGTCGTCGTCGACAATACCGGCCGCTTTCAGCACGGCGAGGTGCTTGGAGACGGTCGAGATGTCGGCCCCGACCAGGTCGCGCAGGGCGCACACGCACCGTTCGCCGCGCGAGAGCTCATCGACAATGAACAGCCGAGTAGGATGGGCGAGCGCTTTGATGACCCGGGCGCGAGAGGCGAAAAGTTGTCTGGTCGCAGAATCCACACAGTGCCTTTGACGAGTATTCCTTTATTTGGCAAAATAGCCAAATAGTTGGGCGAGGCAAGGGATTTTTGGGCGGCGGGTGCGGGAAAATCCACACTCTTGAGTATGTTCTCGTGGAGAGTTAATTCCCACTTCTTGTACCTTTTTTCACAACTATGACAGTCGGATGACAAAACAATTCGGCGGGATGATACCTTTGCCCACAATGGAAATGGACGCCGGCGGAACTCAAGCCTAAGGACGGACATGGAACTCGGCATCATCGGGACCTCAATCTGGCAGCAGAACATGCGGCTGTTGGAGACGTTGACGATCGACCGTGAGGGCAAACTTGACCGTCTGGTGCAACTGAAAGCGGCGCTCGGGGTCGACGAATTGATTTACCTGTCGACCTGCAACCGGGTGGAGTTCATTTTTGCCTCGCGTGAGAACGGCTCGACCGCCCGGGTCCTGCACCGCCTGATAGACTTCTTCTTTGCCGGCGGTCGGGACATCTCCTTTTTTCCCAACGACTTTTATCAGTACTCCGGCCGTGATGCGGTCCGTCACTTGTTCCGCACCGTGGCCTCCCTTGACTCGCTCGTCGTGGGAGAAACCCAGATCACCGGTCAGTTCAAAGAGGCCGCCCGAGAAGCGACCGAGGCGGGGTTGTCGGGAACGATGCTCGACGTGTTGACGAAAGAGGCACTCGCGGTCGCCAAGCGGGTACGGACTGAGACCAGTCTCGGCGACGGCGCCGTGTCGATGGCTTCGCTGGCGTACTCCGAACTGGAAGCGGCGTTGGGCGACCGGAGGGAGCGACCGACCGTGGCGCTGGTCGGGGCGGGCGCGATGACATCGAAGATGGCCCGTTACATCGCCAAGGCCGGCCTGGCGGAGCTGGTCTTTGTCAACCGGACGGCGGACAAGGCGGCGAGTCTGGCGCGCGAGTTCGGCGGCCGGGGGATGGGACTGGCGGAGTTCCTCACCACTCCCCCGCCCGTCGACGCGATCCTCTCCGCGACCGCTTCCCCCGCATTCGTGTTCACCCACGAGCACCTGGAGAAGCTCTCCGCGGGCCGGCCGCCGGTGCTCTGTATCGACCTGGCGATCCCGCAGGATTTCTCCCCCGAGTTCGGCCGCGATCCCCGCGCGGTGCTGGTGGACATCCCCGCGCTTAAAACCCGCGAGCAGCGCAACCTGCGCCGCAAGTTTGTCGAGTCGAGCCGGGCCAATGAGATTGTCGGTGAGGCGGTGCAGGCGTTTCTGCGAAATCGGCTGGAGGTATCGATGAAGCCGATTCTCCGCGACAGCTACGAACAGTCGCTCGAACTGGCCAACCGGGCACTCGATGATTTCTTTGAGAAGAAGCTTTGCGAACTCTCCCGCGAACAGAAAGAACACCTTCGCACTCTTGTAATAAAACTCATCGGCCACTCGTCTTTCGGCCCCGCGCGTCTCCTGTCAAACCATCTTGTCGACTTGCAGGATCAGTTCCTGTTTGATATGTTGGGGGAAAGTCGTAAGGAAGCGGTTTGACCGACGCAAGGCCTCTCATCATAGGATCGCGCGGCTCGGACCTGGCTCTCTGGCAGGCCCATTTCATTTCCGATATCCTCGCCCGCGAGTTGGGTCAGACGGTGGAGATCAAGATCATCAAAACCGCCGGCGACCGTATTCAGGACCTGTCCTTTGACAAGATGGAGGGGAAGGGGTTTTTCACCAAGGAGATCGAAGAGGCGCTCCTGGCCGGCGACATCGATCTGGCCGTGCACTCCCTCAAAGACCTCATGACGACCCAGCCCGCGGGGCTCAAGCTCGCCGCCGCCGGGTACCGCGCCGATCGCCGCGAACTTCTCCTGATCCGCCCGGCGGCGCACCACGGCGACGGTCTCATCCCGGTTCGGGAGGGGAGCGTGATCGGAACCTCATCGGCCCGGCGCAAGTGCCAGATCGCGTTCCACCGCCCCTCGGCGCGCATCAAGGATCTTCGCGGAAATGTGCCGACCCGGATCGCCAAGCTGCGGGACGGGCAGTACGATGCGATCGTGCTCGCGCTCGCCGGGGTCGAGCGCCTCCGCCTCGATCTCTCCGGCCTGGTCGCGCTGCCCCTGGATCCCCGGCAGTTCCTTCCCGCACCCGCCCAAGGAATTCTCGGCATCCAGATCCGCACGCACGACCCGCGGGTGGAAGCGGCGGCGGGCCGGCTCGGCTCTCCGGAGATGATGCTCACGGCCCGGGTGGAACGCGGCCTGCTCCAGCGGTTCGGACTGGGGTGCTCGCTGCCGCTGGGCGTGTACTCCGAGCGGCAGGGAGACGCGTTTCGGCTGCTGGCGGTGCTCGGGACGCAGCGGGACGGCGCCTGGACCGGTCTGAAACGGGCGGAGGCGGCCGGACCGGCCAACGATCCGGAACAAATTGTCGAGGCCGCATATACGAAGCTGAAGGAGTGAGCGCGAGCGGCGGACATCCCGTATCGGATAGACATGAAGACGGACAAATCAAAACAGATCATGGAACGGGCCCGGAGGGTGATCCCCGGCGGAGTCAATTCGCCGGTGCGGGCGTTCAAGTCGGTGGGCGGCGTGCCCCGCGTCATCGCCAGAGGGGAAGGCGCGTATATATGGGACGCCGACGACAACCGGTACCTCGATTTCGGCGGATCCTGGGGACCGCTCATTCTCGGCCACGCCGACCCGGAGGCGGTCGCTGCGGTAGTTGAGCAGGTCCGGCGGGGGATGACGTACGGAACCGCCACCGAGATCGAATTCAGACTGGCGGATTTCATCGTGCGGCACATCCCGGCGATCGAGAAGATCCGTTTCGTCTCCTCGGGCACCGAGGCGGTCATGTCGGCGATCCGGGTCGCACGGGGATTCACCAAGCGCGACCTCATCCTCATGTTCGACGGCTGCTACCACGGGCACGCGGACCCGCTCCTCGTGCAGGCGGGCAGCGGGCTGGCGACCTTCGGCACTCCCTCCTCCGCCGGCGTCCCGGAGGCGGTCGCGAGCCTGACGGCGGTGCTGCCGCTCGACGACGAAGACGCGCTCGAGCGGTTTTTCCGCCAGAACGGCGATCGGCTGGCGGCGGCGGTGATCGAAGGGATCCCGGCCAACAATGGCCTGCTCATCCAGCGCCACGAGTACATGCGCCTGCTCCGCGCGCTGACGGAAAAACACGGGGCGCTGCTGGTGCTCGACGAAGTGATCACCGGGTTCCGCCTCGGCCTGGGAGGCGCCCTGCAGTACTACGGCATCCACCCGGACCTGGTGACCTTCGGCAAGGTGATCGGCGGGGGGATGCCGGTCGGGGCGTTCGGCGGGCGGGCCGAGATCATGGACCTCCTGTCGCCCGACGGCCCGGTGTACCAGGCGGGGACGCTCTCGGGGAATCCGGTGGCGATGACGGCCGGGCTGGCGACGCTGGAGAAGCTGGCCGACGGGCGCATCTACGCCGACCTCGAGGCCCGCAACCGCCGCTTCGTGAGCGCGATCACGGCGCGCGTGCGGGGCAACCGGGTGAACGTGGTCGGGGTCGCCTCGATCTTCTGGATCGTGTTCCAGGAGCACATTCCCCGCGCCGCCCGGGCGATCGACCCCGACGGGATCGCCCACTACAACCGGTTCCATGGAAAAGTTCTCGACGCCGGTCTCTACCTGCCGCCCTCGGGTTACGAGGTTTGCTTCATCTCCGCAGCCCACGACGACGCCCTGCTCGACGGGGCGGCGGAGACGCTGGCCGAACTGATCAAAGAGGAAGCGCACACGTGGACCTAGCGAACAGCCCGTTTCTCCAAGCCTGCAGCGGCCGCAACGACGGCCGGATACCGGTCTGGATCATGCGCCAGGCGGGGCGCTACCTCCCCGACTACCGGGCGGTGCGGCGGCAGGCGACGTTCGAGCAGCTCTGCCGCGACCCGAAGCTGATCGCCGAGGTTGTCCGCCAGCCGGTCCGGCGGTTCGGGCTCGACGCCGCCATACTGTTCTCCGACATCCTCATCGTGCTGGACCCGATGGGGGCCGCAGTTTCGTTCGCCGAGGGCGGGCCGGAACTGGCCCGGCCGATCGCGCGACCCGAGGACGCGGAGCGGCTGCACGATTTCGACGTGGCGGCCGAGCTGGCCTTCGTCTGCGACGGCATCCGCGAGATTAAGCGGCTCTTGCCCGAAACGCCCCTGATAGGTTTTGCCGGGTCGCCCTTCACAATCGCCTGCTACCTCATCGAGGGGAAAGGCTCCAGGCATTTCGAGACCGTCAAGCAGTTCATTCACCGGCACCCGGAGGCGGCGGAGCGCCTGATGGCGCTGGTCACGGACGTGACCGTCCGCTACCTCGAGGCCCAACTGGCGGCCGGCTGCGACGCGGTCCAGTTGTTCGACAGCTGGGGGGGGATTCTCTCGCGCGAGGACTACCGCGACTGGTCGCTCCGCTGGACAGAGGAGATTTTCACCCGGCTGGCGCCGCGCACGGCGCCCCGCATACTGTTTGTCAACAACCTCGCCCCCTACATCGACATGGTGAGCGCGCTCGACTGCGAGGTGGTCGGTGTCGACTACCGCATGGACCTGCAGGCGGCGGCGGCGGCCCTCCCCGGCAAAGCGGTGCAGGGGAACCTGGAACCGGCCGTGCTGTTCGGGACGCGCGAGACGATCATCGCCCGCGTCCGGTCGATCCTGGACAAAATCGAAGACCCGCGGCGGCTCATTTTCAATCTCGGCCACGGTATCCGGCCGGAGACCCCGGTCGAGGCGGTGGAGACGCTCGTGCAGACGGTGCACGACTACAGGTAACGACGATGGCTGACCACGCCCACAGCGCCACCCATGTCCCGATTGAACTGCTCCGGAAGTACGACCGCCCCGGCCCGAGGTACACGAGCTACCCGACGGCGCCGGAGTGGTCGGAGGCGGTCGGCCGGGAGGCGTATGTGAAGGCGCTGGAGGCGGCGGGCGCGCAGACCGACACGCCGTTGTCGGTCTACTGCCACATCCCGTTCTGTCGCAAGCGGTGTTTTTACTGCGGCTGCAACACCTGCATTCTGAACGAACGCGAGGCGGTAGGCGCTTACCTCGCTGCGCTTGGCCGGGAGACCGAGCGGGTCGGGGCCCACCTCGGCGGGCGGCGGACGGTCAACCAGCTCCACTTCGGCGGCGGCACGCCGACCTATCTGACGGTTGACGAGCTGGGGAACGTGCTCGGCTCGCTGGGGAGCGTGTTCCGGTACGCCGACGACTGCGAGAAGTCGATCGAGATCGATCCGCGGGTCACGACGCCGGAGCAGTTGAGTTTTCTCGCCGGGCAGGGGTTCAACCGGGTGTCGCTCGGCGTGCAGGATTTCAACGAGGCGGTGCAGACGGCGGTGGGGCGCATACAGCCGTACCGCCTGGTGGCCGAGACGGTCGCGCACTGCCGTGCGCTCGAGTTCAAGGGGCTGAATTTCGACCTCATTTACGGCCTTCCAAAACAGACGGTGGCGTCGTTTGCCGAGACGATCCGCCTGGCTCTCTCGCTCCGGCCCGACCGGGTCGCGGTGTACAGCTTCGCCTACCTTCCGCAGCGCATGGCCAACCAGCGCGCGATCAAGCCGGATGACCTCCCCGACACCGAGGTCAAGTACGGCCTCTTTGCGACGGCGGTGGAGATGTTCACGGGGGCCGGCTACCGCCAGATCGGGATGGACCATTTCGCGCTCCCCGAGGACGAGCTGGCGCGGGCGCAGGCCGACGGCAAGCTGCACCGCAATTTCATGGGGTACACGGTCAAAACCTCGCCCGACATGATCGGCCTGGGGATGTCCTCGATCGGCTACCTCAACGACAGCTTCTTCCAGAACCACAGCACACTGGCGGCCTACCACGCGGCCATGGACGGGGAGGCATTCGCGGTCTACCGGGGCCTGGTGCTCTCGCGCGACGATCTCATCCGGCAGTATGTCATCGCCGGTCTCATGTGCAATTTCCGGCTCGGCTACCGGGCGCTGCGCGACCGGTTCGGCGCGGACTATGCCGAGTATTTCGGCGCGGAGCACTCCCGGCTGCGGGAGTTTTTCGACGACGGTCTGGTGGAAGAAGGCGAGGGCGAGCTGCGCGTGACGCCGCTCGGACGCACTTTCGTGCGCAACATCGCGATGACGTTCGACGCCTACCTCGGCGCCCAGCCGTCGGGCGAACGGCCGCAATTTTCACGGACGATTTGAATGGCGTTTTCGGAAACACCTGCCTGCGTGATCCTGCTGGCCATGGGCGGCCCGCGGACGACGGCCGAAGTGCCGGCCTACCTGTACAACATCTTCTCCGACCGCCGCATCATCCGCCTGCCGGGCGGGCCGCTGCTGCAGAAACCGCTGGCGAAACTGATCGCGGCCCGGCGGGCGGAGAAGGTGAAGCGGCACTACGATTTGATCGGCGGCGGCTCTCCCCTGCTGCACTGGACCGAGGCGCAGAAGGCGCACCTCGAGCGGTCGTTTGCCGAAGGGGCGGTGACCCGCCCGCTGCGCTGCTATATCGGGATGCGCTACGCGCCGCCGATGACCGGCGAGGCCGTGCGCCAGGCGTACGAGGACGGCTGCCGGACGATGTTTTTCCTCCCGATGTACCCGCAGTACTGCCGCGCCACCACTGGATCGTCGTTCGCCGAGGCCCGCCGGGCCCTCGAACGGTACGACGACGTGCACCCGGTGTTCATCGACGACTTCCACAATAACCAGGGTTACCTCTTCCTGCTGCGGGAGTATATCGGCAACCACATGCGCGAGGACGAGACGATCCTGTTTTCGGCGCACGCCATTCCGCAGTCGTTTGTGGACGACGGCGACCCGTACGTGGACCAGGTGAGAGCCACCGCCTCGCTGGCGGCGGGCGACCGCGAATATTTCCTGTCGTTTCAGAGCCGGACGGGCCCGGTGGCGTGGGTGGGGCCGGACACGGTGGCCGAGGCGCGCCGGCTGCTGGGCGCGGGGCGGCGGCTGTTTGTCGTGCCGATCAGCTTTGTCTGCGACCACATCGAGACGCTCTACGAAATAGATATCGAACTGAAACAGCTCCTCAACGCGGGCGAGCGGATCCGCCGGATGCCGATGTTCAACGACGATCCCCGGTTGGCGCGGACGCTCGCGCGCATCATCGACGCGCGGCGCAATGTCGAGCAGCATCTCTAAGGATCTCGCGATCATCGGCGGGGGCATCTCCGGCCTGGCCGCGCTGCACTTCGCGCGCACCCTGCGGCCGGCGCTGGCAGCCGCGCTCTACGAGAAGGAGGCGCGGCTGGGCGGGACAGTCGGGACCGACCGGGTCGCGGGGTACAGCTTCGACTGGGGCCCCAACGGTTTCCTTGACCGGGAGCCGCTCACGCTCCGGCTGGCGGGGGAGCTGGGGTTGGAAGACCGGCTGGAGCGGGCCAGCGCGGCGGTGCAGAAGCGGTTCATCCTCCGGGGCGGGCGGCTCCGCGAGGTGCCGATGTCCCCCCCGGCGTTTCTGCGGTCCGACATCCTCAGCCTGAGGGGCCGGCTGCGCGTGGCCATGGAACCGTTCGGGCGCAAGCGGCCGGAGGGAATCGACGAGTCGGTCTACGATTTCGCCCGCCGCCGGATCGGCCGGGAAGCGGCCGACTACCTCGTGCAGCCGATGGTCTCGGGCGTGTACGGGGGGATGGCCGACCGGCTGAGTCTGCGGGCGACCTTCCGCCTCATGGCGGAAATGGAGGCGGAGTACGGTTCGCTCCTGCGGGCGATGGTGGCGAAGATGCGGGCGACGAAGCGGTCCGGGCGCGCCGCGGGCGGCCCGGCCGGTCCCGGCGGCTGGCTCACCTCGTTTCGCGGCGGTCTCGACGCCGTGATCGCGCGCGCCCGCGAACGCTACGGCGACGACATCGCCACGGGCGCCGGCGCCGTGTGCATCGAGCGGGACGGCCGGGGCTACCGGGTGGGGCTCGCCGACGGCCGGGAGGTGCGGGCGCCGCGGGTCATCCTTGCGACGCCCTCCTATGAGGCGGCCGCGCTCGTGCGGCCGCTCTCGGCAAAGCTGAGCGAGGCCCTCGCGGCCATCGAGTACGCCCCGATCGCGGTCGTCTGCTCCGGCTACGACGGCGCGGCGGTGGGGCGCGCGGTGGACGGGTTCGGGTTCCTCGTCCCGCGCGTCGAGGGACGCCGGATCCTCGGCTCGATCTGGACCTCGTCGATTTTCGCCGACCGCGCTCCGGCGGGAAAAGTGCAGTTCCGCACGATGGTCGGCGGGGACGGCGACCGGGAGGTGATGAACCTCACCGACGAGGAATTGCAGGAGACCGTGCACCGGGACCTCAGCGCGGTCATGGCCCTCCGCGGCGGGCCGGAAGTGATCCGCATCTACCGCTGGGAGCGCGGCATCCCCCAGTTCACGATCGGGCACCTTGCACGGCTGGCGCTCATTGAGGCCGAACTCGCGCGGCTGGGCAATATCGCCGTGACCGGCAATGCCTACTACGGGATCGGGCTGAACGACTGCGTGAAACAGTCGTTTCGCGCTGTGGGAGAACTGCCCGAACGGCTCTAGTGGCCGCCGGAGCACCCGCGGCACTTGGCGGGAGAGGGAGCGCAGCCGGCGCAACTTCCGGCCGACATCCCCTTCGACGAAACCAGCGAGATCAGCCGGTAAACATCGGCCGAACCGCACTTCGGGCACGGCACCGCGTCGGTGCCGCTGCTCACCAGTTCCTCAAACGTCGCGGCGCAGCGGCCGCACTTGAATTCGTATATCGGCATGGCTGCCGGTCCTTTCATCGGCGGGAGCCGGTTGCGGGGCTCCTCCGGTAATATACGCGGCGGAGGCGACGTGTCCAGCAGGAGAATGCAGCCGACCGCCCCGGGGGCGCCCCGGCCCCGGTCAGGCGGTGCGCTTGGAGAAACGCATGATGGAGACAGACAGGACGACGGCGCCGAAGACAGCCAGCGGCCAGATGTCGCCGGCCAGTTCGCCCACGCCCGCGCCGCGCATCATGATCCCGCGCGCGATGTCCATGAAGTAGCGCATCGGGTTCACGTACGTCAGGTACTGAACCGATTGCGGCATATTGGAAATCGGGGTGAACAGGCCGCTGGTCAAAAGCGCGAAAACCGAGAAAAACCAGGCGAAAAACATAGCCTGCTGCTGGGTCGAGGTGATCGTCGAAAAGAACAAACCGATCCCCAGCGTCGAAAACAAGTAGAGCCCCGACAGCGCAAACAGCAGCGGCACCGACCCGGCGAAAGGTATCCCGAACCAAAGCACCCCGATCGTCAGAGCCAGAATCATCTCCACGATCCCCAGCACGGCGAAGGGCAGGAGTTTGCCCAGAAGCAGGGTGACCGTCGAAATCGGCGTGACCAGTAGCTGCTCGAGAGTTCCCCGCTCCCGCTCGCGGACGACAGCCATGGAGGTGAGCATGACGGTGACCATAGTCAGAAGGGCCGCGACGATGCCGGGGACCATGAAGTAGACCGACTCCATTTCGGGATTGTACAGGACCTGGAAGCGCAACCGCACCGGCGCGGACACCTCCGTAACCCCGCGGGCATACTGGGCGGAAATGCGGGCGAGGTAGCCCATGCCGATGGCGGCGGTGTTGGAGTTGGCGCCGTCGGCGACAATCCCCACGACGGGACGGCCGCCCGAGGTGAGATCGCGGGTGAAATTGGGCGGAATCACCAGCGCCATCTCGGCGTCGCTCCGGCGGAAACGCTCCTCAACCTCGAGCAGGGGCGCCTCCGGCGACTGCACGGTAAAGTAGTTCCCCGCCCCCAGCGCCGTGGCGTACTGGCGGGACACGGCCGTGCGGTCGAAGTCGTAGACGTCGAGGGCGACCTCCCTCACCTCGGTGTTGGCAACGTAGCCGAAAATGATGAGCTGGACGACGGGCATGGCGAAGATGATGAGGAGCATGTTCCGGTCGCGGAACACCTGGATGAACTCTTTTCGAACCAGTCCTCGGAGGGCGCGGGTATCCATGATCACGCCACTTTCATTCGGAATTTTCTCGCGGCGACGGCCATGAGCACGACCATGAGCACGGCTAGCGCCAGCCCCTCGAGCACGAGCGCCTCCATCCCCGCCCCCTTGTGCATGACCGCGCGGATGATCCGCACGAAGTAGCGGGCCGGGATGATGTAGCTCAGCCCCTGGAGAACGACCGGCATGTTCTTGATCGGGAAGATGAAACCCGACAGCATCACCGACGGCAGCATCGTGGTCGTGACGGCGAAGATCATGGCGACCTGCTGCGTCTTGGCCAGCGACGAGATGAGTATCCCCAGGGAGAGCGACACCCCGATGTAGACGAGGGCGTAGCCGAGCATGAGCAGTCGCGAGCCGGCAAAGGGGACGCCGAATACGGTGCGGGCGATGACGATGATGGCGGCGGCGTCGAGCAGGGCGATGAAGATGTACGGCACGATCTTGCCGACCAGGATCTGCACCGGCGTCACCGGCGCGGTCAACAACTGCTCCATGGTTCCGGTCTCTTTCTCGCGGGCGATCGTGATCGAGGTCAGGAGCGCCGAAATCATCACGAGGATGAGGGCGATCAATCCCGGCACGAAGAACTGGGCCGACTTGAGATCGGGATTGTAGAGCACCTGGCGGGAGAGGGTGATCCCGCCGGGAGCCCGACCGTCGGCGCGGCCGGCGTACGGCCCGGCCAACAGGAGCGCCTCGGCGTAGTTCTGCACGGCCGCCGCCATGTTGTTGTCGGAACCGTCGATGTACAGCCCGAGATCGAAGGACTGCCCGGTCCGGAGGGCTTCGGCGAAACCGGGCCGGATCACCAGCACCGCGTGGGCCTCGGCCGACTTGAGGACCGCCTCCGGATCCTCCGGCCGAACCGGCGTCTCGGGGGGCGAAAAATAGCTCGAGCCGTAGAAGGCCTCGATCAAATCCCGCGAGCCCGCCGTCCGATCGTAGTCGAGCACCGCCAGAGTGATGTGCTCGATGTCGAGGTTGATCGCATAGCCGTAGAGGAATGTCATGAGGATGGGCATGGCGAGGACGATGATGAGCGAGCGCGGGTCCCGGAGTATGTGGTAGAGCTCCTTGCGGGCGATGAAGCGGATCTTATGCACCGGCGCCCTCCTGTGCGGCGATGAGGTGGACGAAGGCGTCCTCGAGGGTCTCGCGGCCGTGGGCGGCGACGATGTCGAACGGTTTGCCCACCTCGATGATCCTCCCGCGGTGCATGATCGAAATCCGGTCGCAGTAGGCGGCCTCGTCCATGTAGTGGGTGGTGACGAAGACGGTGACGCCCTCGGCGGCCAGTTCGTAGAGGATCTCCCAGAACCGGCGGCGGAAGACGGGGTCGACGCCACTGGTCGGCTCGTCGAGGAACAGGATGCTCGGTTCGTGCAGCAGCGCGGCGCCGAGCGCGAGGCGCTGGCGCCAGCCGGTCGGCAGCGCGCCGCTCTGGCGGTCGATGAATTCGCCCAGCCCGAGGCGCTCGGTCAGCTCCCCGAGGCGGCGGTTCACCCGGCCCGGCGCGAGCCCGTAGGCCGCCCCGTAAAACCGGAGGTTCTCCCGCCCGGTCAGGTCCGGGTAGAGGGAGAACCGTTGCGACATGTACCCGATGGAGCGCTTGATCTGCTCGGACTGGGTGAAAATATCCCAGCCGGCGACCGTGCCGGCGCCCGCGGTCGGCAGGAGCAGGCCGGTCAGCATGCGGATCGTGGTCGTCTTCCCCGCGCCGTTGGCGCCGAGAAAACCGAACGTCTCGCCGCGCGGCACGGTGAGGGAGACGTCGTCGACCGCCGTGAACTCCCCGAAACGCCGGGTCAGGTGCTCGATCGCGACCGCCGGTTCGCTCATGCCGATCGCTCCATCAGCTGGATGAAGGCGTCTTCGAGGTCGGGACGGATCTTCCGGATCTGCTCCGGCCGAATGCCGCACGCCGCCAGAGCGGGCAAGTGGGGCTCGAGGCGGCCGCCCCGCGGCAGATACAGGTGCAGGCCGGCGCCGAAGCGCTGGGCGCTCACCTCGGGCAGCTCGTTGAGCCGGCGGACAAGCTCGAGGTCGGCGGCCGCGCCGACGAAATAGACCTCGCCCGAAAACGACTCGGTCAACTCGCGCGGCGACCCCTCGGCGAGTTTCCGCCCGCCGAAGACGAAACTCCCGCGGTCGGCGCGGGCCACTTCATCCATATAGGGGGTGGTGACGAGCACGGCGGCCCCGTCCCGCTTGAGCTGCAGAAGAATGTCCCAGAACTGGCGGCGGGAGAGCGGGTCGACGCCGGTGGTGGGCTCATCGAGCAGCAACAGCTCGGGGTCGTGCATGAGGGCGCAGGAGAGCGCCAGTTTCTGCTTCATGCCGCCGGAGAGGGCCGCCGCCCGGCGGCCGGCGAAGGGGCGGAGGTTCGAAAAATCGTACATCCGGTCGCGCCGCTCTTCATACGCCCGGCCGGTCACGCCGTAGACCCCCGCGTAGAAAATGAGGTTCTCCTCCACGCTCAGGTCGGGGTAGAGCGAAAATACCTGGGGCATGTACCCGAGGCGGGATTTGACCCGATCGAACCGGTCGCGGATGTCGGTCCCGTCAAGCAGGATGCGGCCGCGGTCGGGCGTGATGAGATTGGCGATGGCGCGGATGACGGTCGTCTTGCCGGCGCCGTCCGGCCCGACAAGGGCGTAGATCTCGCCGCGCTCCATGGCGAAGGAGAAGTCCTCGACCGCCCGCACGCCGCGGTACGACCGGGCCAGACCCTGGACCTCGAGGAAAGCCATCACTCCCCCACCGTCACAAACACCGGCTGGCCGATTTTCAGTTTGTGGGCCGGGTTGGCGACCGTGATCTCAACGGCGTACACCAGATCGGCCCGGGCCTTTTTGGTCTGCACATTCTTGGGCGTGAACTCCGCCTGGTCGGCCACCCACGTGACCCGGCCGGGAGAGGATTCCCCCGCTTCGGTATCGACGGTGGCGGCGGCGCCGATAGTCACGGCGGCGAACTCCCGCGCCGGCAGATAGATCTTGACCCACACGGTGTCGAGCCGGGCGATGCGCGCGATCGGCCGTCCGGGGGCGAGCAGTTCCCCCGCATCGACATACTTCTCCGTCACCGTCCCGGCGATCGGGGCGACCGGAAAAGCATCGTCCCATTGGTCCAAAAGGCGGGCGATGTCGGCGTCGATCTTGGCGATTTCCGCCTCGGCCGAGGCGATCGCCGAGCGGGCGCTGCCGACCGCAATTCCGGCCTGGGTGTGGCGGTACTGAAGCTCGTCGAGCTGGCGCCGGGTGGCGGTGTTGGCGGCCACGAGCGTCTCGATGCGTTTCACCTCGTTGGCAAGGTAGGCCTCGGTCACGAGAGCGTCGTTCAGCCGGAGCTGCGCGGCCTGGAGGCGGGTCCGGGCGAGCGCGCGGCCGGCGCGCGCCGAAGCCAGTTCGAGCCCCAGAGCGGTGGTGTCGACAACAAGGAGAGTGTCGCCGGGGGCGATAACCGTCCCCTCGTCGAAATACAGCTTCTCGACCTGGCCCCCGACCTGGGCTGAGACCGTGACCTCAGTCGCTTCGATCATGCCCGAGCCGGACAGCGCCGCATCCTCGTTGCGGCAGCCGGCCGCCAACAGCAGTCCCAACAGCGCAGTAGTGAAAAGCAGCAATCTCATATCAAAATCCTTCCGTCATCAGGTCGGCGCCGGAGGCGTACAGGTAGGCCGAGCGCGCGATGTAGTATCCCGCCTCGGCGGCGGCGAGACCCGCCTCGGCCTCGTTCAGGGTGGCTTCGATTTCCATCAGGCGATTGGACGACAGCACTCCCTCGCTGTGCCGGCTCGTTGCCAGTTCATAGTTGCGGCGGGTGAGGGCGGCGCGGTCGAGCGCGGTCAGATACTGCTCGTACGCCAGCCGGAGGCGCTCCCAGGCGAGCAGGTGCTGCTCGCGGAGCTGTTCGGCGAGGCGGTTCCGTTGGTTTTCGGCGGCGCTGACGGTGAATTTCGCGCGGTTGACTTCGCGCCGCGTGCCCCGCCCGAGGTTGAACGACCAATCCAGCCGCGCGCCGACCTGCCAGTAGTCGTTCCAGGTGTTGCCGAACCGGTCGAGGTTCGGCTTGCCATAGGAGTAGCCGCCGAAAGCCGCCAGGGTGGGGAACCAGTCCGCCGCCGCCCGGGCGACGCCCGCGCGGCCGATCTCAACCGCCGCCTGCGCGGCGGCCAGTTCGGGGCGGACAAACCCGGTGTCGGGATCGCCGGGGGCGGCGGGGGGCGCAAGCGGAGTAGCTAGATCGAGTGAGTCGCTTGCCGACAGGCCGACCAACTGGGCGAATTGGATGACGGCCTCCCGGCGGTCGTGCAGCGCCTGCTGCAGACGCAGCTCGGTCTCGCTCACCGCCAGCTGCGCCTCGAGCACAGCCACCGAATCGGCCGCCCCGGCCGAGAGCAACGAGGCCACCTGGGCGCGGGTGATCTGGGCCCGCCGGAGCGCCGACCGGGCCGCTTCGATCTGACGGTCGCTCCGGTGCACGGTCAGGTAAGCGACCCGCGTCCGGTAGAGCAGGTCGTCGACCGCCGCCTCGGTGAGCGCCGCCTGCCGGCGGGCCGAGGCCTGCGCCGCGTCGACGCCGCCGGCGATGCGGCCGCCGGTGTACAGCGGGAACGCCAGGCGGAGATCGGTCTGGACATTCTCTTTTGTGCCGATCTCCCGCGACAGCCGTCCCAGCGAGGTAGCGAGGTCGAGGGAAGCAACCTCGGTGTTGTAGAAGGCGATCGCCGACGCGTCAAGGGTCGGGAGACGGGCCGCGCGGGCGGCGCCCAGCGCCTCCCCGGCCGCTTGCTCCTCGGCAAGCGCCCGTCGGATCTCGAATGAATGCTCCCGCGCCAGCGTCAGCGCTTCGCGCAGGGTCAATTGGCGGGCCGCCGGCGACGGTCCGGCCGCCAGCACAGCCAGAAGGCCCGCAAGCAAAGTGCGCCTCATCGTGCTTTCACTCCGTTCAGGAACAGGTCCACGACCGCGTCCCGGCGGGCGACGACGAACGCCTCGCGGTCCTCAAGGTGGAGCACGCGGTCGACCAGCGGCGACATGAGAAAGTAGCCGATCTGCATCGTGAGGAACGAGACGAACGCCTGCCGCAAGTCGATGGGCCGGACCTCCCCCGCCTCGCGCCCGGCCTCCAAGCGCCGCCGGATGGTCGCCGGAACGCCCGAGGCGGTGATACGCTCCGCCCACTGAGACACCAGCGTGCTGCCGGGATTGGCCAGCTCGCGCATCATTAGCCGCGGAATTTCCGGGCGCGTCAGAAAGATCGAGGAGTAGCGCTCGGCCACTCCGTGCAAGGCCTCCTCGAGGTTGGACGCCTCGTCCAGGCTGAGCCGCACACTGTCGAGGAGAGCCCGCATGTAACTTGAAATGGACTCCTCATACAGACGCTGCTTGGAAGTGTAGTAGTAGTAGATAAGGGCCTTGTTGACGCCGGCACGGGCCGCGATCCTATCGACACGGGCCCCGGCCACGCCACGCTCCGCAAACTCCATTAAAGCAGCTTCCAGAATACGATTCCGCGTGGAGGTCGAATCCGCCGGCTCAGGAGGGCCGGGGGATAATGCAGTTTCTTCTCTATCCATAACTAACCAGTTGATTTAACTAACCTGTTAGTCATATATACCACATTTCCTGATAGTTTGTGCCGGTTTTTTTGCCGGTGCCCTATATTGCATATTAAGAACTTATGCAATAACGACTTGAATCGGCGATCACTGAGATAGCTCTCATAGTCGGCGTTGAGATCGGCGACGGCGAAGCCCCCCGCTCAGGCCGACCAGGACGATCAAGGCGACCAGAGCCATTGACCCGAAGAGGTACTTTGAGCCGGGACGCGAAGGGTTGTGGGCGGCTGGCGGAATGATCGTCATATAGGTGTAAAGGAGGACGCACAGCGCGACCCAGACGGTAGCGGCGAGCAGTACCCGGCGCGAGTCCCGGGAAACGACCAGCGCCAGGATAAGGGTGAGCAGGGCCAGGGCGCTGTTGATGAGAAGGGGGATGGGCGACCCGGTGCGGGCGAGGCCGACAGCTCCGCCGGCGAGCATGGCCAGGGCGAGCAGGATCAGCAGGTAGTGCGGTTTCATCACAAATCCTCGCGCGGCGGCTCGCCTCGCGCGCCTTTCTCCCCGAGGCTTCGCACCGCCGGCCCGATGGTGCCGGGAAGATCGGTGATGAGGATCGCCACACCGCGGCGCGTGAGCCGCTGCGCGGCGGGGAGGGTGTTGACCGTCCAGACGGCGACAGGCACGCCGAGTTCCTCCATGCGGGCGCTGAAAGCGCGGGTGACGAGGCGGCGGTGGGGGGCGATGAAGTCGGCGCCGACGCGGTCTATTTTCCGCGCCAGAGCGCTGCGCCGGAGGGCCAGGCGCAACGTGCCGGGCGCCGCCGGGCCGACCAGCAGGCCGAGGGCGGCGCGGGGAGCGGCTTTCCGAAGGGCCGCGACCACCGGGCCGCGGAACGAGGTGAAAGCGACGTGGCGCAAATCGTAGCGGCGGCGCACCAGCCGGACCACCTCCGCTTCATAACCAGACTCTTTCAGTTCGAGGTCGAGGGCGGCCCGCCCCGCGCACAGGTCGAGCGTCTCCTCGAGCGTGGGGACATGGTAGGCGCGGCGACGGGCCAGCTCAAGGAGGGCGTCGTAGTCGAGGCTCGCGATCCGGCGCGATGATCCGAGGGGGCGGGCGTTGTGGTGCACGACCAGGACGCCGTCGCGCGTGCGGCGCACGTCGACCTCGATGCCATCGGCCCCCAGGGCGATCGCCGCGGTGAATGCCCGGAGGGTGTTCTCGCGGTGGAGGCGCGAGGCCCCCCGGTGAGCGAAAATCGCCGGGACCGGGCGTTCGGCAAGTGCGGCAAAGTCGAACACGCCGCGCGGACGCCGAAGCGAATGTCGGTGGTCGGCTATCATGGCTCGCCGTCAATACCGCAGGAGTTTTGACCTTTGCGGCGGCCCACCCCGGGCCGCGGTCTCACACCACGAGTTTGGCCATCAGGTCCCGGCAGGACAATTTCTCGCAGGCGAAGATGGCGTCGCGGACCGCCGTCTGCCGCTCGGGAGCCAGCAGGGCCGCGCTGTTCCCCTTAAACTTCACCTCGAGGTCGTGCATGGTCATCGGTTCCCGCGGATCCCCCTTGGGGTACTCGAGGTAGGCGGAGTACGACCGGCCGTCCCTGGTCCGCACGACCACGCGCGAGGGCTGTTTGGCCGGGAACATGGCCTCGAACTCGGTCGACGCCTCGCCCTTGATTTTGTCGATGACCTGCCAGATGCGTTCGTCCTTGAGCTTCTTCTCGCTGAACGACTGGACGGAGATTTCGTGATCGACGAGGGCGGCGGCGAGGCAGTAGGGGAGGGAGTGGTCGGCCGTCTCGCGCGAGTCGGGACGGTACTTGTGGGGGTCGAAGAGGATGTCGCAGGCGCGGGCGATGGTGGTGACTATGACCTCCTCCACCTGGTCGTAGGTGATGTTGTTCTCGGTGACTACTTTGAGCAGGCAGGTCAGGTGGGTGTGGGTGAGCGCTTCGGTGGGAAACGCCTTCATGCCGCACTCGAGGATTTTGTACTTCTCGCCGAGGTGCCCGAGGAGGCGGTGGAGGTCCCACTCGGGGCCGAACACATCCATGAGTCCCTCTTTGCCGTCGAACACGGCGGTCGTGCCGGTGTACCCCTTCCCGGCCATGAGGGCGGCGAAGACGCCCGCCTGCACGGCCATCGGGTCGACCGTGTTCTTCATCATGGTCAGCTTGCCGGCGGTCGGGCAGCCGATGGTGTGGTTGTGGCAGCCGTTGATGCCGATGGCGTTGGCCATCTGCGCGGCTGTCAGCCCGAGCACTTTGCCCGCGACGATCGGCGAGACGAATTGGGTGAGGGTGGCATGGTGCCACTTGCGTTCGCGGACGCCGGGGACGGCGAATTCGCAGAGGCGCTGCTCGAACTCGTAGGCGAGGACGATGGCCACGATGACGTCGCGCATGGGGGCATCGACCAGCTCGCCGACCGACAGCGCGGCGGGGATCAGGTCGGAGGGGTGGGAAGGGTCCTCCCGCCAGTAGATGTCGTTGAAATCGAGCGCCCGGATCATGAGCGAATTGACGAGGGTGGCGTTGACCGCGGGGAGGCGGTCGCCGAAGCCGATGACCGTGGCCTCCGGGCGGCCCCCCATCTCGCGACAGAGGTCGCGGATGATGTTGACGTCCTTGGTATGGTAGCTGCCGTAGGCGCAGCCGACCGAATCGTAGAGGTAGCGTTTTACTTCATGGACGACGTCTTCGGGGAGGTCGTCATAGCGGAGTTCGACGGCGAACTCGGCCATCTTCTGAGAGATTGATTTCTCGTTGGTCATGGTCGGGCCTCTCTCCTCGGTTACCGGTCTGTCGGTCGTTCTCACAGAGTCCGGGTACAGTATAACCGACTGGGGCCGGCGGGACAAGCGGGAGGTGCCGGGCGGCAGGAACGGCGTTTGCTGTCAGGCTACGTCAGAAGCGGCGAATCGGGCAAGGCCAGCAGTCTTCCGCCGACCGCCGCCAATGGCGAGAAGAAACAATGACCAAACCGGGAGCATGCAACCTGCAGCGCATTGCGGAATAGACGGCCGGGCGGGCCGGTCCCGGACCGGGGGCCGGCGGCGCGGGCCGAAAACTGTGCAGCCGCTGACCACGGCCGACAGGCGGCGCTCCCGACGTAAACAGAGGTCTTCTATGAAGAGAGCTTTCCTAACGATGGTCGCGCTTGGGCTCGTCCTCGGCGCGACAGCCGGGGCGCAGGAAGTCGTCATCCCGGGCTTCCCGGAGGCGGTCGGCGGCAGCATCGGCGAGGAGTTTTTCCAGCCGTACTACGCCGACCTGCAGGCGCTGGCCGATACGCTGGCGCAGTACCCGCTGATGCTGGCGGTGGTGACGGGCGGGGCGGACGGGCTGGAGTACCGCGAGCACCACGACGCGAAGAATCCCGGCCTGGCGATCGGGCGCGCCCATGTCCTGCGCAACCTGCTGGTGGACAAATTCAAGATCGACCCGCACCGGATCATCATCCAGTCGGTCGACGTCCTCGCGGCCGGCGAGGCGCACCGCTTCGCGAGCGTGCGGGTCGTGCGGGAGCTGTCGGATCTCGGGGGCCGCGTGAGCGCGCTCGAGGAGCGGCCGCCCGTGGAAAAGCACTTCACCGAGACGGTGAGAGAAGTGCCGGGGGAGGCCCCCGCACTTGACGATTTCCTCGGTCTGCAGTTCGGGGCCGGCGTCTCCACCTCCCCGTTCGGCGGCCTCCCCATTGTCACCGGGGCGCTGTCATGGAAGAGGACGGTGTACCTCGAAGGGGTGTTCGGGTACACGCTGTGGAACAGCGAGTTCCAGTTTGAGGACCAACTGCTCAAAACCAAGCGGCGGCTGGCCGGCGGACAGGTGGTGGTCTTCCCGCTGAAAAATATCCCGGTCGGCGCGGTGGGCGGCTGGATGCGGTTTGAAGAGATCTCCGAGTACTACTACAAATACGTGCGGCTGTCGGAGGGGCCGATGGTCGGGGTGCGGGCGGTGCCGTTCGACCACCTCGCCATCACCGGCGCCTACAACCCCGCCCGCCACCGCATCACCGAGGACCTGAAATCGATGGCGAAGAACGGGCAGTTCATGCTGACCCTCACCGCCTTTGTCGAAATAGGAGGCGCCCGATGAAACGAGTCGTTTTTCTGTCGGCGGTGGCGCTCCTATTCCTGGCCGCCCAGGCGCTCCTGAACTGCTCCAGCCCGCTGGAAACTCTCGACAACGGGAACCCGCCGCGGCCGGAGCCGGAACCGCCCGACACGATCTTCCTCTGGGACACGATCATCGTGATCGACAGCGCGGCGGTCGAGACGCTCTTCCGGGTGGACACCCTGCTGGAGTTCGACACCGTGACTCTGATCGACACCGTGCACTGGTATGATACGACCTTCCTCGTCGACACGACCACGCTCTACGACACGGTCATTCAGGTCGACACGACCGAGTTCTGGGACACGATCACGCTGGTCGACACGACCATTCAGTACGACACGGTGATCGTGCTCGACACGATCGCCACGGTGGATACGATTATCCAGGTCGACACGCTCAACAACTACGACACCACCTTCATCGTCGACACCCTCATCGAGGTGGACACGGTGACCTGGGTCGATACGCTGACCGAGTACGACACCCTCCTGGTGGTCGACACGCTCGTGCAGACGGACACCCTGCTGGCGGTCGACACGGTGATTGTCACCGACACGCTCGTCCATGTCGACACGGTCACGACCGTGGACACGCTGGAACTGGTGGACACGCTCGTGGTGGCCGACACGATCATTCAGGTGGACACGGTGATCCAGACGGACACGGTGATCGTGACTGACACCATCATCCAGACGGACACGCTGACGATTGTCGACACGGTATACGTTGTGGTGCCGGATACGATCCTCACGTCGCACTGCGCCAACCTCGGGGCCGGCCAGAAAGAGATTATCTGGCTGCTGAGCAACGAGGCGGGGCCGTACCGGCTGGAGTTCCGCGGGCTGGCCGAACGCGAACACCCGTCGAACGTGGTGAAGATCACGATCGGGGGCGCGGAGTACCTGTGGGATGTCTGGAACCAGCCGGAGTTTGTCGTGGAGCGGGAACTGGCCGCCGATGCGACGATTCGGATTGAGCGGATCAAGCCGAATCCCTACGGCCACGGGATCGACATCTGCGTCACCGTGAGACCAAATTAGCCCACTGTGAGGTCAGTGCAATGCGAGCGGCCGGGCCGAGTGATCGGCCCGGCTTTCGCATGAAGGGAGGCAAGAGAACGCGGAATCCCGCTTAGTCTGTTCCACGGCCGGGTTCGCAGCGCCCGGCGAAGCAGGACCGGTCGATCAGCCGGTCGGCGCGGCGGCGTTCTCCCCGGTGCCGGATACGGTGCTTTGCGGCGGGCTCTCCCCCGCGCTCAAAGAATGAGCGGTCGGCAACCTCCGACCAATCACCTATGGAATCCTGGGCATCACGTATTTGACTCCGACAGAAAACCGGGCGGGCCTTTCGCCAAACGGATGTTGTCCGCGGGTGTCAATTTGTCTACATTGGCGGGGTGAGCGAGACAAAGGCAACGGTTCTGGTGACGGGGGCCAACGGTTTTGTGGGCTCGAGGCTGTGTCGCGCCTTGCAGGCGGCCGGTTACCGGGTGATCGCCGGTGTTCGGAAAACGGCCGATGTTTCCCTTCTGAAAGATGTCCCGGTTGAATACCGCTTCGGCGATCTCTCGACCGTCGAGGGGCTTCGGCCCATGGTGGCCGGAACGGACTATGTGGTGCACAACGCCGGAGCGGTCAAAGCCAAACGCGCCGCGACCTATTTCGAGGTGAACGAGGCCGGGGCGCGGCGGGTGTGCGAGGCGGTGATTGCGGAGCAGGCGCCGGTCCGGAAATTGGTCTACATTTCGTCGCTCGCCGCCGCCGGACCCTCGACCGACGGCCGCCCGGTGACCGAAGCGGACGAGCCGCAGCCGATCACGACCTACGGTCGCTCGAAGCTGGCCGGAGAGCGCGCCGTCTTGTCGTTCGCCGACCGCTTTCACGTGATATCGCTTCGGCCGGCCGCCGTCTACGGACCGGGGGACCGCGAGCTGCTGACGTTCTTTGCCGCCGCCCACCGCGGGCTTCGGCCGGTGATCGGAGATCCCAGGCGCAAACTGCAACTGGTGCACGCCGACGATCTCAGCCGGGCGGTGGTGATGGCGCTGACGGGGGGAACGCGCGCCGGGGAGGCGTATTTCATCGCCGAAGAGGAGGCTTACGCGATGGGGCGGCTGGTGGATCTGGTGGCGGCGGCGGGCGGGCGCAAGGGGATCGGCCTGCGCCTGCCGGGCGGGGTTTTTCGCGCGATCGCGGCCGTGTCGGAGGGATTGTTCCGGCTGGCCGGGGCGACGCCGATGTTGACGCGGGAAAAGTGCCGCGAACTACTGGCCTCGTGGGAAGTCTCGACGGCGAAAGCGCGGGCGGAATTCGGATTTCAGGCCCAGATAGGTTTTGCGGACGGGGCGCGGGAGACGTTTGCCTGGTATCGCCGGGAAGGATGGCTCACGTGATCAACATGACGCTGATGGCCTATTGTCTCATTGCGGGCGGGGTGTACCTGCTGGTCGTGACGCTGGCGCACGAGTGGCTGGGACGGAAGCTGGACATGGCCAAGGGCATTCCGCCGGCCCAGCGCGAGGCCTGGGGGCCGGCGGCGTTCGTGGTCGGGTATGTCATGGAAGGGTTATTTTTTGTCGCCATCCCGACTCTGGCGTACTCATTTTTCACGGCGGTGCTGCCGCTGGCGGGGATCCGCACGGGGCTCGCCCTGGCCCTAACCGGGTTCGTGCTCGGCGGAGTCCCCGCGATCATGGGCTTGTCGCTGCGCGTGAGACTCTGGATGCCGCATTTATTGTACTTCCTGCTCGGCCTGCTGCTCAAACTGGGCGGCTGCCTGGCCATCATCGGCTACCTGTACAGTCTGTGAGGACGGGATGACGACATCGACAGCGGAACAGTTCCGGGCGGTTCGCGGCGAGTTCCCCCACACGCGCGAGCTGGTCTATTTCAACTCGGCGTCATACGGGCCGTACTCGACCCGGGTGCAGAGGGCGCTGGCCGAGACGATTGCGGCGCGGGTGCGGTCGGCGGAGGACAGCACGGCGAGCATCTTCGCCATGCGGGAGGCGCTCCGCCGGGACTACGGCGCGCTCATCGGCGCCCGACCGTCCCAGATTGGGATCGGGCTCAACACCACGTTCGGACTGAACGTGGCCGCCTACGGGCTGCCGCTGAAAAAGGGGGACGAGGTGCTGCTGACCGATGTCGAGTTTCCGGCGCTCGTCTACGCATTCCGTGGGGCGGCCCAGACGCGCGGGATTACCCTGAGGTTCGTGAAGACGCGAGACCGGCGGGTCGATGTGGAGCAGCTCAGCCGCGCCGTCACCAAGCGGTCGAAAGTGCTCGCTATCTCGTGGGTGCAGTTTTTCGACGGATACCGGAACGACCTCGCCGCGCTCGGAGAGTTCTGCCGGGACCATGGGCTGTTCTTCGTGGTCGACGGGATCCAGGGAACGGGGATGCAGCCGCTGGATGTGCGGAAGCTGGGGATCGACATCTTCTCGACCGGGTGCCAGAAGTGGCTGCTCGCGCCGCAGGGGAGCGGGTTTTTCTATATCGCCGATCGCATCCGGGACCGCCTCCAGCCCCCCTCGGCCAGCTGGCTGGGCGTGGAGTGGCATCAGAAGTTCGGCGACCTGTTCCGGTACGACCGGGAGTTTCTCGCCACGGCCGCGCGGTTCGAGCTGGGCTACTACGTCGAGTTGAATCTGGCGGGAATGCGGGAATCGGCGGCGATGTTCCGCGAGTTGGGCACGCGCAACATCCAGCGCCACACCCGCGCCCTGATCGACCGGCTGGCCGATTACATCAGGGGACACAAGTTCTACCGGATCACCTCGTCGATGGAGCCGAAACACCGGTCCTCGATTTTCACTTTCACCTGCGACCGGTTCCGGGACCTGCACAAGGAGCTCTACCGGCGGAAAATCACGTGCGTGCACCGGGAGGGTTCGATCCGGATTTCGGTGCATTTCTTCAACAACGAAGACGACATCGACAAACTGATCGCGGTGCTGGACCGGTTCGCGGAAAGCGCGCCGTAGCTAGAGGCTGTCCCTGATGCAGGCTGCGATCATCGCGGCCGCGAGGCGGTGGCCGAAGTCGTTGAAGTGGGCCGGATCCACCAGGGGATCATCGAACAACCCCGGCCGGCCGGCAAAGCCCTCCGCCAGATCCACCACATCATAACCGCGGGCGGCGGCCATCTCGCGGATCGCCGCGTTGTACCGCTCGTGGTATTTGTGGAGGTTCGACTGATACCCCTTCGGGTAATAGGTCGGCAGGTCGGGGATGGGCGATGTGAGCAGGATCGGCCGCGCGCTGTCGGCGACAATCATCCGGCAGAGATCCTCGAGGTTCGCCCGGAAATCCTCCAGCCCGACCCGGTAGATCGGCGTGCGGCGGTCGAACAGGGAATCCATGGGCGGTTCGACCGCCGAGAGGATCGCTTTCTTTAGAAGGCGATAGGTGTGGAGGCGGCCGAGCGCGTTTTGAATGTCGAGCAGCCACTGCGGGGGCATACGCTGGTCCTTGTCGGCCCGGTCGCCGGCGGCCGCCCAGTGGTCGTTGAAAGCGAAGAGGATGGTGACGATGGCGGGGCGAAGGCGGGACAGATCGGATCGGTAAAAACGCTTGCCCTGCAGCGAGGTGTAGCCGGGGATACCGGCGTTGATGACCTGGAAAGAGTCGCCGAGGAGGGAATCCAGCAGCCGGGGGTAGCCGTGCTCGGTCGCGACGCCCCATCCGAAAGTGCACGAGTTGCCCAGCGTGATGACACGGGTGCGCCCCTCGGCCGGCGTGATCTCGGGGCCGTGGAGACCGGCGCTGTTGATGCGGTGGGTGCGCCCGATGAAGAAGCGGGAGGTCACGCTCTGATCGGGGCGGAAGCGCCAGAAGAGTTCGTGGTCCTTGTCGAAAATCTCGGGATAATCGAGCGCCCGGTTGACAGTGAAGAAGCGGTTCTGGAAATAGGGATCGAGACCAGCGAGGCGGACGACGCCCTCCGCGAGCGCGACAAAGAGCGCCAGCGACAGGAGCACGGCGGCGGTCCGGAAGAGCACCGGATAAGTGTCTCGCGGCGGCATGAAACCAATATATGCCGCGCGGGGATGTTTGTCAGGGGGAGAGCAGCCGGCCCCGCGGTCAGAAGAGCGAGTAGATAAAGGGGGCGAGAGCGGAGGATTCGGTGAAGAGGATCAGGGCCGACACCAGCACGAGCAATACCAGGATCGGCCCGAGCCACCACTTTCGGGAGGTCCGGAGGAAGTACCAGAACTCGGCGAGGATTTTGACTCGTCCGGCCATAACCGATTGCCTCACGGGAGATTACTCCTGCGGCGCGCAGACACTTCAGTCCTCCGCCTGCACCAAACGGAAACGCTGCCGCAGCGCTTCGGGAATCTCCTCTTTCTTCACTAGATAGTCACCCAGAAGGAGAATGTCAAGACCGCCCGAGCAGAAGGTCGCAAACGCTTCCTCGGGGGTGTTGACAATCGGGTGGCCGCGCAGGTTGAACGAGGTGTTGAGCAGGACCGGAATTCCCGTGAGGGATTTGAATTCGGCCAGGAGGCGGTACAGGGGCGGGTTGTCGGCCTCGGCCACCGTCTGGATGCGGGTGGAGTTGTCGACATGGGTGACCGCGGGAATCAGGCTGCGCTTGTCGGCGCGGACGGTGAAGTTGACGAGCATGTGGGGGGCAGGGCGGTCGCATTCGAAGTAGTCGGCGGCGTGCTCGCACATGACCGCCGGGGCGAAGGGGCGGAACGGTTCGCGGAATTTCACGGCCGCGTTGATCTTCTCCTTCATGCGGGGGTCGCGGGGATCGGCCAGGATAGAACGGAAGCCGAGGGCGCGCGGTCCGAACTCGGCGCCGCCGTGATAGAACCCGACGATGCGGCCCGAGGCGAGCGCGGCGGCGACGCGCCGCAACTGGGCGGCCCGATCGCCCGCCGTGTGCGGGATGCGGTGGGCGGCCAAAAAGGGGGCGATCGCATGGTCGAAATTCGGGCCGATCCCGAAAAAGGGTTGCGGTTGGCGAGCGGCGCCCGTGAGACAGAAGTGGGCGTACAGGGCCGCGCCGACCGCCCCCCCGGCATCGCCGGCGGCCGGCTGGATGGCGACGTCCTCGAAAAGCCCCGAGCGCAGCAGGGCGCCGTTGGCGGCGCAGTTGAGAGCGACCCCCCCCGCCAGGCACAGCCGGGACTTGCCCGTCGTCTCGCGCACATGCCGCGCCATCGCCAGGACGATCTTCTCCGTCACCGCCTGGAGCGAGGCCGCCACGTCGGCATGGAACTGCTCCAGCGGCGCGCCGGGCGCGCGGCGCGGACAGCCGAAAAGACGTTCGATGGCCCGTCCGGTCATGGTCAGGCTGCGGTGAAAAGTGAAGTATTTCATTCGGAGGTGGAGCGAGCCGTCGGCATGGACGGTGACGAGCCTGTCCTCGATCAGGTCGGCATAGCGCGGCTTGCCGTACGGGGCGAGACCCATCACTTTGTACTCCGCCGAGTTGACGCGAAAGCCGAGGTAGTAGGTGAGGGCCGAATAGAGCAGACCGAGGGAGTGCGGGTAGTGCATCTCGGCGATCAGCCGGACCCGGTTGCCCTCGCCCACGCCGTAGGAGGCCGTGGCCCACTCCCCGACGCCGTCGACCGTGAGCACTGCGGCATCGCTGAACGGGGAGGTGAAAAAAGCGCCGGCGGCGTGCGAGAGGTGGTGCGGGAGATAGAGCACCTCGCCGTCAAATCCCAGTTCCTTGCGGATGATGTGGTCGGTCCAGAGCTTGCGGCCGAGCCAGACCGGCAGGGCGGTCAGGAACGGGCGCCAGGAGCGGAAAGGGGCGGCGAGACAGCCGGTCAGGATGCGGTCGAATTTGAGAATCGGTTTGTCGTAGAAGGCCACGGCGTCGAGATCGGCTGTCGACAGACCGGTCCGGTCGAGGGCCCAGCGCACGGCGCGGACCGGCAGCTCGGGATCATGCTTGAGGCGGCTGAAACGCTCCTCCTGGGCGGCGGCCACGAGACGGCCGTCGACCGCCAGCGCTGCCGCGGCGTCGTGGTAGAAGCAGGATAGGCCGAGGATATTCATGTCAGCTCTGCCGTCGGAGCGCCTCGCGGTCGGGCGCAGGGCGGGCGACCGGTTTCCAATTGGTGGTGCGGGCGGCTTTCCGCGCGGAAACATCGAGGGGATCCCATCCGCCCAGACGCATGAGCAGGCCGAGCGGCGACAGGAGAAGGGCGTAGAGGACGGCCAGCAGCGCCAGCGTCTGTGCCCGGCCGAGCACGCGGGCGGCGCGCCTCCACCGGCCCCAAAGATACGATGCGACTTTCTTCATTTTCCGCGCGTTAATCTAATAAAAGCTGTTGTGAGAGTCGAGATTCTTTGCGTATTTCCGGGGGTCCGGCGGCCGACGCCGCGGCCCCCAATTAGCTCACGAAGCAGATGGCAACGCACAAGCGCATACTGGTCACCGGTGCTTCCGGCTCGCTCGGCCGGCAGTTGCTCTATGAGTTCACGCGCCGGGGATGCCGGCCGATCGCCCACGTGCGGCCCGACTCCGACACCTCGTACATCGATTCGCTCGGCCTGGAAAAACGGGTTGCCGACCTCGGCAACGAGGGGCAGATCGAGGCGCTGGTGCGGGACGTCGACGGGATCATCCACACCGCGGCCTGGGTCAATTTCCGCCAGGACCGGCTCACCCAGTTCGCGGGCGTGAACACCTTCGGAGCCGTGCACGTCTTCCAGGCGGCGCAGAAAGCGGGGGTGGAACGGTTTGTCCACGTGTCGACGATCGCGGCGACGGCGGCAATTCCGCGGAAAAACGGGGAGGACGGCCGTCCGGGAGGACCGCGAGTGCGGGTGACGGAAGAGACGCCGTTCAATCTCGGGCACCTGCGCATCCCGTACTTCATGACGAAGCGGGCGGCCGAGGAGGAGTTGCTGAAGCTGGCGGCGGGGGGGGCGACCCAGCTGGTGATCGTGAATCCGGCCATCATCGTCGCGCCGTCGTCGACGGGCGACGACCGGGCGAAAGCGCTGAAGCGGTTTCCCCGGCTGGTGATGCCGGGGTTTCCGAACCGGCTCAACCTCGTGGACATTCGGGATGTCGCACCGGCGATCATCGCCGCTTTGGAGCGCGGGCGGCCGAACGAGCGGTATATCCTGGCCGGGGACAACATCACGGCCCGCGAACTGGTGCTGAGCATTTCGCAGGCGCTCGGCCGGGTGCCCCATGTCATGCACGTGCCGCGCGGGGTGATCGAGGTGGCGGCCCGGCTGTGGGGAATCTGGGTGAAGCTCACCGGACGGGGCAAGCTCGCGTTCTATCCCGATCTGGTCAAACTCCTGGATTACGACTGGGCGTACTCCTCGCTCAAAGCGCGGCGCGAGCTCGGGTACACCTCGCGCTCGGTGTGGGTGACGCTGGACGATCTGCTCCACAACCGGTTTCTCGGGACCTACCTGCGGCCGGCGACGGAGGGGAAATCCGAGGCGGCGGAGAAGACGCCCTCGTGAGGCCTTGGCGGGGAAGCCGCCGTTTGTTTATATTGCCTCCCTGACATCCGTACGCCGGCGGGCTTCGTATCAGACGAGGCGCCGCCGTACCATCTCAAGCCGAAGGAGCAGGCCATGCGCAAGCTTGTGCTGTTTGTTGTCGTGGTTGCCTCCCTGACCGGCGGGCCCTCCCGTCCCGCCGCAGGGGTTATTCCCTCATGGGAGAGCCGCACCGGGAAGCTCGGGTTCATGCCTCTGTCCAACGAGGTGACAATGCTCAGGAGCGTCGACGATGCCGGCGGCGACCGGGGGTGGACGCTGCAACTGGTCTTGATCAATTCGCTTAAGGTGTTCACGACCTTCAAGTTAGAGTTCACCGCCGACTACAATTTCGACTACACGCCGGGGCAGAACCGGGACCACTATGTCGAGCTGTCGTTGGTCAAGCCGGTGACCGGGCTGGTCTCGCTGAACTACCAGCGGGTGTTGTCGACCTTTGAAGCCGAGGCGGTGAACCAGTTCGGGGTGCGGCTGGCGTTCTGATCGGGTGCGGGCCGGCCGGGAGTGTTTTCGCCTTTCTGAGGGTCTCGGGCGCGCATATATTGGTGCGATTCAAAACCGGTGAGTGTATGACAAAAGTATGAGTATCAGAAAGACGAGCAATTGGTGTCTGCTTTGGGCGGCTGTCGCCGCGGCGGCCGGGTGCGGCGACAGCCCGGGCGACGACGCCGGCCGATCCGGCGGAAACCCGGGCGGCGCGGCGATGCCCGTGAACGTGATCGTCGTGCAACCCCAGCCCCTGGACAACAAAATCTTCACAACCGGCACCCTGCTGGCCAACGAAGAGGTCGCCCTGCGCCCGGAGATTTCCGGGCGGGTGGTCGGCCTGTATATCGAGGAGGGGAAGGCCGTGAAAAAGGGGGACCTGCTGGTGAAACTCAACGACCGCGAGCTGGAGGCGCAATTGAGGCGCAAGCAGCACGAGGAGGCGCTGGCGGCTGAAGAAGAGCGGCGGGCGAATGCCCTCCTCGATATCAAGGGGATCAGCCAGGAGGACTACGACCGCACGCTGAACAAGCTCCGGATGATTCAGGCGGAGCGCGAGGTGATCGAGGCGCAGCTCGCGGAGACGGAGATCCTCGCGCCGTTCGACGGGACGGTCGGGCTGCGCTACATCAGCGCCGGGGGCGTGGTGACGCCGAGCACGCTGGTGGCCACGATGCAGGACACCGACCCCGTCAAGGTGGAGTTCTCGATTCCGGAGAAGCACGCCGGGAAGCTCGCGGTGAAGACGCCGGTGCTGGTGCAGGTCGGCGACGCGCCGGAGCGCCACGAGGGGACGGTGTACGCGGTCGAGGCCAAAGTGGACCCGGCGACGCGGACGCTGAAAGCGCGGGCGACCGTGCCGAACCCGGATGGGCGGCTGATCCCCGGGTCGTTCGCCAAAGTGGAAATTACGCTGGAGCATCTCCCCGACGCCCTGATTGTGCCGGCCCAGGCGATTGTCCCGCAGCTCGGCGGCGACCTCGTCTATGTGTGCCGCGAGGGCGCGGCCCGGGCGACGCCGGTGACGGTCGGCCTTCGGGGAGAGCGCACCGCCCAGATCATCCAGGGACTTGCCCCCGGCGACACCGTCATCACCACCGGGCTGCTGCAGTTGAACGACGGGAAGAAGGTGGCGGCGCGGCCCGAGCCGGCCGACCGCAGCCGGACCGGACTATGAACATTTCCTCCCTGTGCATCAGCCGGCCGGTGCTCGCCACCGTGCTCTCGATCCTGATCGTGCTGTTCGGGGGGATCGGCTTTTTCTTCCTCGGCGTGCGGGAGTATCCGAATGTCGACCCGCCCATCATCTCGGTCTCGACCGCGTACACCGGGGCCAACGCCGACGTGATCGAATCGCAGATCACCGAGCCGCTCGAGGAGGAGATCAACGGGATTTCCGGGATCCGGTCGCTGACGTCGACGAGCCGCGACGGGCGGAGCTCGATCCGGGTCGAGTTCGAGCTCGGGGTGGACATGGAGGCGGCGGCCAACGACGTCCGGGACCGCGTGTCGCGCGCCCTGGGGAGCCTGCCCAAAGATGTGGACCCGCCGATCGTGTCGAAGGCGGACGCCGACGCGACGCCGATCCTCTCGATGACGCTCCAGAGCGACCGGCGGTCGCTCCTGGAACTGTCGGCGATCGCGAACGACGAGTTTAAGGAGCGGCTGCAGACGATTCCGGGGATCAGCGAGGTCGGAATCTGGGGCGAGAAACGTTACGCCATGCGGCTGCTGATCGATCCGGGGCGGCTGGCGGCCCACGGCCTCACCCCGCTCGACGTGCGCGATGCCCTCAACCGGGAAAACGTGGAACTGCCCTCGGGGATGATCGAAGGGTACGCGACGGAGCTGTCGATCCGCACGTTCGGACGGATATCGACGCCGGCGGAGTTCAACGACCTGATTATCCGGGAAACGGCCGGCTCGGTGGTGCGCCTGCGGGACGTCGGCGAAGCGATCCTCGCGCCGGAAAACGAGCGCACGAGTCTGCGCGGCAACGGGGGCATTCCGATGGTCGCGGTGGCCATCACACCCCAGCCGGGGTCCAACCACATCGCCATCGTCGATGAAGTCTACCGGCGGGTGGAGCAGATCGCCCGGGAACTTCCGGACGATCTCACGCTCAATATCGCGATGGACACGACCGCGAGCATCCGCCGCGCCATCACCGAGGTGGGCGAGACGATCCTGATCGCGATCCTGCTCGTCCTGCTGGTGATCTTCGTGTTCCTGCGGCACTGGCGGACGACGATTATCCCGATGCTCGCAATCCCCATCTCGCTGATCGGCACCTTCTTCATCATGTACGCGGCTCACTTCTCGATCAACATCCTTACTCTCCTCGGGGTCGTGCTGTCGACGGGGATCGTGGTCGACGATGCGATCGTGGTGCTGGAGAACATCTACAGCAAGATCGAGCGGGGCATGCCGCCGGTCGAGGCGGGCCACCGCGGGTCGCGGGAGATATTCTTCGCCATCCTGTCGACCACGATCACGCTGGCTTCGGTGTTCCTGCCGATCATTTTCCTGCAGGGGCTGACGGGGCGGCTGTTCCGGGAATTCGGAATCGTGGTGGCCGGGGCGGTGCTCATTTCGGCGTTTGTGTCGCTGACGCTGACGCCGACGATGAGCGCGCACCTGCTGCACAAGAGCGAGCATGAAAACCGGCTCTTCCTCTGGAGCGAGCGGCGGTTCGCCGCGCTGGCGGCGGGCTACCGGCGGCTGCTGGGACGGTTCATTGAGCGGCGACTGCTCGCCCCGGTGATCATGGCCGCCGCCCTGGCGCTCATTTTCGGCATCGGCGCCACAATCCCCTCGGAACTCGCGCCCATGGAGGACCGGAGCCGCTTGGTGATCAACGCCACCGCCCCCGAAGGAACATCGTTCGACGCCATGAGCGCGTATATCGACCGCCTGATCGGCATCGTCGACACGCTCCCGGAGCGGGATGTGATCATGGCGATGACGGCCCCCGGATGGGGCGGGGGAGGCTCGGCCAACAGCGGCTTCGTGCGGGTCAACCTCACGCCGCCCGACCGGCGCGCGCGCACCCAGCAGGAAATTGCCGATGCGATCGGCGCGCGGCTCCGCGCGGAGACGTTCGCCCGGGCGTTCGTCACGCAGGAGCAGACCATCGGCAGCGGCCGCGGCCCGGGACTGCCCGTGCAACTGGTCATCCAGGCGCCGACGCTGGAGAAGCTCAAGGCGGCGATCCCGCCGTTCATGGAGCGGGCGCAGACCGATTCCGTTTTCCAGGTGGTCGATCTCAACCTCCGCTTCAACAAGCCGGAGCTGACCGTCGGGATCGACCGTGACCGCGCCCGGGCCCTCGGGATTACGGTGCGCGACATCGCCGAGACCCTCCAGCTGTATTTCAGCGGCCAGCGCTACGGCTACTTCATCATGAACGGCAAGCAGTACCCGGTGATCGCGCAGGCCGACCGGCCCAACCGCGATGAACCCCTGGACCTCAGCTCCATCTACATCCGCAACAACCGGGGGGAACTGATCCAACTGGACAACGTGGTGACGCTCTCCTACCGGAGCAGCCCGCCGCAGTTGTACCGGTACAACCGGTATGTCGCGGCCACCGTGAGCGCAGCCCCGGCGCCCGGCGTAGCGCTCGGGACGGCTATCGACGAAATGC
Organism: Candidatus Zixiibacteriota bacterium; assembly: GCA_017999435.1. Lineage (NCBI taxonomy): Bacteria > Pseudomonadati > Candidatus Zixiibacteriota > Candidatus Zixiibacteriota bacterium. The sequence goes on from JAGNLV010000002.1 coordinate 60,479, forward strand.
AGGGGATCGCCGACAGCGTGCTGGACGAGTCGTTTTCCACCAGTCTGGCCGGGACGGCCAAGGAGTACGCCGAGAGCTCGAACACGCTGTACTTCGCTTTTGTGCTCGCCCTCGTCCTGGTGTACCTGATTCTGTCGGCCCAGTTTGAGAGTTTTCGCGATCCCCTGATCATCATGTTCACGGTGCCGCTGGCGCTGGCCGGGGCGATCCTCTCGCTGTGGCTGTTCGGGCAGACCTTCAACATATTCAGCCAGATCGGCATCATCGCGCTGGTCGGGATCGTGACCAAGAACGGGATTTTGATCGTCGAATTCGCCAACCAGCGGCGTGCCCAGGGACTGGGGATTCGGGAGGCGGTGATCGACGCGGCGGCGCAGCGGTTCCGGCCGATCCTGATGACGAGTCTGGCGACCGTGTTCGGGGTGCTGCCGATCGCGCTGGCCCTCGGGGCGGCCTCCAAGAGCCGGGCCTCGATGGGTATCGTGATTATTGGCGGACTTCTGTTTTCGCTGGTGCTGACGCTCTTCGTCATCCCTGCGCTGTACACCTACCTGTCCTCGCGGCGGCGGCACGAGGTCGAAGCGACCGACGCCGCGGCGGTGGCGGAGGCCGTGTAGGGGGCGGGGACGCGGCCGGCACGGCGGGATCGTGCGTCAGTCCGGTGGAGCCGCTTGCAGCGCAAGGGCTGCAAGAGGATCCCGGACGGCGGCCGCCCGGCGAGCCGGCGGGATCGCGAACCGACGGTTTGACAGCACCGGTTGACTGCGCGCTGGCGATCCGGCGGGACTGTTGGATTGCGGGCCGACGGCTTGGCCGTCCGACCTGATCGTGGGCCTGCGGCTCCGGATCGGCGGGGCGGAGTGGAACATCGGCGGGGGATTTTCGTTACAACAGTGCGGGCATTGCGTATTCCGGTCGATAGCGTATATTGGGGTTCGGCGATGACCCGCAGTGTTCTTTGACAGCTCAAGAGGCGGCGGCTTCTCTTGAGCCTGCAGAAACGCTTGTCACGATATGGGGGTGACCAGGTTTCGACGGGTTTAGCGAGGAGTTGTCGGCGTGCCGGGGATGTCTGGAGCCCCGTTACCAATTCAGGCAAACCGATAAATGGCGAAGCTAATTTCGCTATGGCTGCCTAAGAGAGAATCTTAGGTTCAGCCCGTCGCGCCCGATTTTGTCTTTCGGGTCGGGAGCCGCGGCGTCGATGACGGAAGGCTCGGTCGGCTGATGTCTCTAAAGCGGGCTTAAAGCTCAGAGGCTGGCTTCGGCGGTGGCCTGTCGATCGGCAGCGGTCGGAGCGAGAATGGTAGATCGACTACGCACGTAGTTCGGCGGCTTGGCGTTAGATTCGGACGGGGGTTCGATTCCCCCCACCTCCAAATCATTGTCCCACACTAAGTTACTATGACACAAGGGGTGGGATGATTTGCCTATTCCCCCCACCCCTCTTATCCCCCAACGAATTATCAACGACTTGCGATGACGTTGGTCACGATTTCGTCACACTCGACCAAACCAGATCATAGTTAATATTGGTCTATATATCGCCGCCATGCATACAAGTCGCGCTTGCCTTACGTCTCCCCAGTTATGAGCATCACTCTTCGGACCCGGATCCATGCTAACATGCTTGAACAATGTGATCCGATAGGGCCAGAGTCAATTGAAGTCATTCATCTCAGTTACCATTTCGACGGTACGGCATCCCGGATATCACCTGTTAACTTGTTGCCCGGATTGTCAATAACTTCTATATTATAGCAGGCCTTAGGCAACCGGCGGAGTCAGTCCGCCACTACCGGGAGATTGTCGATCGTGCCGGAAAGCGATTCAGACGACAAGACCCGATCGTGCACTCAGCTTCAGAAGGACATCCAGATCGGGCATTATCGCATCATCGAGCGCATCGGCGCTGGTGGCATGGGGGAAGTGTATCTGGCTGAGGATACGGAGCTGAATCGAAAAGTCGCACTCAAGTTCCTTCCTCCCCATCTCTGTCAGGATGCGGACTGTCGCGCCCGGTTCAAGAGCGAAACGCAGGCGGCGGCGAGGCTCGATCACCCTAACATCGTTGCGGTTCATGAGGTCGGCGAGTACCAAGGTCGGCCGTTCTTCTCCATGCAGCACATCGAGGGGCAGTCGCTCAAGGAAGTGATTTCTGACAGGTCAGTTCCTATCGATCGCGTTCTCGAAATTGGGATTCAAGTGTGTGACGGTCTTCAGGCGGCGCACGAAAAGGGGATCACCCACCGTGACATCAAGCCGTCGAACATCCTGATCGATTCGCACGGCAGAGCGCGAATCGTCGATTTTGGTCTGGCGTCTGTACTTGGACTGGATCACAAAGAACAGCTGTTGTATCTACATGACGATTTGAGAGGAGAGCTAACCAGATGTCCCGTAATCGTGCCTCACAGTTAGTAGTTCTATTGTTCTTGCTGAGTACCCTTTCTGGGCTTGGAAGGGGACAGGAAGCGCAGACGGTCAATTGGCTCTCTTTTGATGAAGGCCTCAGACTAGCCAAAGCCGAGGGGAGGCCTCTGTTCCTATTCATAGGAGGTGAAGGCTGTCCAGAGTGCCCTCAGTATGAATCTGAAGTCATCCTTGGCGAAGACCTGCTTTCTGATCGGTGGGTGACGGCCAAAGCGCTGAAGATGTCGCAGTACGAGATCATTGGCTCACTCCAGGTCTCTCCGGAGGATATAAAGCGTTTTCCTCTGCCTGAACAATTCAAATCAATAGAGCTACCTGCAGTAGTGATGATAGCAATATCGGGTGAGGTCTGCGGGCCATACGTGGGACCGTTAACTCGAGATCAGCTGTACTGGACAGCGTCGGCAGTAGAGGATTGGAGCCTTCTTAACAAAGAAACCAGGAAGAAGCTCACTCGACATCCGTACAGCGTGGATGAGGTCGCACAGACGTCGAAGGGTATCAAGCAGTTGGGTAGCCCGCTTCTTGGGGCTCCGTTCGGTGGACCCCTTGTTCATTCTGACACAAGTTCAACCAAGCAGCAGCCACTTACGTCGATTTTCGGAGGGGCACAATCTGGCGAAGTCAAGATCAGCGGGGCTGGAGGACAACTCGACGAATTGGCTGCGGCTGTCGCAGCCCACCCCGACGATTCAGACAGCCGCTGGAAGATTGCAAATCTCCTGGAATACCAAGGTAGGTATCGGGAGGCTCTCACTCATTATCGGTGGATCGCCGGGGACTCCGCTCAAGTGGGGATTAGCGATAAGCGCCGCCGCGAGGCGAAGCTCCATTTGGCCACATGCGAATTCCTGGAACAGGCGGCGACGAAGGGAAAAGCATCTTCAGCTAACAAGGGAGTCTCCGAACAGGTTGCTTCAGGGCAGGTCGTTCCGAAGGGCAATCCTGAGAGTAATATTGTGCAGTCGGTGTTCCCGGAGTCTGCTCAGGAATATTCCACTGACCGTCCGGAATGGGGATATCTGGAGCACCTGGTCGCTGCTGTAGCCGTGGCAGGCGGAGTGACATTGGCTGGAGGGAATGATTCTGAGATACAGTCGGCCCTCAGTTACCTTTGCTACTGGCAGTCGTCACCGTTAACGGACGACGCTGAGCTACGAAATCGCATAGTCGCGGGAATAGTGTCGTATCTGGTTTCAGAGATATCGGGGAAGCAATTGCGGCCAAGGGTGGATTCATTGATGAGTGAGGCAGGATACGAGACGGTGGAAGTGCTACCTCAAGACATGCCTGAAAGCCCAGAAGCGTCGGCAATGGAACAGGAGTTCAAGACGACACCAGCTCCGAGTCAGCATGCTTATGAAATCGGTGGTCGCCTAAGAGTAATCGAGGTGAGTTCCGGTAATAGCATTTCTGGCACGTATCAGTACGGGGTTGATACATCCTATGTAAACATGGGAGTTGGGCAAGTGAATAGGACAGCGACGACATTGACAGTAGACGGAACGGAAATCAGATTTAGCAAGTCCACTACCATGTATTGGCCCGGAGGACCTATGCTCAATTCCTCGGCGTTTGGACAAGTAATAAAGGTCAGCAACACGGCCTTCACATCAAGAATACTTGAAATGGGCACGGGTCGACTTGTGAACGGGGTCGCGGATGTCACTTGGGTCACAACTACCGATACGGAGGCTCACATCTGGGAGGAAGTATCGGGAGATAAGACGACAAGAAAGAATGTGCCCGCAAGTACTGATCGTCGTGAAGGTCCACACTTCACGATAACGGATATTCACCTCACCGAGAGCGGCGATTTACAGGTAACAGGAAAGTACAATGGTGTTTCGTCGACTACGATCTGGAAGCGCAGGTAGAATGAGTCGGTGTCAGGTTGCCTGCACGAAAGTGCGTCTTGTATGTTGTTTCGTCAATCTCGACTGAGGGCGAAACAAACGATTACTTTTGCCAGGTGTTGGCTATGACTATTCATGACGCTGAGATTTCTTGCGAAAAGTAAGAATACGGCGGCCAATGCGGGAGGTTTGTATGCGCCGAGAAGATCGAAAGCTCAATGTAACGTCTATCTGGCCCTTAGTCCTTGCTTTCTTGGGCCTCTGCGGATTTTGTTCGGCTGATTGCCAATATCGATCGCACAATGAGCAGGTGGCGCGACAGGCTTTCCAAGACGCCTTAAATGATTTCCCTTTCAGCAAGATTCAGGAGTGCTTGGATGACCCCCTTTTTCAAGATTCTCTCGCAAATCACCCTGATGTCTTGGCGATGATTCATCTCTTGAATTCGAAAGCAGCCAACAATACTGAACTCAACGAGAATTCTGAGGGTTACAGTCCTGATCTGGAGTCATCGAACTCTGGCAGAGTTCGAACCCCGTACAGAGTTCATGTGGACGAAAGCGGGGGTACGCATTACTACGTCGGGGAGTCAGGAAACGGCAATCAGACGAGCTGGACGGAAGTTGACTACGACCCGCGCCCCGAGGGTGAAATAGGAGAATTAGACGAAAACGGAGATCGCGTCGGCCTATCTGGCCGCGATGCTGGTTCTGGCATTGGTTTCGGCGGTCACGAGGCAAGTGAATCGGGTGCAAGCGAAGATCCTGAGCATTTCTTCTGTGGGATGTTGTTCGCTTCGTCTTCCCTAACAGACACAAAGGCGTCCAATGTCATGGCAATGGCTGGTTTGGTCAAGGCGGTATCCTCGTTGCCGTGCAATGTGAAACTCGATTTGGCCGAGCCTCTCGGCGAAGCAGGTGCTCCAACCATCATACTAACGAGGAATGGCGTGAACGTTGCGACTATGTCTGGCGAGGACGCTAGGGATTTGGATGACTTTCGCAGTGAGATACAGCGGTATCTATCTGACGCGGAAGCCTACAAGAATTCTCTTAGTAACCAGAAGAGAGATCAGCAGGAATTCAGTGAATGGTTGAGACAGGAAATGAACAATCTTCGTAGAGACTGGGAGGCAAACAGGAAGGCGAGTGCTCAGAGCAGTCAAAGAAATACTGTTCCGGCGAGCGGCTCCAGCCCAACAAGCTCGAGCACCGAATCAGGGCGCGCCAGTTCTTCACCAAGTACACCGTCGGATCAAGCTAGCCAGACTCAGCGAGTGTGGCCGAGCACGACTCGGATGAGTGATCTTGAGGGAGGTATCGCGATGCTTGATGTAGACGGCCATCCATTCCTCCGGTTTGACACTGACGAGGGGCTCAAGGAGTATCATGATACAGATAAGAATGGCAGGGTTGACTTTGCCGCGAAGTACAATGACGATGGCAGTGCGAGATTCGAGAGTGACACTGACGGTGACGGTCGACCTGACTTAGTCTCTGAAGTATCTCCGAGTGGTAAGGAACAATACTCATACCCTGAAGACAATCCAGCTGTTTCACCGGTAGAGAATCCACACGCCTCGACGGACATCTCTTCAGCTGTCACTCCGAAGGACTATGGTCATGTGTCCCACTTCTACGACAAAGCAATCCCGGGAGCTATTGCGTGGGTTGAAGGATCCGATGCCCGTGGAACTCCAGTTGACCTAAATGGAGACGGCACATTCGGCCCAAACGATGCCATAATTCAGGAAACCGAGAATGGGTGGAACTACGTCCCAATTGACGATAATTCAATGAGTGCGTCGGGAGAGATAGGTATCGACGGTCAATCCGGTTTTCGTTCAGATCATGGAATTTCTGGTGGGGTCGTCCATAGCGAACCTATGCCAGCTATACCGGCGGGTATTGATCCCGAAGAGTATCTCACTCGATACACAGATCTTAGGGATGAGGAGTATGCGGCGGACAGACTCTACATCAGTGACGAGGAAGCGGGACACTATCTTGAGAGTCAATTCATGAACGCCGGTTTGGACGTATTGACAGGTCATGCGCTGGGAGCCTTCGTCACCTCTGTAACCGGGGGAGCAATCGCCTCTGCAGCTTCCCTTGGCGAAGTCTTGCACGCCGGTTCCTCGTTATACGATGCTGGCGACGCGTTCCTTGCGTCAATGAACGGAGATGCAGATCGAGCGAGACTAGTTGATTTCTACGAGGACGAAGGGAAGTGCTATTTGGGTCCTGATGCGAGCACATGGTCGGAACAACAGGTTCACCATGCGGCTGAAGATCGGGCAGACAAGTTTATCAAGTATGTGGACGCGAGGAAAAGGCAGTACGAGGCCTTTCAGGATCTTATGCAGCTCTTTGGCGAATGACAGATTGAACTCCTTGAATCGGTTTCCCGTAAGCAGGATCGAGTCATCGCTGAGCTTGAAGTCACAGTCGGCAGGACCGAACTCGATCCTGTGTGAATTGCCACAGCGGTCATTGCGGTCAGGAGTTGAATGTTGTCTATCGCAGTCAGAAGGGGATAAGGGAAGGTGACATGAAGACTGCAAAGCAAGGCGCTGATCAAATAGCGCTGCCGTCCACAACAGCATTCAACCGTGATCTGACACTCACAATCTGCAACTCCTGCAGTCAGACTGGTGACGATAGAAGCTCGGCGCGGTATCGGAATTGCTCGTTTTCTGAGTCGTCGCCTTTGATCTCGTGTCTGGTATACGGAACAATGGTGCTACATCACGATTGTCTTTTACGAAGTCTCAACGAACCTGGCTCAGTTGATTGTCATGAAATGGGCAGAAAGCAGCCATCCAGTGAATCGTAGCTAAGGAGCCTTGATAATGTCGCGCACTTGAAGAACTGCCGTCGGATTGTGGCAGGCGCTGAAGCGTACCGTGTTGGTGGTTGGAGTCGCGGTTTCAACGTGATATTGATTGACCCGGATCTTGCCTCAGCGTACATTTTCGCGCAACAGATGGCGTAGTGATCGTACCCAAATACTGACTGTATTGGTAAGTAGGAGCGTCCATGAGTGATAATCTTGATGACGACGTTACCAAGAGCATGATCCGTCTAGCGGCTGGCCGGACGACCGCCATTTCACGGTGCTGAGTCAGACCGGGGCAGGGGGCATGGGCGAGGAATATTCGTCAGCGAGGATGTGACCCTACCATGTATGCATTAATCGGAAGGGAGCGAGGAGATCGTCTCCGCTGGGCTCTCAAAGCCGGCACATATGCAATTGGACGACGGGATGATTGTGATCTCTAGTTGTCGGATTCAACTGTTTCCCGAATCCATGCCTCAATCGAAGTGTCCTCCGACGGTGGAGCGACGGTCACTGACCTGGGAAGCTCTAACGGCACCTATCTGAACGGGAGAAGGATTTGCTCCCCTGCTAGTCTGCCGCTTGGCAGCCTTCTCGGTGTCGCTAACGTTAAGCTCCTCTTTGTTGACGACAATGTGTCAGATGCCATCTCGCACACCATGCTCGATTTTCAAGAAGACATCGATCGGGCGTCGCGAATTGAAAGGAAACTGATTACCAGGTCACCAGTTTGCCCCGAGGGCTATCTGTTGTCATCCTATTTGGATCAATGTAGTATGGTTGGCGGTGACATGTACGATGTAACTCAACTGGCCAGTGGGGACACAGCCATCATGATAGGTGATGCTGTCGGCCATGGCATCGGCGCCTCAGTGTTGATGGCTTATGTACTCGCCTCCTATCGTACTCAGTGCTACCTGGGGGACTTCGAACCGGGCAAGGCGATTGCGGTCATATCTCAGCTGCTGTACCAATACACTGATCCCTCACATTTTATTACCGCTTTGATCGCTGTCTTGGAAGGTGGAAGCGGTCGGCTGCGATATGCAAATGCCGGCCACAACTCTCCAATCATAGTACGCTCAGACGGCTTAACAGAACGGTTGAATGCGACCGGCACTCCTGCTGGCATACTGGATGGTCTGCAGTGGAACGAAGACGTTGTCAGACTTAACCGGGGGGATTTGCTATTCCTTTTTACCGATGGATTGATCGAGACCAGCCGTGGAGGAGAATTGTTTGGCGAGGAGCGACTTGTCTCTGCGCTCTCGGCCGCCCGAGACGAATCGCCGGAGCGAACCATCAGGCTCGTGAATGAGGAAGTTCAGAAGTTTGCGGGCGATGGAGTCAGGGACGACGACACAACCATGATGGCAATCAAGAGGCTGTAGATAGGCACCTCGCGAGCGTCTCACTTGCTGTGCTCGTAAAGGACAGTGCCTACAGAGGTGCTGTCCGCAGTTTGACTTTGCCAGAGATTACACGAGAGCGCGGGAAGCGGTTGGATAGACCTCGAACCGGCCTAATGATGTTGGGCGGTCGAATTCGTTTTGCGCGGAGTCGGTCAGACCAAAGTATGAGGGTCGAAACCGAAAAGGCGTCACGTTTTGGTCACAGGGACTGGAATCTCATAGTTGATGATGTCTAGGATTGTCATTCGAAGTCGATGGAGTCACACACTGAATCCGGTTCACTTCGCTCCACTCTGCCTAGTGTCTCCCATCATCGCTTTGGTTCCAGCTGTTCACGGGTCGTTGTCCCGCGCCAGTCTTTTTGACTTGTTGCCCTTATTATCCAAAACAGCTATTTTGGAGAACGCGTTTGACAACCGGCGGCTCAAAGACCGCCAGAACCGGAGTCTGTCGATCGTGCCAGACAGCGACTCAAACGACATTACCCGATCGCATGTGCAACTCGCACACGGCAGCATAATCGGGCATCTCCGGACAATCGAGAAGATCGGCGCATTTGACGGTGAAAGAAATTAGGCGTCAGGGAATGCTTGGAGCCTTGCGCGAACGAAAGGAGTATGAGTAATGATTCAACTGACTATGAAGGCGTACCGATGGACGGCGCTGATGCTTATGATCATTGTTATCATCATGGGAGTTATACATCTGGCTCTTATCAGATCTGGCGGACAGGCACTGAGCTTCTTCTTGATGGAGGATGTATTCCTAGTAGCAATCCTGCTGTTTTTGCTGTCCATGGCTGGTCGACTTCGGGCCCGCGCTGGGACCTTTACAGCTTTTAGGATAATCGCGGGACTGGCGTTCCTATTGAACGCTTATAACGGGTTTGCACACCCCCGAGGTCATGGTTCGGGGACTGACTGGGTGGCGGTGTGTACGGTCGCTTCAATTAGCGGAGTTTTCGCGCTGATCGTGTCTCCAAAATGGGATGCGGTGAAGTAAGAATTGGTCTCATATAGCGCCACCCGAACGCGGTATTGCCTGATCAATCGGCTTGCTTGGTAACAATAGAGAAGTGTATAATCTCCACTGAGAGTCGCTTGAACGAGAACCTTTCACGTGTGATCAGGAACGGCACAAATGGGTGAGAATGATCAGGACGATAAGACGCAGACGTTTACCAACATAGCTGCGGGAAAGTCTGTCGGCCATTTCACCATAGAGAAGCCCCTTGGTGCCGGCGGAATGGGGACTGTCTTTCTCGCTAAGGATACGGAGCTCGATCGTAGGGTCGCCCTCAAATGCCTGTCGCCAGAACTCGCTGCAGACGAGCAGTTCCAGGCCCGATTCCGTCGTGAAGCCAAAACGCTGGCGAATCTGAACCATCCCAATGTAGTGGCCATCTACGAGGTGTTTCAGTTTGAGCAGCGGTCATTTATTGCCATGGAGTATGTTGATGGCCAGCCGTTGGACAGAGTGCAAGACCTTACCCTTGAACAGAAATGTCAGTTGGCGACTGAAATCGCTGCCGGTCTCAAGGCCGCTCATAACGCAGATATTGTTCATCGCGACATCAAACCTGCCAACATACTTGTGTCCAGGGACGGAATGGCGAAGATACTCGATTTCGGCCTTGCCCGACGAGAGAGCGACGAGGATATCAGGCGAACCGGAACTACTGTCGGTACATTTGCGTACATGTCACCTGAGCAAGTCAAGGGGTCGGCAATCGACAAACGCTCCGATGTCTTCTCGTTCGGTGTGGTTCTCTACGAACTGATACTGGGTCGGCGCCCGTTTCGTGGTGAGTATGCCGCCGAAGTCGCTCATAAAATCGTGTCTGAGCCGCCGTCGGCGATCGATTCGGTGAAACAGGATGCTCCGGTGGAGCTTCTGCGCATTATTGGGCGGTGCTTAGAGAAGAATCCGGTTGATCGATATCAGGATATCGGCCAGACACTGGATGATCTTCGTCACTTTCAGCGAATGTGCCAGCAACCCACTCTGACTTCAGGAGGGCAGTGGGTTACCGGCACAGAAACAAAGGGCCAAGCGGTTACCGAAAGCGCAGAGTTCTCGCAAATTCCCGCGCATCCGCCACTCCCAAAGAAGTCCGTTCTCCTGGTTGCCTTCGTAATCGCAGTAATCGCGCTTGTGCTGCTATTGAGTCTCCCTCTTCGTCAATATGATGGCGAGAAGGCGATCACGATCAGCCCGACTGAGGCAGAGGTTGGGGCACTTGATCTTCTGCGTCGAGAAAAGGTAAGTACCCTTGGCTTTGAGATTTACACTTTTGCTCAGTCCGACAGGAAGGCGCACAGTATTCTGGATCAGATGGGTGTGTCGGGCAAGCCTCTGGAGAACTTTCAATCCTGGGGGCCAACGTCCTGGTACAAGACCGTTGCCGTGAGCGCAGACAAGCTTGAGAAGTACACCGTTCTGACCACGCGACGCGGGAAGATCTTCTCGTACGCACATACCTTTCGGCCTGATATGATATCCGATACACTCGCGCTCGACTCTCTACGCTATCGTGCTGAACGTGCCGCTGAGAGACTCCTCGGCGTGAATATCGCGACACTCTCAGCAATGCGGCCCTCTCAGTCGATGGTAGCGGGACAAATGGTGACAGAGTTCCAATGGGTCTCCGCTGATTCGCTTCCAGGATCCGCCCAAGGCGAACTTCGAGTCTCGTTCGCCGGCGCGGAGTTGAGAAGTATCGGGTTACAGGCGCTGTTCCCAGAGGTGCTGAGCAGAACGGCGGCAGAATCCCCGGTGGTGGCAGGATTCATGGCAGTGTTGCTAACAGTCTTGGCCGCCGGGTTGGTGTATGTTACAGCCATTGTTCGCAAAGTATGGAGTCTTCCATCTTGGCGAGCCGTTGCCGTAGTTGCCTGTCCGATCGTGTTGGCTGGTATTATTCTCTTTCCATGGGCCGGTCGGGTTATGATTGAGTCGGAGTCGACGTCCGAGGTTTTTCGGATTTTGCCGCCAACGCTTGTTGCGCTTTTCAGCATTCTAGTGTCAGTGATTGGTGCCGGTGTCGTATGCTTGACCTTCATGGCGGCGTTTGGTTTGCTGCGGTTGACGAAGCCGACATATTTGTCGGGACTGTCATTGGCACCAAGTGGATACATTGGGATGAGAACTCTCGCAATATCGTCTGCAGTTGGCTTAGTCAGTGCAGCCCTTGTGGTCGTAGTGCGCGGTCTGTATATCCATACGTTGCTTATCGTACTGGGAAAGAACCTGCTCGACTCTCTTGTCTCGTCGGACTCATTCGGCGTCCGCCTGCCTATGCTTGTAGACGAGGTCAGCGACCTAGTCGGGTATCTGGGGGTCATACCGTTGATCATTGCTTCGACGATCGTACTCGAGGATCAGTTGCGCTTTGGAAGGTTAGCCTGGTTGATAACAGCTATGGCCTGGTTCGGACTTACTAGTGGCTTCTTCGCAATGGAGGCAACATCGAATTGGGTAAACCTCTCGAATATTCTCTTTGTCACCATGGTGCTGTTTCTGGTGGTGAGATATAGTCTTCTTGCGGGTATCATGGGAGCGATCGGCTATGACATTCTACGTCACGGGTTATATTACAAATCCTTCGGAACGTCATACTACCAAACGCTGGGTTGGTTTTGGATAGTACTATGGCTCTTGATCGCGACTTTCTCCGTATACTATGTGGTGGGCAGAATGGGTGCTGAAGCTAAGTCGGAGGAGGCGATCCGTCCGGAAGGCGGAAGAACCTAAGCTCGTGAGGTGCTCAGTGATTCAATAAGTGTTAGGAGAGTCCCATGAACAAACTCCCCATTAGCTCATTCAAGGCGTTCGTTCTGGCAGTCATTGCTGTTACGATGTTTGTGGCAGTCGTAACTTGGCTTGTTCAGCCGCCTGCAAGCACCTTAACTGACGACCCAACTCGCGTTTTCGGGATGTTTCCTGCTCGCACGTACTTGGATCTAGCCGGTTATGCACTAGTCTTCGTCTTAGTGTTTCTTGGAGGGGTCTACCTGTTAGTCAAGCAAGGTAAGCCAGTAGCGCCTGCGTTGCGAGCGCTCGGAATTCTGGCGGTAATAATGCCTGCATTTGTTGCCATTAAACACTGGGGTCAGCAGTATGTGATCATTTCGGTCTTGCACCTGCTGGTCTCGGTAGCAGTGCTTGCAGTGATTTTGGCCAGCCTTTTTCTGGCTTATGCGACTCCAGACGAGTCAGAAGAAGTGTAGATTAGTGCGGACTCAAGGAGCTGGGTGCCCCAGACTTAGGAGAGTATTGCGAGTGGCTATTTCAAGCCGAAGTAGCCGGCAGAGCGCCCCGCGTTGACTCCGCACCGATGCGCTGCTATTTCAGGTACTTATCGAACCACTTCAGAATCCAATTCAGCCGTGCGATGCGGCGATCCGGCCGACCATGGCGTGACAGGCCATGGGACTCTCCAGGGAAGCGCACAAACTCGACAGTCTTGCCCAAGATCTTCAGCATCACATACATGCGCTCAGCACCATCGATGCGTGAACTGAAGTCCTGCTCGTTATGGAGTATGAGTACCGGTGTTTTGACGTTTCTGAAATAGGTAATCGGAGACCATTTGGCGTACTCCTCCGGCATGTCCCACGGATAACCGCCGAGGACGTCGGCCCAGATGTAACCGACATCAGAAGTGCCGACCATGGACGCAAAATCAACAATTCCGCGCTGAGTCACGGCCGCTCGGAAGCGATCGGTATGTCCGATAATCCAATTCGTCATGTAGCCGCCATATAAACCTCCGGTCACGCCGATTCGTTTGCCATCGATAAATCGTTGCTTCTCCAGATAGTCGGCGGCAGCCATCAAATCCTGATATGCGAAGTCCGCCCAGCAACTGCTGATTGTGTCGGCCCACGTGAAGCCGCGACCTGCGCTGCCGCGCGGGTTGGAATAGAACACCACATACCCTTGTGCTGCCAGGAACTGCATCTCATGAAAGAACGTATAGGCATACTGCAGGCGGGGACCGCCGTGAATTTCCAAGATGGCCGGGTAGTTGCGACGCGGGCTGAAGTTCGGTGGAGTAAGTAGGAACCCTTGAATCTTGGTGCCGTCAGACGAGTGAAACGTAACGTCTCGTGTACGTCCAATCTTGATGTCAGTGCGCAAAAAGGCATTCACATCGGTCAGCTTCTTGGCCTCTCTCTCTCCGCCGAACTTCGTCGGACAGAGCAGGAGTTCCGATGGGGTTGCCAAGTCGGCATAGATCAAGGCAACCATACGACACTTGCCACTGACAGAGAAGTCCTTGATATGGCACTTGCCCGCGAAAATCTTGACGGGCTTGCCGTCCAAGATAGACATAGAATAGAGGTTGGTAACGCCGGTGTTGGAGCAAAGGTAGTATAGCCGCCTGCCATCGGCAGACCAGAATAGCGGACTACGCAATTGTACGTTCGCCAGGTCAGTCAGGGAGAGATCGCGAGCTGAACGGTCGAAGGAAGGCATTACATCGTGGGCCTTGGGCTTTCCGCCTATCTCAGCTACCCAGATGTGCTGATTGATCGCGCCGCAAGGGTCGTGCAGATTGTCATGGCCGATATAGGCAATAAGCTTTCCGTTCGGAGAAAACTTGAGGCTAGCCTTGGGGCCGGGCGGCGCAGCGATTAAGTGCGGTCGACCGCCCTGCAGCGAGATAACGAACAAATCCTGCCGAAAACACTCTAGGTCAGGGTCCTTCGAGCAATTCGAGAGAAAAGCAACCCACCTTCCGTCCGGTGAAAGGGTTGGACACTGGCAATCCCGGTTACCAGTAGTGATCTTCTGGAGTTTACCGGAAGCCACATCCAACCGATAAATCTGCCACGGGTCCTTTGGCCTGAACCCTACTCCCTCCATTCGATAGTAAAGCCGCGTAATGTGTCGGCAGACTGGCTCATCGTTCTTCTTCTGCTCGTCGTTGACAAAATGGCTGTCGTGATAACGAAGGTCGAAAACGAGATGCTTTCCATCGGGTGTCCACAGTAGCTCTCCAATTGTCGCCTCGGCTTCAAAAACACTCCGCTCTGCGCCACCTTTCACCGGGATGATGTAGATGCCGGTCTTTCGGTTTCTAGTTGAGACGAACGCAATTGTCGAAGCATCAGGAGACCACGCGATCCGGCTATCATAGTGCGGGCCGAATGTATACTGAGTCGACCTGTCTTCGGCAGAGTCGTATACAAATACGTTCGCAACGTAGCGGTTTTCTTGCGGTTCGATTCGCTCAACCGTGTAGGCGATGTGCCGCTCCGACGGAGACATTGAAACGGTGCTGATGAGTTTAATTCGAAACAGATCCCTGTCAGTTATCGAACGTCGCTTATGCTTGAAGGAGACAGGGGGCATATGTGTTTCCTTCTCTTGGGCAGTGATTGGTCCAGTAATACAATCGAATCCTCGCCGGCTAGCTCGGAGAATGGCCGAACTGAGTGTGACGGAGTCCGCCGAAGCGGCACCGGTATCTAGTCATGAGATTTGACACATGACACTAGCTCGTTTTCTTGTCATCAATGCTCCAGGACCCCAAACAGTACTGTAACGCGATGACGATGACATACAAGATAGCAAATATGATAAGAGCGAGAACCACTCTGAGTATCTCATCGTTTACTTGGGCGAATGGAAAACGAAATCTAGTCATCAAGTAGATGATGATGAACATGAAGAGTACATATGGCAGACCCCGGTACTTCCAGGAGAACGTCAACTTGGTATTGCAGCTCACGCACTGATACTGACCCGGGGCGAACTTAATCAGGTATTGACCAAAACTGACTGTATTCTCACATCTAGGACAGACCCTGAGTGACATAGTCTTACCCCTTTCTCATTACTTGAGCTATTCCTGCACGCGTGATCGTTCCAATGCGTTTTGGGGAAGTTAGGCTTCCGGGCGGAATTTCGCAATGATAGTCTTATGTTTGGCCTGTTAACAGCTGACCAACTCTACGCGAATGACTCCGGGAGGAGTGTTGGAGCATCTGGTTATTTGCGAAGTAGGTCTATTTGAGAGATGACAAGAACCCGAGAGACCTAGAGTCAAACAGTAACGGTGATCAAGAGAGTCCTGTCATTCAGCCCATTCTCCTGCCCTGTTATGGATGGTGAGGTGCGGAGTCGCGGTACTCAAATTGCCCCATCTTCCCTATCGGGACTAAGTGGAAAGTGGTCACAATTTGGTCACACTACCACGTAAGTCCTTGTGCCACAACGCGAGTCGGGG
Source organism: Candidatus Zixiibacteriota bacterium (assembly GCA_017999435.1). Classification (NCBI taxonomy): domain Bacteria; kingdom Pseudomonadati; phylum Candidatus Zixiibacteriota; species Candidatus Zixiibacteriota bacterium. Next base: position 76,255 of record JAGNLV010000002.1, read on the forward strand.
GTTCGATTCCCCCACCTCCATTCGTTGTAATTCATTGTCAATCAAGCAAGTACAATGACGACAGGGGCTGGACGAATTCCCTGAACCCCCGTCCTCCCCCCTATATCCTGCGATAAAATAGAATATCTTGAAACGGGAATGATCACGTTTTGGCACACTGTGTTTCAGGTGATCCCGCAAACAATGCACCTGATCAAGAGCCAAAAAATCCTTTGCTGCAGATGAACCTGCCTGCAATCAGTGCCGAAGGGTGACGGTATTTTTCGCGCGCATTCATTCCCTTCACACGGTATCTTGTAAGCAGCTCGCTGACCATCTCTCCGCCACTCCGGGCGGATGAAAGGAGAGTTGTTCTATGCGGTCATCACTCGTTACAATTCTTACGCTTATACTGACATTGAACGGTCCTTCCGTGGTGCTATCACAGGCGAATTACTCCATCAGGGAAGTCCAGATGTTTCCCCTGCAATATAAAGGTCATTGGGGGGCAATTAATGACAATGCTGTTGTAGTTGGACATGAGGCGACTAATGGCCAGGCTACCCAATGGAAAGATGGAATTGTGACCACGTTGCCGCGATACAGTGGCTGCTATGCGTACGCGATTGACATCAGTAGCAGCGGAGTGGTTGTCGGAGAAGATTGTAGCCGACCGGTGTGTTGGATAAACGGAGAGGAGGTATTCCTCGGCGGCAGCGGGCCGGACTTTTCTGTAAGTGGAGGCGCCGAGTGTATCAATTCTAATGGCGACATTGGGGGGTGGTACATGTCGTCGGGTAGCAGTCAGCTTGTCCCCGTTATCTATTCGGCGAGTGCAGGGAGCTACCAGGTCTTGAATTTTGGAGGCGTACTAGACAATTACGGGAGTTTTGGCATCAATGACAGAGGCGATCTTGTTGGTCAGGTGACGATGGCAGGCGAGGTGAGTCACTGGGCCTTTGTCTATCACAACAATACTCTCGTGCGTCTAAACACGTCCGGCGCCGAGTACAATGTGAGTTCGGCGCGGGGCATCAACAATCTCGGTATGGTCGTTGGTTACGAGACGATCTATGGTGGAGGAAACTGCAATGCCGTGCTGTGGGAAATCGGAAATCCTCAACCCACCATATTGGGTACAAGTGCCATAGCCTACGCCATCAACGATAGTGGTGTTGCAGTAGGACAGAGCCTAAGTGGTAACCCAGTTATCTTTCTAGATGGGCAGCAGATAGACTTGAATACCTTAGTTGCAAAGGGTTCAAACGTAATCCTCAGCTATGCAGTCGACATTAACAATCGGGGCGAAATCCTCTGTTTAGCCAGCATTTCCGGTTATTCCCGGTTTTGCCTGCTTACCCCTGCGCCAACCATCACTGTCAAGGATGTCAACGACAATTCTATCCCCAACGTGGAGTTCAATCTCATCAAGGCGATGAACGATCCACCGTTCTTCACCGAGGACACGTTGGGGTCGTTCACTACCGACAGTCAGGGACGCCTGGCTATGACCGCGATTGCCAAGGACACATTTTCAGTGGACTTGAACACCGGCACGAATAAACTCGTGGTCGGGGACAGTTTGAAGATCGCCAAGCTGCTGCAGAGTGTGCCTTCGGTCAGGCATCCGGGAATTGTCGGAACAATGTATTCGGTTCATCTGGACAATGCTCACTTTGACGATAACGGGCAGATGTATTTCGATGTTCTGAAGAATTCCGGCCTTGACGTGGTAATGAATCACACTGAATATCGTTACAATCTGCTGGTATCGGTGGAGTGGGATGCGGTGGAGGCGTATCAGCAGGGACTGCAAGAAGATTTCCAGCAGATGTCCAACTATCTGTACGATGTGACCGATGGCCAGTTGCGTTTGGATACCATAGGCATTGTGGATGACGGCGAGTTGTGGGAGGAGGCCGATGTGCACATCCGGGCGAGCAACACCCACCGACCTGATGCGGCGGTCAACGCCATTGGTCACCCCGGCTGGGGTCCCATTACCATGCCGCGGAAGTGGTACGGTGACGGGAGCCGCGCGTACAGTTATGACCATCATCCGCTGGGGGAAGCGCTGGCCATGGACTATCGTACCAAGGGGCATGAGTTCGGGCACTACGCTCTGGCGTTTTACGATGAGTACTTCTTCTGTGATCAGGCGGGCAAATGCGCAGAAGAGCCCGATCTGCATTGCCAGCCCTATCCGGCCGGTAACTACGGTTTCATGGACTGGCAGTATGAAGGAGCCCTGGGCGGCGTGCGATCCTCCGAGATGTCCAGCCGCTACCGCTACGTGTCCGACTATTGCCGTAATACCCAGCAACTGATCAAGAACGACACGTCGTGCTGGGACCAGTTTGAGGAGTGGGCGGAGGGGACATTCGATGGCATTTACGTACCGATCCGTCGCCCCGATACCGAAGATACACTGGAGCACCTGACGCCGCCCGGGCTGGACTACATCCTCGGGCCGAACGACAATCTGGCGGTGCCGGATTATGATGTCGGTGCGCAGATCTACTTTGCCAGTCCGATTCAGCCGCCTGATCCGGGCAATCGGTCGCTGAACCTCGCCTTAGTGGCGGTGCCGGCGGCACCGGTTGAAGTGACGCTGGAGAAGTCCCTGCCCGGCGACAGAAAGCGCATGATAGAGCAAGGGTCTACCACCGATGACGGCATGCTCTGGGTGCTGGGGGCGTCCGCCGCCGATCGTATTAACGCCCGCGGCTATGTTTATGACATCATCAACGAGCCATCGGCAGCGGCAGCCTCACGGGTGCGTCGCCAATGGTTGACGGCGTCCCTGGACTTGAGCACGGTGATCGGAGACAGCGTCAGTCTCAGTCTGCTGCCAATCGAAGGAGATTATCCACTGGTGCTGACCGCCGATGTCGCCATTGCGCCTCAGCGGTGGCGCTTGGAATTTGCGGAGCCGTTCACGCAATTGCCGAGCGTGCAGTTCCTGAGTCAGTCCGGCCAACCACTTATGCCAACCGTGACCCAGCTGACTGACAATTATAACATGCGGCCAGCGGACTCAATTGCGGCGGAGGGGCAGGTTCGTTTGGATGCAGTTGACGCTGTCGGCCAGTCATTCTTCGTGCCGTTCTCGTATGTAACCTTTGTCATTACTGATTCGACGCAATTGGAGAAACAGCTCGGCCCGGGGAACCGTGCGATCCTGAGTCTATCGCCACAGAACAGCACCATCACGAAGACACTGATAGCTGCCTCATCGTATCCGCCGATCATGACTGGGTTGGAGGCCGACGCGGTGCAGGCGGGAGATGCGTACGCCGTGAGTGTCGCGCCGACTGTTGCTTTGACCGGCATTAACCAGCTGACAATTGCGTACGAGGATGAGGACTTGATGGCCGGAGATAGTGTGCTTGGCGATGAGTCGCAACTGAAAATGTATCGGTGGCACGAAGGTCTCAACATCTGGCAGTATGTCGGCGGCCTGGTCGATACGAGCGGCAACAACGTCACCGCTGAAATCAGCACGCTCGGTACGTTCGCCCTGTTCACGACCAAGTCACCGGTGGGCGTTGAGGACGAGCTGGAAAGCCCACTGCCGTACCGGTTTGAAGTGAGCCAGAACTATCCGAACCCCTTTAACCCGACAACGACGATCGAGTACAGCGTGCCAGTCCGATCGCAGGTGACGATCGAGATCTTCAACGTGCTTGGTCAGCAGGTACGGACGCTGGTGAATGAGCCGCAATCGGCAGGATCATATCGAGTAGAGTGGAATGGCTCTGATAAAGCTGGCAACTCTGTTTCGACCGGTGTCTATCTCTATCGTTTCCAGGCCGGCGATGTCGTGCAGACGAAGAAGATGCTGCTGATCAAATAGTGACCGCCTATGAAGTGTCCACGTAAGGTTACATTACTCGATGCGTATATGGGATGAGGTCGCCGGCGTGTGTGGAAGCGACAGAACCAATGAAGTGACAAGTTGCATTATGACTATTGGAAAGGATTACCGATGGGTAAGACCGAAGAACATCTAAGAGCGGCATTTGCGGGCGAATCACAAGCTCGAAACAAGTATACGTACTTTGCTCAAGTGGCTCGCAAAGAAGGCTACCATTACATTGCGAGGATATTCGAAGAGACCGCCGAGAATGAGCGCCGTCATGCCAAGGACGAGTTTGCCCTGCTCAACGGGATTGGAGATACCGCCGCGAATCTTGTTGCCGCCATCGAAGGGGAACAGCACGAGACCGTAACCATGTACCCCGAATTTGCCAAGGACGCCGAAGCCGAAGGGAACATGAAGGCGGCGGCTCTTTTTCGTATGATCGCGAAGGTCGAAGAGCATCATCGCAAGAGGTATCAGAAATTGTTGGATCGAGTAAAGAACGGTACCGTCTACAAACGTGAACAGCCAATCACGTGGAAGTGCAGTGTCTGCGGCTACGTCCACGAGGGAAACGAACCGCCCGGTAAGTGTCCATGCTGTGGGCACGCACGAGAGTATTTCGAGCCGGCCGACTTGGAGAGTGATATCTAAAGGAGTTGACCGTGGCCGTTTACAAGTGCGACGTCTGTGACTATCACTATGATGAAGAGAACGAAGGGGTGAGGTGGGCTGACCTGCCCGACGACTGGGTATGCCCTGTCTGTGGATCGACCAAGGCGTATTTCAAGGCCGCAGAGGTTGCTATCGCGGCTAAAGCGCAACTTCCCGTCAAGTTAGATCAAGCCGAAAAATACCGTCGCTCATCAGATGACCTTGAGGAACAGATGGCCGACATCCATAGTATGGCCGAAACGGGCATGTCCATCCTGGAACCGATGCGGACGAGAAAGTCGGTCGTATCCTGGGACGACCTCCTTATTCGGGGTGCACAGCTTGCCCGGCTGCCTCTCAACGATAGCGAAGCGGTCAGTACTGAGACGATCATTGGGCCGAAAGCTAAACAGCCGCTGGTGATCCAGACTCCAATTTATGTCTCGCATATGTCTTTCGGCGCCTTGTCAAAGGAAGCTAAGATTGCGCTTGCGAAGGGGAGTGCGCTGGCAAAGACCGCCATGTGCTCTGGAGAAGGGGGCATTCTTCCTGAGTCTCTGGAAAGCTCTTACAAGTACATCTTCGAATACGTTCCCAATCAGTATAGCGTGACTGAAGAGAATCTGCGGAAAGTTGACGCCATTGAGATCAAGATCGGTCAATCTTCGAAGCCTGGTATGGGGGGCCATCTTCCCGGTGCTAAAGTAACTGAGGAGATTGCCGCGGTGAGAGGTATGCCAGTCGGGAAAGATATCATTAGTCTATCTCGATTCAAGGATATCACGACTCCCGCAGATCTGCGAAAGAAGATTGATTGGTTGCGTGAGGCCTCCAGCGGGAAGCCGATTGGCGTAAAGATCGCGGCAGGCCGCGTCGAAGACGATTTGGAGTTTATACTCAAGGCGGGGCCGGATTTCATCACTATTGACGGCCGGCCAGGAGCCACCGGCGCATCGTCCAAGTACATTAAGGCAGCGACGTCGGTGCCAACTATCTTCGCTCTATATCGGGCCCGGAAATGTCTGGATTCTTGTGGTGCGAGGGATGTCTCTTTGGTCATCACTGGAGGACTTCGAGTTTCCTCAGATTTTGCCAAGGCCCTGGCGCTTGGTGCGGACGCAATCGCAATCGCGACGGCTGCCCTCATTGCCTGCGGTTGCCAGCAATACCGGGTGTGTCATACCGGAATATGTCCCATGGGGATTGCCACTCAGGACCCTAACTTGCGAAGCCGGCTCGATATTGAAAGATCGTCATCCAACTTGGCGAGTTTTGTCAGAGTTTGCACTTCGGAGCTAAAGGATTTCGCCCGTCTCACCGGCAATGACAACGTGCACAAGCTATCACTAGCCGATATTTGCACGACAAACAGTGAGATTTCGAATCACACAGAGATTGATCATGTCTGAGTGCAGTAAGCTGAAAAAAACGGTCACAATTTGGTCACAATGACACGTAAGTCCTTGTCCCACATAGCGAGTCGGGGGTTCGATTCCCCCCACCTCCACCATAATGGGTCTATGATAGCTATGGTTAGACACGACAAACACTCTTGATCATGTGATTTCGAGTATATACTCCTCACCTATTCTCTCGGAAGACGTATAGTTCACTTCCCTTCGAACGGCCATTGGCATCACTCGAACGGCGCCATAAATCGGAAGATCGCGGTGCCCAAATGGTCTGACGACCGACCCTATTCGCATAACTACTTGACACTCCCTCAACAACTTGCCAGCTTTGTTCAGATATGTGACGGCGCTCTCAGCACCGGATGGGCGGAGCTTTCGGCACCTGCATCTTCGCCTACCCTACGGCACTACATCGAGGCCCCCGAAAGGAGTAGGTTCATGCGTGCGAAGCATCTCTTTCTAGCAATTAGTGTTGTTCAGTTGTTCCTGTTTGCGTTCTGCAGCCGTGCTGTGGCGGCGGATTCCGGCAACCTGTCGGAAAAGGACAAAGACACTACCACCGTCAATTCGGCGACGGCACCCAAGGCAGAGAAGTCAGTCACTACGCATAAACTCACTATTGGCGGTGAGTCCATCCCTTTTACCGCTACGGCGGGAACTCTGATTATTCGTAATGACAAGGATCTTCCCTACGCTAGCATGGGTTACATCGCATATGTCAGGAGCAATGTAACCGATATCAGCCACCGGCCAATTACTTTTGCATATAATGGCGGCCCCGGATCATGCTCGGTGTGGCTCCATATGGGAGCTTTGGGCGGCAAGCGAATTGTCACGGGCGATACCTCTTTCATTCCGCCGGCGCCTTACAAGCTGGTCGATAATGAATTCAGCATATTGGATAAAACTGATATTATCATGATTGACGCGATCGGTACCGGTTTCAGTCATGCCGTTGGCGAGGCGAAAGACAAAGATTTTTGGAGTGTCGACCCCGATATCGAATCGTTTGCGAGGTTTATCAAGCAGTATATTACGGATAACGGCCGATGGAATTCACCGAAGTACCTCCTGGGTGAAAGTTACGGGACAACCAGATCAGCCGGTGTTGTCGATTATCTTCAAAGCAGGGAATACATGTCCTTCAATGGCTTGATTCTTATCTCCATGGCCACAGACCTCGAACTGCTTTTTGACGATATGCCGGGGTATCATTGGCCTTCTGTGTTCTCGCTTCCAACATACACCGCGATTGCGTGGTACCATAAAATGCTGCCCGATCCCCCCGCCGATATCGATCTGCTTCTCAAAGAGGTGCGCACTTTTGCCCTTGGGGAATACTCGAATGCGCTCGCGCAGGGAAACGCTCTGCCTGTTCCCACGCGGAAAGCCATCATAGAAAAACTCCACCGCTACACTGGACTCTCGATTGATTATCTCGATAAGGCTAATATGCGAGTGACGTCAGCACAATTTGCGAACCAATTAATGCGCGAACATGGTAAGACAGTCGGAATGCTCGATGGCCGGTTCCTCGGTGTGAATTTTAACCCACTGGGGAAGAGTGCGGAGTACGATCCCATGGATGCCGCGACGACATCAGCGTTCGTCGCCTCATTTCTGGATTATCTTCAACGTGATTTGAAATTCAGCCCCGATAGAACATATGTATTTGATGCGAACGTTTTTGCAACTTGGGATTACAGGCATAAGGCTGGGAATTATGAACTGCCCCAGCCGCTGGCAAACACCGGTATTGATCTTGCGCACGCGATGGGATTCAATCCGAACTTGCGAGTTTTGGTCTTGCAGGGCACCTTTGATCTTGGTAGTGTATTTCTTGCAACTGAGTACATGATTTCCCATTTAGATCTGCAGGATGATTTGCGTTCTCATATTCGCATAGAATACTATGAGGCAGGCCATGAGATGTACACTCATGAACCGTCCTTGAAGAAGCTAAAGTCGGATGTCGCAGCCTTTTTCGACCAAACGAAAAAGCCGTGATTACGGCCTCTTATGTTCGTGCATCCACGGCAGGCAGTGAGTCAACCGCTAATGCGCTTTGAAGATCTAGGGCTCTCAGGAGTCGGGCACAGGAATGCGGCAGCAAAGTCGAAAAAGAGGAAATTGGTAATGAACATTGTCAAGACCACTTTGACTTTGGTTGCGTGGAGCGTGCTCTTTGTCGCCAGTCTATCCGCGCAGGTCACCGACACGTCGTTGTCTGCATCGATTGATCTTCTATGGGGAGTTAAGATCCCCATGCGGGATGGCATTCAACTCAATGCGACCGTATACAAGCCGAAAGGGGCCGGGCCTCTGCCGGTCATCCTGACGCTGACGCCGTATATTGCCGATACGTACCATAACGAGGCCTTCTACTTTGCACAGAATGGCTACGTTTTCGTCATGGTAGACGTTCGCGGGCGCGGTAATTCACAGGGTACGTTCAATGCCTTGCGCCAAGAGGCCAATGATGGCTTTGATGCTGTAGGCTGGATAGCCAGGCAATCGTGGTGCGACGGTCGGATTGCTATGTACGGTAGTTCTTATGACGGTTACGACCAGTGGGCCACCGCCAAAGAATTTCCCCCGAACTTGAAGACCATCGTGCCCACGGCGGCGGCGATGCCTTCGATCGATATCCCGTTTTGGAAGAATATTTGGGATCCTTTTGATGTACAGTGGATCACTCTGACGAGCGGTGTGACAGCCAACAAGAAGCTCTTCGCGGAATCGCACTTTTGGATACAGAAGTACCGTGAATTGTACATGGAGCATCGAGCCTTCAGGGAACTCGATACGATTACTGGCAATCCCTCCGCTCTTTTTCAGGAGTGGCTCGCGCACCCCTGCCCGGATTCCTACTGGGATGCCTGCAATCCCGCTGCCGAGCAATTCGCTCGAATCGATATGCCTATCTTGACGATCACGGGCTATTACGACGATGATCAGCCCGGTGCGATGGAATTCTACCGACGGCACATGATGTTTGGTTCTCGAGAAGCACGAGCGCGCCATTATATAGTCATTGGGCCATGGGATCATGGTGGGACAGATTCTCCGACCAAGGAAGTCGGCGGCCTGCTGTTCGGAGATGCACGCGTGCTCGACATGAACCAACTCCACAAGGAGTGGTACGACTGGGTTCTCAAATCGGGTCAGAAGCCCGGGTTTTTAGAGGCTCGTGTTGCCTACTATGTTGTCGGCAAGGACGTGTGGAAGTATGCCGATTCACTCGAAGCCATTGGTGCCGACAAACGCGTGCTTTACCTCGGTTCCAATGGCAGTAATGCAAACGATGTCTTCCATTCCGGATATCTGACGGAAGCACGAGCGACGGAATTCGCTTCAGACAGCTTCGTATACGATCCACTCGACACGCGGCCGGCCGAGTTGGAAACAGCGGAGATTGAGAACTACTTGACGGATGAGCGTTATGCGCTGAACCTCTTTGGCAATGGTTTGGTATATCACACAGAAGCCTTTGCCGAGAGCACCGAGGTTAGCGGCAACTCGAAGCTTGTCCTCTGGATTTCCATGGATGTGCCGGATGCCGACTTCCAGGCAACTCTGTACGAAATCATGCCGGATGGGAAGAGTATTCTCCTGGCTCGCGACCGTTTGCGGGCTCGCTTTCGCGAATCTCTCCGGGAGGAGAGACTAATCAAGCCTGGAGAAGTCCTGAAATACGAATTCACTGGCTTCAATTGGTTTTCACGCTATGTCGCCAAGGGGAGCCGACTTCGTCTGGTGATTGCTTGTCCCAATTCGATCTATCTACAGAAGAACTACAACAGTGGGAAAAATGTGGTCGAGGAGACGGGCAATGACGCGCGGACAGCACATATCAAGGTGTACCACGACGCTACACACCGAAGTTATCTCGAGTTGCCAGTCGGAAAGTGAGCAGACGTGGGACGGTGGTTCGTGAACCGTGCGTACTTGACAAGGCCATGTTAACCACTTCTAGACTGTAAGAAAGCGTCACAATTTGGTCACAATGACCCGTAAGTCCTTGTGCCACAACGCGAGTCGGGGGTTCGATTCCCCCCACCTCCACCATTTCTCCTGGAAGCAGAATTCCTTGAATTTCAACGTAAACCGGTGGATTTCGCGCATTCTCCTCTGACCTTGAAGTCCGAAAAACGCCAAGGCAAACCGCAATGACTTTCGACGGCCAACGTCAGATTGTCCCTCTCACTCAGACAAGAAGAGAGTTCCAAGACAGAAATAGAGGACTAATCGGTTGTTATTACTGACCCTACGACAACAAGAACCGCCTGCTCATCAGCTGCCGAAGATTTTACTCCCGACAAGCCCCACGGCGGCGCAAGCGATGCCCTCGGGCATGCCAAACCTGTCCACTATAGTCTCGACGACAGCATCCAGCGTTTCCATCTGTCGCCTGACCGGTGCCGATGGGCGAATCTCGGTCAGTGTGTGGTTGCGCAGAACCAGTGCCCAATCCTCGAAAAAACGTGTCACCACGAGTCGATTGAGAAACGGCGCCTTGTCCTCGTAAGAGCGGTCTACTACCTCCGCAAAATCATGTATGGTTTTGGAAGCCGGTTTCAACAAGTAACCATGAGCCAATTGGTTGCTTCTATATACCTCCAGCCGGCTGCGCCCTTGCTGATCCTGCGGTTTCAGAACGTAGCGCTCCGACCCCAACTCCAGCACGATATCATCGGCCTTGTTTCGGGGAATCGGCTTCCAGAATGGCTCGCCATATCCGACATCAACAATGGCTTCCTTTGCGCCGAAGGAGACGACATTGACCATATGTCCGTCGGGAGGGGCTCCGTTGACAGCTATGTCGGCGCTGCAGAGACGGGCTCGGTAGCCGAGATGAACCAATAGCAGGTGCATGTAGTAGTTGTTGGTGTAGCAGGTGCCCCCAAAATTACAGCGTTCAATGCCATCGAGAAACTCGTCCAATCGCGGAATCTTTCTGATTCCCAGGAAATGCGCCCGATATATTTTCGACACGTTTTCGAACGGTACTCGCCTCAGATGCGCTGACGTCAGTTCAGCCAGAGCTTCCCAACTCGGCGCGGTTCTCCTCACACCGATGCATTCGAGATAACGGTCAAAAGCCGCCTCCGAATAAACCTCCATACCTCGATTCTCCTGTGCCAGATATGGGACATTACACCCGATTACAGAATATATAGCTAATACGGTATTTTTTGTCCCCAATGTTGTCACTAAAAAGACACCGAAACCGGGATAACTGCCGGACGGGAGAGGGCCGATTGGCACCACTCGTGTCATTTCTGTCCCGCACGGGTTGTCCGCTCGTTCACCGATTCAGATATCGGATTATCTGCCGGGTGTGAGCCCCGGCACGGTCTCCTGAGGACTGGCTGCGGTGGTCAGTACGGTGCCACGGACCAGGCTGGACTCACAAGGCAACTTCCGAATTGGCCATGGAAATATGCGCCACGATATGGGCACTACATCACGTAAGTTCTTGTGCCGCAATACGACACTGGGGTTCCGTCCCCCATTTCCACTACATATGCTGCAGGCTCCCCCTCTGTTGCAGGGGCACAGGGGGGTCCCCCGGCCCGCCTGCAACTCGACCGAAGCGACTGCTGTTAAACCGAATAGCCCGCCCCCCCAAAGATCGTCTCGGTTCTCGAACACCCGCTGAAGCACTGCGGCAGCTCCTGCGCCACCTCCCCGGTGAGCCTGAGCCGTCGCCCTTGCACTCCTTCCTGCCTTCCCTCCTTCCCTCCCCGCCCCTCCCCGTCTCGCCGGTAAGGTCCTGCACCCGATCGGCTTTGCGATGCCGGCCGCTCCGGCTATCCCGTGCGCGGAGCGGTTGACTCCGGCCGCGCCCCCGCGCCCTCTGTGTTTCTTGGCTCTTTTCAGCCCCGCGCGAAAATAATCATTGACAAAATCGGGCCATATAGTGCATTATACGGCGTTCCCCGATCCCGTGCAGGACTTTTGCCTTGGTTAACTGAATCGTAGAACTTTATTCCGCGGGTTCGTGTGGCCGGTTTCGCCGGACAAAGCGCCGCGCAGACGAAAACCAGTGTTTTCTCGACAGCAGTATCCTCATTTCGAAAGGATCCCCATGCAGTCAAAAGGATCGAGTGCCGGTATCCTGTCGGCATTAGTGCTGATAACCCTCGGCGTTGGGCCCGCGCTGGCCGCTCCCAACGAGGTCCTCATTCTCCAGTCCACGGTGGCCAATCCGCCCAGTTCGAGCCGCGAATACTACTGGGTGCAGCAACTCGGTTTCACCCCGGTGGTGGTCAACGGCGCCCAGTGGGCCTCGATGACCACCGGTCAGTTCTCATCGTACGAGGCGATTGTACTGGGAGATCCCTCCTGTGCGGGGGACACCACCCCGATCCTGGCGGCCATTCAGAACCAGGCGGTCTGGAATGCGGCGGTGGACGGGAATGTGATTCTGATCGGGACCGACGCCGCCTACCACAGCACGGCGGGCGGGGACAGCCTGATCAAGTACGGGCTCGACTTTGTGACGGCCAACGCGGGCAGCGGCGAGACGGGCGCCTTCGTCATGTTGAGCTGCTACTACGGCATTTTCAGCACGCCGACGCAGGTCACAATGCTGGATTCGCTCAGCCCGTACGGGACGTTCAGCGTCTACGGCTCGCAGTGCCACAACCTCGTGCACAAGGTCGTGTCGCACCCGTCCCTGACCGCCGTGACCGATTCGATCCTCTCGTACTGGTACTGCTCGACCCATGAAGTGTTCGACACCTGGCCCAGCAACTTCGTGGTGCTGGCGATCGGCCGGAATTTCGGGACGTACGTGGCGACCGACGGCGCGACCGGACAGCCGTACATTCTTGCCCGGGGGACGGGACTCACCTCGACGACCTGCGTCAACGCACCGGCGGACGTTGTCAACTGGTGGCCGCTGGGCGAAGCCTCCGGGCCGACGGCGGCCGACATCAGGGGCACGGCCGACAACGGCACCCATGTCGGCGGGCCGACCCCGACCGCCGGGAAGGTCCAGGGGGCCCTGCAATTCGACGGCTTGGACGACCAGGTTGATATTGCCGATGCGACCGAGGTGAATTTCGCCTCCGGCGATTTCACTATCGACGCCTGGATCCGGACGTCGGCCGCGGCCGGCACGGCGGCGCTGGTGGACAAAATCGACGCCGGAACAACCACCGGCTACGCGCTCATCCTGCAGAACGGCATCCTTGGCCTCGAGCTGGCCGACGGCACCTCGACCACCTACCTGTCGGGGAGTTTTGTCGCGGACAACAATTGGCACCTGGCGGCTGTCTCGGTCGATCGCACCCTGGCCAACGGCATCAAATTCTATGTCGACGGTGTCCCGGCGGCCACGGGCAATCCGACGCTGCATCCGGGCTCGCTCACCACCGCGAGCACGCTCGTGTTTGGGGCGCGGAGCGCCTCCGGGGCGAACCGGTATGCCGGGCTGCTCGACGAGGTCGAGATGTTCGACCGGGCGCTGACGCATGCCGAGGTGATGTCTCTGGTGCTTGCCGACACGCTTGGCAAGTGCCCGACCGACGCGATCGTGGGCGCGTGCTGCCTTCCCGACAAGAGCTGCATCCTGGCGCTCGGGCAGACCGAGTGTGATGCGCTGGGCGGATTCTACCTCGGCGACAGCACCACCTGCGACTCGGGGGCATGCGATCAGTTCGCCCGGGGTGCGTGCTGCCTGCCCGACGGTTCCTGCGCCGACAGCATCACCCAGGACACCTGCATCAATGTCCTCGGCGGGCTGTTCCAGGGAATCGGCACCTCCTGCGACCGCGTTGTCTGCGCTCCCCTGGGGGCGTGCTGTCTGCCCACCGGCACGGGCACTCCCGGCGACCAGGGCGGGTGTGTCCTGACGATGGGGCAAGTTCCCTGCGACCTCATGGGCGGGATCTACCTCGGCGACCTCTCGACATGCGATTCGGCCGCCTGCGACACCTGCGCGTGTCTGGCGACCGGCGATATCGACGGTAACGGCTCGCCGTTGACCGATATCGACCTGGAGATCCTGATCGGCATCGTCTACGGGTGGGTCCCTCCGCTCGATTCCATGTGCCATGCCGATCTCAACGGCGACTGCGCGGTGGATCAGGAAGATATCGATCTTCTGGAGTGCTACCTGGCCAACGGGCCTTCCTGCTTTACGCCCTATGGCGGGTATCCGGTAGCGACCTGCTGCCACCCCAACACGATTACCGGGGCCTGCTGCACGATCGACACATGTTATCAGTATGTCCACAGCAACTGCCTCGAGGGCTCGTACCAGGGCGACAGCACAAAGTGCCTCCCGCCGCCGAGTCCGTGCCCCCAGGATACCCTGGTCTGGCCCGATGTGGACACGGTCATCATTGTCGTGGTCTGGTGGCCGCCGATCGATGTCGATACGCTGACGTACGACACCGTTGTGGTAATAGGACCCTTTGACCCGGGCCCGATCGGTGTGGCGTTCGTTTTGCACGACACCACCACCAGGGGATGGGGCGCTCGGTGGCAGGATCTCGAGCAGCCGGGAGCCCTGTTGTCACCGGGGACGTTCCTGCAGTTCAAGGCCTACCAGAAGGCGCCGGGGGCGCTGGAGCGGGCGGTCGGGACCGGAAAGGTCACACGGGAGCTTACCGGAGAGTGGGAGCTTGAGGTCGACTTCTCGCCGCTCGGGCCGGTTACCCAGAGCGTGCAGCTGTTTCGCGACAACCTGATAGTAGCGACACTTCAGCAACACACCGGTCCGGCGGGAGCGGCCTCCTCACCCCCGAGCGGCTGGCACTGGAGTACGCGCGGTTCGGGCAAAGCCCCGAGCAGTATCGGCTGCACCGGTGTCTGGGCGGCGCCAACGGAAGTGCACCTCGGCCACGGAAAGGACGCGCTGCACGTGTTGGCCGATTCGGTGCGGTTCATTCCGGAGATGCAGTCGCCGCCGACCGGGTTCCTCACCAAGGTCATCCTGTCGGGAGCGAAGGTGCCGTCGGTACTCTTCAACGGCTGGACTGTCGACCTGGAGCCCTGCTGCGTCGTGCGCGGCGATTTCAACGGCGACGGCGCCGTGAAAGTGTCGGATTTGACCGGGCTCATCAACTACCTCTTCCGCGGCGGCGCGGCCCCCGGCTGCCCCGACCACGGCGACACGAACGCCGACGGCTCGATCAAGGTGTCCGACCTGACCCTGCTGGTCAACTACCTCTTCCGCGGAGGTCCGGCGCCGGCGGCGTGCTGAGCCCTCTCGAACCTGGCGACGACATCGCCCAAGGCCCGCGGCTCCGGCCGCGGGCCTTGTGTCTTTGGGGCTATCCGGGGGAGGAAATGCCGATCGGGCGGCCCCGCGGCTTGACAACCCTGCCTGCGCCGGGCTGTCCCGAAATTCCCTAGAAGTGGTACCCCCCCTGGATCTGCACGAGCACGGCGTTGTACCCGAATTCATTGGGGCCCGGCTCATTCCAAGGCATGGTATGGTCGGCGCGCGCGCCAATGAACGCGGCCACGCGCGTGCCGACAAACATCACCGGGCTGACCTGGTAATCGAAGCCGCCGCCCAGCTGCCACAGGAAGTGGGTCGCCGCAGCGCTCTGCTCAAACCCGGGCGAGTAGTTCTCACTGAGATCGACATTGAGCGTCTTTCCGTCCACATTGGTGAATCCGGCGGCTCCAAACAGGTAGGGCAGAGCGTTGCCGTAGGCGCGCCCGAACTTGGCGGCCAGCAGCAGGCCGTAGCGGAAGTCTGCCTCGTAGGTCACCGTGTCCGGGAAGTACTTCTTGTCGACCGCCGTTCCTTTCTGAATGTAGAGCGGGATCATGATCTCGAGGCCGGCAACCCAGTTGTTGCTGTACTGGCGCTGATATCCGCCGCTGATACCCGCCAGCGGACTGTCGTCGTCATAGTCACCGGTCGATTCCTTGTGCGATGGGTCATTCGAATTGAGGCTTCCGGAGACATAGCCACCGAAAGCGCCGACATAGAACCCTGTCCGGTCGACTGCTTCACCCGCCGCCGCCTGGGAAACGGCGAGAAGAATGGCGACCGCGCTCACCAAGCTGGAAAGACTCCGTCTGCGGTGCGACATAGCGAACCTCACTGGTTTACGGACCGTCTATCAATGTGAACAGGTTTAACCTGCGGCTGTTTGCGCTGCAGTATATTTAGTCCACAACAGCTCCGCAAGCGGGATGTGATTCCCCGCGGGCGCAGAATCCACATCGCCGCATCGACGGGTACGATCCCTCAACCGTGGCCATTTGGTCCGGGGTGCCGGCCTCGGCTGTGGCAATGCGGATCACATAGACGCCCGACGGCAGATGGCCGGCGTCCCAGGTGAGGACGTATTCGCCGGCCGACTGGATGCCGCCACGCGGTCGCCGCCAGTCACGGTGACATAGTCTTTGGCGGGCGGGCGGTCATTTCCGATATTGCCTTTCGCAGCGCGCCCCTGCTCGGCATCTCCCTGAGGGGTGAGCACCTTCCGGCGAACGCGGCGGCCGGGGAACTGCCGGACGGGCACGGAAAGGAAACGGATCGTTTATGAGATTCTCGCGAGCCCTTGTCCGAGCGCCGGGACCGACGATGGTTGACGGCATTACCTCCGCCGGCCTCGGCGCGCCGGTCCACCGGCTCGCGGTCGCGCAGCACCGCGCCTACGTCGAGGCGCTGCGCGCCTGCGGGCTGGCGGTCACCTGCTTGCCCGCGGACGACGAGTTCCCGGACTCGACCTTTGTCGAGGACACGGCGCTGCTGACGCCGCACTGCGCCATCATCATGCGGCCGGGCGCCCCCGCGCGGCGGGGCGAGGCGGCCGCCATAGAACCGGTGGTGGCCGGATTGTTCGACGCCGTGGAGCGGGTCGAGCCGCCGGGAACAGCCGACGCGGGGGATATCATGATGGTCGGAGACCACTACTTCATCGGCCTGTCGCAACGCACGAACCGGGAGGGGGCGGCCCAGATTATCGCGCTGCTCGAGGCGTACGGAATGACCGGCTCCCCGGTGCCGCTCGACCGGGTTCTCCATCTGAAATCGGGCGTTGTCTACCTGGAGAACAACACCATGCTGGCGGCCGGGGAATTCAAAGAGCGGCCCGAGTTCCGGGCGTACGATCTGATTCCGGTTGACGACGACGAGCGCTATGCGGCCAACGCGCTGTGGCTGAACGGGACGGTGCTGGTCGCGGCCGGCTATCCGAAAACCGAGCGGGCCGTACGCGCGGCGGGGTACGAAACGATCGTGCTCGAAATGTCGGAGTTCCGCAAGCTCGACGGCGGGTTGAGTTGCCTGTCGTTGCGGTTCTGAGTTCGCGCGTCTAAAGGCGCCGGCGAGGGCGACGGTCCTCCGCAGGCGGCGAAAAAGGCATTGACTTCGCGCGGCTGCAGTGCTCTATTGGTTAGTGAGAGGCCCGCGGCCACGCGAGGAGCGGGCAAGGAGTTGACGGTGACCGACACTTTGGGCCGGAAGAACCTCGACGAGGAACTGCGGGCGCGCTCGCACGCTCTCGCCGAGCGCATGAAAGAGCTCGAATGTCTGCACTCGGTGTCGGATCTGTTCGAGAACCGGCACATCGAGCTGAGCGAGATTTTCCAGAGAATCGTGGAACTCCTCCCCGGGGCCTGGCAGTACCCGGAAATCGCGTGTGCGCGGATCACAATGAAAAGCCGCCAGTACCAGAGCCACAACTACAGGGAGACGCCCTGGCGGCAGCAGGCGGACATCACCGCCGGCGGCGAGCGCGTCGGGGTCATCGAGGTGGGGTATCTCGAGGTCCTGCCCGGGGGAACCCCGCCCCAGTTCCTTCCCGAGGAAGCGGACCTTCTGGAGACGGTCGCCCACCGGCTGGGGGAGGCCTACTCGCTCAAAGAGGCCCAGCGCCAGCTCTCCACCTACCAGCAGCACCTGCGGTCACTGGCCATGGAGTTGACGCTGGCCGAGGAGCGGGAACGGCGGCAGCTTGCGCTGCACCTGCACGACAACATCGGGCAGGGGCTCGCCGTGGCGAAACTGAAACTCGAGACCCTCCGCCACCTGCTGCCGGAGGGGCATGGGGAGCGCATCGACGATATCCTCGCGCTCATCCAGCAGATCATCGCCGACACCCGCACCATCACCGCCGACATCAGCCCGCCCATTCTGTACGAGCTCCGCTTCGACCAGGCGCTGGTCTGGCTGGGAGACCACGTGAGAAAACAATCGGGACTGCAGGTCGAGGTGCACTGGCCGGAGGAGGACGTGGCGCTGAGCGAGGGCGTGCGCGTGCTGCTGTTCCGCTCGATCCAGGAGCTGCTGGCCAACGTGGTGAAGCACGCCGGGGCGGCGGCCGTGCGGATCGAGGTCGAGCGGCAGGGGAACGAGGCGCATGTGTGCGTGGCCGACGACGGCGTCGGGTTCGACCTCGAGCACCAGGGCCGGTACCCCTCGGCCAACGGCGGCTTCGGGTTGTTCAGCATCCGGGAGCGCCTCACGCACCTCGGGGGGCGGATGACGGTCGATCCGAAAGTGGGCGGCGGGACAAGGGTCCACCTGTGGGTGCCGGTCACCGACAGCCCGGCCGCCCCGCGATGAACAGGAGCCGAACATGCGAATATTGATCGCCGACAACCACAAGCTCTTCTGCGAGGGTCTTCGCCTGCTGCTGGAAAAGCAGCCGCACATGGAGATCGTCGGCGAGGCCAATAACGGCCGGATGGCGGTGCGGCTGTGCCATGAACTGACGCCGGACCTGGTGGTCATGGACGTCGGCATGCCCGAGCTCAACGGCATCGAGGCGACCCGGCAGATCCGGGCGGAAATGCCGGAGGTCAAAGTGATCGCGGTGTCGATGCATGACGACCGGCAATATGTCGCCGGGATGCTCTCGGCGGGCGCCTCCGGCTACGTCCTCAAAGACGGCGCCTTCACCGAATTGAACGAGGCCATCCGGATCGTCACGCGGGGCGGACGGTATCTCAGCCCCAGCATCGTCGACATCGTTGTCGAGGACTACGCCCAGCGGCTCTCCCCCGCGCTGGGTTCGGCGCTGGAGAAACTCTCGGTGCGGGAACGGGAGGTGCTGCAGATGATCGCCGAGGGGCACTCGACGGCCGCGATCGCCGAACGGCTGCACGTGAGCCGCAAAACCGTGGAGACCCACCGGAAGAACATGATGGCCAAGCTGGAGCTGCGGAACGTGGCCGAGCTGACCAAGTTCGCGATCCGGGAGGGGCTCACGTCGCTGGACATTTCCACCCGGAAAGGGGACGAGACCGAGTGAGCGGTCCGGGGGCGGCCGCGGCAGCCCTGGGCCGCCGCAGCCGGACACCCGTGCATGCACTCAGCAGCGGGACATGGCGGCTACGCCGTCCTCTGCCACGTGCGAAGCCGCGTAGGAGCGGTGGAAGGCGCCGAGTTTCTCCACCAGCGCCTCGATCTCGTCGCGCGGCGGGAGGAAGGTCATGCGGAAATGGAAGGTTCCCGGTTTCTGGCCGAATCCCGATCCCGGCACGACGCAAATCCCCGTTTGCTCCAGCAGCGCCAGGCAGTAGTCGGTGTCGCGCTTAGCGACGTAGGCCGACAACTGCTCGGGCGTCAGGCGCGTCAAATCCGCGCCCTTCTCCTCGGGCAGGCGGAACCGGACAAAAGCGTACATGGCGCCCTGGGGGATGTCGACGGACATGCCGGGGATTTGATTGATTCCCTCCCCCAGGATTTCCGCCTTCGCCTTGAGGTCGTCGAGGATGGCGTCCCGTTCCTGCACGTAGGCGTCGTAGCTCCGTTCGCCCGGCTGCGGCGGCGACACCATGAGGTAGGTGGCGATTTGCCCGGGGATGTTGGCGCAGAGACTGATCGACTGGAGCTTGATGAACTGCGCGAGCACTTCCTCGGAGACGTTGCGGATCTCGAGATAGCCGCCGCGGTGCCCGCACTCCCCGAGAAACCCCTTCGAGACCGAGTGCAGGCTGAACAGGGGGACAGAGACGACCCCCAGCGTGTGCATCACCTTGGCGAACGAGTGGAAGCGGCAGCCGGGGGCGTAGACGTTCTCCTGGTAGACCTCATCGGCGATGATGGCGAGGCGGTGGCGCTCCGCGAAGGCGATGATCATCTTGATGTTGTCGACCGTGAGGACGGCGCCGGTCGGGTTGCCGGGGTTGATGACGACAATGCCGACCGGGTTGATCCCGTCCGCGCGGGCGGCCGCGAGACTGTCTTCGAGCACCGCCTCGTTGAGCTGCCAGTGGTCGTCGTCATCCAGCAGGTACCCGATCTGTCTGCCGCCGAAGAGCTCGAGGCTGGCGCTGTAGAGCGGGTACTGCGGGATGGGGATCATGAAGCCGTCGTTGCGGCGGCGGAGGAGGGCGGTGAGGACAGCCTGGGCCCCCTTGCTCGCGCCGTCGGTGAGAATCACGTGCTCCGGGCTGGCGGGGATGCCGTCCCGGCGGGCGACAAAGTCGGCGACCGCCTTGCGGATGAAGGGAATGCCGGCGCTCTGGCTGTAGGCGCCGGTGCCGTGGGGATGCCGGACGAGAATGGACCGGGCCCGCTCCACCACGTCCTTGGGGAAGTGGCGGGTGACATCGGCATTCTCGAGCAGCTCGGGGTACTCGATCAGGCAGAGGATCTGGCGCAGGTAAGTGAGGGGGCGCTGTTTGAGCGCCTGGGGGTTGCCGATGTTGCAGTAGATAATCCTGCGCCCGGCGGCCTCGAGTTCCTGAGCCCGCTGCACGATCGGTCCGCGCACGGCGTACTCGGCGCGCAGCAATCTCTCGTTGAGGTGTTTGAGGGCGAGCATCACACTGCCACTCCTTGCTGCCGGGCGGGTTCCGCCTGCACGCTGAGCAGAAGATCGGTGACCGACTTGTTGGCGTCGCCGAACAGCAGCAGGGTCGTCGGCTCGTCGTACAGCGGGTTGGGCACGCCCGAGTATCCGGGCCGCTCGTCGAGATTGAGCACCAGGACGTGGCGCGCCTCGTGGGCGTTGAGAATGGGCATGCCCGAGATCGGGGTATCGGCTCGGCTGATGGCAGCGGGGTTGACAACGTCGCAGGCGCCGATGATCAGCACCACGTCGGTCTCGGCGAACTCCGGGTTGACCTCGTCCATCTCGCGCAGCAGCTCGTAGTCGACGTCGGCCTCGGCCAGCAGCACGTTCATGTGGCCGGGCATGCGGCCGGCGACGGGGTGGATGGCGAAGCTGACGCGTTTGCCGAGCTCGATGAGCGTGCGGGCGAGGGTGGCCACCTGGAACTGGGCCTTGGCCAAGGCCATCCCGTAGCCCGGAATGATGATGATGCGGTCAGCCCGGTTGAGGACCTGGATGGCCTCGGCCATCGCTTCCGTATACGTCTGCGTCCGCCGCGTCACGGGCTGCCGTGCGGGCGCCTCCGCGACGGCGCTCCCCGCCGATTTCTGCTTCGCCCCCGAGAGCACCTTCACGAAGCTCCGGTTCATCGCCTTGCACATGACCGCGGTCAGAATGGAGCCGGACGCGGCGACCGTGGCGCCAGCGGCGATGAGGAGGCGGTTCTGGATGACGACGCCGCAGAAGGCGGCCGCCAACCCGGCCGTGGCGTTCAAGAACGAGATCAGCACGGGCATATCGGCGCCGCCGATGCGGATCGCAAAGAGGAGGCCGAGCCCGACCGAGGCGACGAGGAGGCCGAGCAGAAGAGCCATGAGTGAGGATCCGACGGCGCCGGCAGCCGCCGCGCACAGGCCCGCAATCACCGCCAGCAGCGCGAGCAGCAGGAGGTTGTGGCGGGGCAGGAGGGTGGGCGTCTGCCGAAGTTTGGCGGCCAGCTTGGCGCTGGCCAGCATGCTGCCGCTGAAGGTAGCGGCGCCGATGACCAGCCCGAGGTAGCCAGAGAGCTCGCCGACCGGGGTGAGGACGACGCCGGTGCGGGTCAATTCGACCAGGGCGATGGTGCAGGCGGCCACGCCGCCCGCGCCGTGCTGGAAGGCCACCATGGCCGGGATCTGGATCATGGTGACGCGCATGGCGACGAGGGCGCCGACGGCGCTGCCGATGAGCAGGGCCACCACCAGCCAGGCCGGGTCAAAGATGGCGTTGCGCGAGAGGACCAGCACAATCGCGGCCAGCAGAGCGGCGGCGGCCGTCAGGTTGCCGAAACGGGCGCCGCGCGGCGTCCGAAAGAGGGTGATGCCGACGATCAGCAGCGCGATGATCGAGAGGTCCAGCAAAAGTGCAGTGAGACTATTCATATCCATACTCCATTCCGTGTAGAGGCAGCCGCGCCGCGTCGGAGCGGGGTCCGGTGCGGCGGTTCGGGCCGCCGGCCCGAAGGCCGGCGTCCGTCCTTCCGCGTCGCCCGAACCGTTCGGCGCGGACCTTAGCCGATGGGCGCGGCCGCCACACTCATTCAGGCACCGTCCGTTCGGTTGGCCGGATCGTGCTGCGTCTTGAACAGCCGCGTCATCCGGTCGGTGATCACGAAGCCGCCGACGAGGTTGAAGGCGGCGGTGATCAGCGCGAGCGCGCCGATCACCCTCTCGCCCGCGCCGGACGGGACAGCGAACAGCAGGATGGCCCCGAGAATGGTCACCGCCGACACGGCATTGGTCATGGACATGAGGGGCGTGTGGAGCAGCGGCGGCACCCGCGAGATGAGCAGGTAGCCGGCGCCGAACGACAGGGCAAACACCAGCAGCATGAGTATCAGATCCGTCATGACTTCATCCTCCGGGCGGCGGTTCAGACGGTCACGCGCTCGCCCATGGCCTCCAGGGCGGGTTCGTAGACGATCCGACCGTCGGTTGTGACCAGCGACGCGCGCACGATTTCGTCCTCGAAATCCGGCGTCCCCGGTCCGTTCTTGAACAGGTTCTCGATGTAGTAGTACATGTTGTTCGCATAGAGCCAGGATGACTGCATGGGCATGCGGCCGGGGAGGTTCTGAACGCCGCAGATCCGCACGCTGTGGGCCCAGACGTCCTGGCCGGGCTTGGTGAGGGCGCAGTTGCCGCCCTGGTCGATGGAGATATCGATGATGACCGAGCCGGGCCGCATGCGGGCGACGATCTCCTCAGTGATGATCGTGGGGGCCAGGGAGCCCGGCACGAGCGCGGAGAGGATGATGATGTCGGCCTGCGCGGCGATAGCGCCGATCGCGGCCTGCTCCTTGCGCAGCCATTCCTCCGGCAGCTGCCGGGCGTATCCGCCGGGCGCGATAGCCAGGTCAGCCGGCACGTCGAAACCCTCGACTTTGGCGCCGAGGCTGGCGGCTTCCTGGCGCGCGGACTCGCGGATATCCCAGGCTTTCACGACCGCGCCAAGGCGCTTGGCGGTCGCGATCGACTGGAGCCCGGCCACGCCGGCGCCGACGACGAGGACGGTGGCCGGCTTGATAGCCCCGATCGCGGTGCCGACCATGGGGAGAAACCGCGGAAGGTACTCGGCGGCGTCAAGCACGGCCCGGTAGCCGGCGACCGTGCTCATGGACGTCAGGGCGTCCATGCGCTGCGCGCGCGAGATGCGCGGGATGCCGTCCATCGTCAGGGAGGTGATCCTCCGCGCCGCCAGCTTGCGCACGATGTCGTGGCTGTCGGGAGAGGCCGGGTGGAGGAAGGTCACGAGCAGGGCGCGGGAGGGCATCATGTCGACTTCATGCTTCTCCCGGGCCTCGTTGAAGATCGGCTGTTTGACTTTCAGGATCAGGTCGGCCTGGCCGAAGAGTTCTTCGACATCGCGGACGATGGCGGCTCCGGCCTTCTCGTAGTCGCTGTCGGACACGAAGATGCCTTCGCCGGCCCCGGCTTCGACCGCCACCTCGAAGCCTTTCTGACGGAATTTCGCGACCGTTTCAGGTATGGCGGCCACACGCTTCTCGGCGTGGAGTATTTCTTTGGGGATTACGATACGCATGGTATCCTCCGGTAAACAGGTTTCATTTGTAGATCACGCACGTTGTTCGGCCATCGACGGCAGGTCGGCGGTCAGACCGAGGAGGGCATCGCGCAGCCGCCCGAGAGCGCTGCGGAACTCCTCGAGGTCGTCATAGCGCCATTCGCGCTGCCAGATTTTGTGCGCCGTTTCGTGGCCCGGGCTGCCGAGAACGGCGGCGCCGAGCTTCCACGGCGAAACGGTGAGACAGTAGCGGCTGTCGGCGGCCTGGGCCGGCAGCTGGGCGGACTCGGCGAGATGGCGCAGTCCGAGGTCAAGGGGCAGGCCGTTCGACGCGCGCAGGTGCCACTCCGGATTGGGTGTGCCCTCGGCCGGCTCGCCCTCGCACCAGTCGAGCGACACCAGCACGGCGGTGCCGTCGTTCCACACCGGCAGGACGCGGTGGGTCTCGATGCGGCGGTCGTCATTCATCAATGCGCCGGCCGCGGCGGCGATGGCGACGACGGGAAGGCGCGAGCCCGGGCCGGTGGCGCCGTTGCTGCGCCCCGACGGACCGGCGAGGTCTTCAAACTCCTGAAGCGCGGTCTCCTCCTGGTGCGTGTACACCGGGAACTTGATGATGTTGGGCAGTTCGCCGGAGGCGTCTTGGGGCTCTGGGGCCCGGGAGAACGACCCGGGAACGCTGTTCTTCACTCCATGCGCGGGAATCTCGACATAGACGGGGGCTCCGGTCCACACGGGAAAGGCGCACGGCGCCACTTCGGCGTAGTTCGCCTGCACGACCGTGTCGCCGGCTTTGATCAGCAGGTGGGTGGACGGGCCATGCTGGGCGAGAACCTTCGTCTCGACGTATCTGCGGTTCATGGCGACCTACCTCCATTGGGTTATGAGTCAGCGGCTGGTCTCTTCGCAACGGGCGGGTCGAAGTGAAGCCGGTTCGGCGCCGCTTGTCCGCCCAACCGGCCGGCGCGCTGCCGTCAGCGTCGGCCCTTTCGACCCGTTTGTTTTCTCTGTTGAGAAATAACGGCAGACAAGAAATTGCGACAATCGGGCGCCGCCGGAATGTGGGGGTTGCCAAATCGGAGTCGGAGCGGTCATAAAGGCGAGCCGCGCGGGAACAGAATCCTGAGCCGACGCAACGATTCCGGCCACGATTTCCATCGCGCGGGCGAACGCCTGCTTCGCCAAAAGGAGCGGTGGAGCTCAGGGAATTCCTGAGCCGGCGGGCCGGAAATCGCAGCCGTCCCCGTCATCATACGTCAGCCGAGACGATCGTTGTGACCGAGGTCCGCGCTCGGCGGCGGATATCGCGGCGGCGGCCGTGGTGCGGCGATTTCGGGCGCTATCCGTAAGGGTTTTTTCACCGCGATCATCATGGCGGGAGGCCGCTTTTATCTTGGCGGGGCGATCAGCCCCCCGCCATATTGCCGCCACAAAATGACGGCGTTATCAACGACCGGCGTGATGAGGAGGTCCTATGAAGCAGCTAATCCTGATGGCGGGAGCACTATTGATGCTGGGCATCGCCGCCAGCGCGCAGGAGTCGCCTGCCGGGGTGACCGGCAAGGGTGTCAAACTCGGTCTCGACTTTTCCCGAATCAACACCGAGTACGATGAACTGGATGATTTTCTGGACAGCCGGGTGGGTTTCACGGCCGGTGCGTTTCTGACCTACCGTGTCAGCCGCCAATTCGCGGTGCAGCCGGAGATCCTGTACGTCGCCAAGGGAGCGGAGAAGGATTTCTTCTTCTACACGCCCGAATGGGCTACGGAATACCTGGAAATCCCGGTGCTGCTGAAGTTCGACCTCATGCCTGCGGGGCCGGCTCATCCAAACCTCTTCGCCGGGCCGGCGCTGGATTTCCTCCTTGGTTCGGAGTTCCGGGTCAGCGACTATCGAATCGACCTCTCCGATTACACCCAGTCGGTGGACGTGGGGCTCGTCTTCGGCGGCGGCATCGACTACGGGTACTTCACTTTCGACGCGCGGTACACGGTGGGATTGATCGGCATGGTCGATGGCTTCGATGATTTCGCCGCCGCGGTCAACGAGGCGACGGGAGCGGAACCGGGCGACAGTTACTATCTCGACGGCGACCTCTCGGTGAAGATCACGAACACGAACCTATCGTTCATGGTCGGGGTGAGGTTCTGAGACGGCGC
The DNA here is from genome assembly GCA_017999435.1 of Candidatus Zixiibacteriota bacterium. Lineage (NCBI taxonomy): Bacteria > Pseudomonadati > Candidatus Zixiibacteriota > Candidatus Zixiibacteriota bacterium. The sequence continues at coordinate 102,144 of JAGNLV010000002.1, forward strand.
CGGCGGGCGGGGCGGAGGCGGGCGAGCCGGGGAGACGCCGGCTCGGATGCGGCCGCGGCTGTCACATTCTGACGCGAGTCCCCGGCCCGGCCGGTCCGGCGCCCGATATCGATGCCGCACTCCAAGACTGCTGTTGACGGTGCATTGGGAGCGGCGGATATTGGCCCACGGAAAATCACGAAGCGGTCGGATGATTCTTCGCGCCAGGGCCCACAGCGCCCTGGGAAAGGAGGCGATGACATGAGATTCGGTGCTGCTTTACTTCTGGCGGCGGCGGCCCTGTTCGGCCCGGGGCCGGCGGCCGCCGACGACGCCGGTGTTCCGCTCACGGCTGTCAGCGCCCACTCATTGGGCCCTGAGCGCTTGGGGAATCTGCCGCCGGTCATCGTGCCGGTCGACAACCCCCAGACCGACACGAAAGTCCTGCTGGGCAAACAGCTCTATTTCGACACCCGCCTGTCCAAGGACAACACGATCAGTTGTGCGACGTGCCACAATCCGGCCATGGGTTGGTCGGACGCGGGGCCGACGAGTGCGGGGATCAACAGCCAGCGCGGCGGACGACGTGCGCCGCCGGTCTCGAACGCGGCCTACAGCCCGCTGCAGTTCTGGGACGGCCGGGCGCCGTCGCTCGAAGAGCAGGCGAAAGGGCCGATCGCGAACCCGATCGAAATGGGCAACACCCACGACGCGATGCTCCGGACGGTCGACGGCTTCCCGGAGTACGTGGAAGAGTTCAAGCGGGTTTTCGGGGAGGTCCCGATCACGCTCGACCTGGTCGCCCAGGCGATTGCCGCCTATGAGCGAACGATTGTGACCACCGACTCGCCGTTCGATCGCTTCGTGCGCGGCGATCAGTCGGCCCTCACCCGGCAGGAGAAGCAGGGGCTGGAGATATTCAACGGCAAGGGGCACTGCACGCTGTGCCACTGGGGGGGGTATTTCTCCGACGGCCGGTTCCATAATCTCGGGGTCGCCCCGGCTCCCGGCGCCGCCTACGACGAGGGCCGCCAGGCGGTCACGAAAGACCCCGCCGACGCGGCGAAGTTCAAGACGCCGACGGTGCGGGACGCCGCGAAACGCCCACCCTACATGCACAACGGGACCGAGAAGACGCTGCACGACGTCGTGACGCTGTACAACCGCGGCGGGGGAACGGACGATGCGAATCTCGACCCCCTCATGCTCCCGCTGGGGCTGTCGCGCGCGGAGATCGACGCCCTGGTGGCTTTCATGGAGCGCGCCATGGTCAGCAGCAACCCCTCGGTGGCGAACGAACAGCCGGTCGCGCCGGAGAAAATGCCCAAGTGAAGGAGGTTATCATGAGCAGAATGATGAGACGCGGCGCGCTCGCGATCGGTATCCTCCTGATGGTACCTCAGGTGAGCCAGGGGGTGCCGGCATTCGCGCGGAAGTACGGTTTCAACTGCAATATGTGCCACACGGGGTTCACCAAGCTCAACGATTTCGGCCAGCTCTACCGGAACAGCGGCTACCAGATTCCGGGACAGGAGGGGTTGGAGAGAACGGTGTTTGAGACGGCGCCGCCGCTGGCGGTGCGCACCAGTGTCGGCCTGTTCGCCAGCCACCGGCCCAATGCCAACACCGCCGGGTTCGCCATCCACGGACTGGATGTGTTCTCGGCCGGAGTGCTCCACAAGAACATCTCGTACCTCATCGTCTATACGCCGCGGATCGACGAACCGGCGGCCGACTACACCGGGCCGGCCGACGGGTCCGCTCCCAGCCAGCTCGGGGGGCTCGAATCGGCCAACCTGGTTTTCAGCAATCTGGTGCCGGATGCCGTCAACGTGCGGGTCGGACGGTTCGAGCCCGCCTACCATCCGTTCAGCAGCAAGCGGTCGTACTACCTGCTCCAGCCGTACGAGATTTACGCGTTCACCACGCCGTCGAACGGCTTCGTGTTCGACGACAACCAGTTGGGAGTGGAGGTGACCGGGCACTTCCGCCGCGGGTTGTTCTATGCCCTCGGGGTGGTCAACGGCAGCGGGGCCAACCCCGACAACAGCCGCGCGAAAGACGTGTATGTGCGGGCCTCGCAGGTGTTCGGGCGCGGCGAAGGACAGAACGCCGGCCAGCGAATCGGTCTGTTCGGGTATTTCGGGTGGTGTCCGACCATCACGGGCGATCCCTCTCCCGATGCGGCCGGGCAGGGGAATGGCCGGGCGCATGCGCAGTTCCACCGCATCGGCGCCGACCTCAGCCTGAACTGGCAGACGTTCAACCTGCACGGCATGTTCCTGCAGGGATCCGATGACCAGGCCATTAACCTCCCCGCTGTGCCCGCCGACACCGCGGATTACGACTTCACCGGCGGTTTCGTACAGCTCGACTACGCCGGGCTGATGAACAACCGGCTGGTCGGATCGGCCGCCTACAACTGGGTCACCCCTCCCGACTTCGACGAGGAATGCACCATTAGCGCGTTCTCCCTCCTGGTGCGTTATTACCTCGGCGACTGGACGGCCGTCAACGTGGCGCTGCACGCCGAATACACCCATCGCGAAGAAGGCAAGGCCGATAAGATCAAGACTGACCAACTCGGGTTGTTGGTCGATGTCGGCCTGTAAGCCGGTCTGGCGATATCGGGTTCGCCGACGAGCGGGAGCACACCTCCCGCTCGTCGCATTTTGGCGTACGAATGCGGCGAACGACCCGGGGCGCCGCCGATCGCTGCCCCAACTGATAAGACCTCGGTTGCCCTGGGGTTCTTCGGATACGCAGGGGAACTGCGGCCGACCGCCGGGATTTCCCGCTTCAGCCCGTAAGTGTTTGCCCCGCACCGCACATTTCTTCGACACACGCATCCGGCGCTCTCCGGGCTTTCCTCCGAGCGAATGCAGCTTCCGGCCGCCCGGTCCGCACCCCCGGCGCAGGAAACCTCTTGTCCCCCGAGACTCATTCACCTATCCTTGGGGAAAAGGTCTGCAACGACACGACTCGATGAAGCGCTACTCCGGGAACCCGCTGATCAGCCGCACTGATATTCCCTGCATCAAACCGTCGCTGGTGGATGTGTCGTCGGTGTTCAATCCCGGCGCGGTGCGGTGGCGCGGCCAGGTGGTGCTGATCCTCCGGGTCCAGAACCGGGGCCGCGAGACTTTCCTCCTGACGGCGTTCAGCGACAACGGCATTCAGTTCCGGATCGACCGCCGCCCGATCACCTTCTCCGGCCTCGAGCGCTTCCCGCACCGCCTCCACCATATCTACGACCCGCGGCTGACCCGGATCGGCGACGTGTGTTATGTCACGCTGGCGATGGATACCGATGCCGGCTGCCGGGTCGGCCTGGCCCGGACCACGGATTTTCGCGCGTTCGAATTCCTCGGCGAGATCCTGCATGATGAGGCGCGCAACGCGGTGATCTTCCCGGAGCGGATCGGCGGGGCGTACGCGATGCTGTATCGGCCGAACCGGACGCGGCTGGAGGGCGGGGTGGCCAGCGGCGATGCGATCGAGTGGGCGGTGTCGGAGAATCTGCAGGACTGGTCGCCCCGCGGGCCGGTGATGGCCGGGCGGCCGCACTACTGGGACGAGTTGATCGGGTCGGGGCCGCCCCCGCTCCGGACCCGCCACGGCTGGCTCCACGTGTACCACGGGGTGGCCACCCACTTCGCGGCGAGCAACATCTACCAGGCCGGGGTCGTACTGCTGGCCGCCGACCACCCCGGCCGGGTGATCGCGCGCAGCCGCGCCAATATCCTGGAACCGCGGGAACTCTACGAGCTGACCGGCCAGGTGCCGAACGTGGTCTTTCCGACCGGGCTGATCCCGGCCCGCGACGGCGGCGACGGCGCGGTCGAGGACGACGCCGAGCTCCTGCTCTACTACGGGGCGGCCGACACGTGCGTGGGACTGGCGACCGCGACTGTCGGCGAGTTGCTCGAGGCGTGCGATGAAGTGTGATCGGTGCGAAGGCGTCCCGGCGGCCCGGATCGCCCTGTTTGTGCTGCTGCTGGCCGTCGTCTCCGGATGCCGACCGGAGCCGGGGCGAGGGGCCTCGGCCGGATCGTCGGGCGACACTCTGCCGGTCCCGGCGATCCCCTACGCACCGCGCGGCTACGTGTGCTGCCGGACGGCCGAGGGCCTCACGGTCGACGGCCGCCTGGAGGAGGCCGCGTGGCGGCAGGCCCGGTGGACCGAGCTGTTCACGGATATCGAGGGGGACCGGAAACCGGCTCCGCGTTTCCGCACGCGCGCCAAAATGCTGTGGGACTCAACCTGCTTCTACATCGGGGCCGAACTGGCCGAGCCGCACGTGTGGGCGACCCTCACCCGGCGCGACGCGGTCATCTACCACGACAATGATTTCGAGGTGTTCATCGATCCCGACGCGGACACGCACGAGTACTACGAACTCGAGGTGAACGCGCTCAACACCGTGTGGGACCTGCTCCTGCTGAAGCCCTACCGGGACGGGGGACCGGCGGTCAACGCCTGGGACATCGCGGGTTTGCAGACGGCGGTGGCGGTGGAGGGGACGCTCAACGATCCGTCGGACGTCGACTCGGGGTGGCGGGTGGAGATCGCCATTCCCTGGGCGGTCCTGGCGGAGTGCGCGCACCGGCCGAGCCCGCCGCGCGAGGGGGACCGGTGGAAAGTCAATTTCTCCCGCGTCGAATGGCAGGTAGAGGCGCGCGACGGCGTGTATGCGAAGGTGACCGATCCGGCGACCGGCCGGCCGCTGCCGGAGGACAACTGGGTCTGGTCGCCGCAGGGACTGATCGCGATGCACTACCCGGAGATGTGGGGGCTGGTGCAGTTTTCGGCGGCGCCGCCCGGGTCGCCCGAGGCGGCCCTGGTCGCCGACCCGGCGGATTCCGCCCGCTGGGCGCTCCGCCAGGTGTACTACGCCGAGCGCAACTACCAGGCCGCGCACGGCCGCTTCACCGCGGCCCACTCGGATCTCGCGCTCGAGACCGCCGCACCGCGCGGTTTCACCTGGCCGCCGGCGCTCCGGGCAACGGAAGATCGTTTTGAAGCGGAGGTTGTCCGCCGCGACGGCGGCGGGGCGCTCCGGATTACAGAAGACGGCCGCACGGCGCCGACCGGGCAGGCGGGCGGCTAGGCAAGGCGGACACCCATGAATCTCAGCCTTCTCGACTGGGCCATCGTCATCGTGTCGCTCGGGCTCATGATCGCCTCGGTGGAGGGCGGGCGGCGGGTGATGCGGAGCGTGGCCGATTTCCTCTCGGCCGGGCGCTCCGCCGGGCGGTATGTCCTGTGCGTGGCCAGCGGCGCCGCCGGCATCGGCGCAATCACGGTCGTCGGCAACCTCGAGATGAACCTCATCGCCGGCTTCTCGCTCACCTGGTGGGGGATGACGACGGCGCTCGTGGTACTCTTGATCACCGTGTCGGGATGGGTGATCTACCGGTTTCGCGAGACGCGCTCGCTGACTCTGGCGCAGTATTTCGAGGCCCGCTACAGCCGGGAGTTCCGCATCTTCACCGGCTTCATCGCCTTCCTCTCCGGCATCGTCAATTTCGGAATCTTCCCGGCCGTCGAAGCCCGGTTCTTCATCTACTTCTGCGGTCTGCCGGAATCGGTCTCCCTGCTCGGGTTCGAGGTCCCCCTCTTCCCGCTCATGATGCTCTTCCTGCTGGGCGTCTCGCTCTACTTCGTCCTCGGCGGCGGACAAGTATCGGTCATCTACGCCGACTTCTTCCAGGGCGTGCTCGTCTACGGCGTGTTCATCGCCCTCGTTGTGTACTTCTTCGTCTCGTTCGACTGGGGGCACATCGAGCAGGCGCTGGCGGCGGCGCCGCGGGATGCCTCGCTGATCAACCCGTTCAAGACGAGCCAGGTGGAAGATTTCAATTTCTGGTACTTCCTCGTGGGCATCATCGGCGTGATCTACGGGACGATGTCGTGGCAGGGGACGCAGGCCTACAATTCGTCGGCCCGGAGCGCGCACGAGGCGAAGATGGCAAGCGTGCTCTCGTCGCTGCGCAACCTTCCGATGTCGATCATGTTCCTGTTCGTGCCGATCGTCGCCTACACGGTTCTCAACCACCCCGATTTTGCGTCGATTGCAGCGGCGGTGTCCGACACCCTGTCGGGGATCGAGGGCAAGGCGGTGCAGAGCCAGGTGAAAGTGCCGCTCGTGCTCACCCACCTGCTGCCGCGCGGGCTGATCGGGGCTTTCGCCGCCATGATGCTCGCGGCGAGCATCAGCACGCTCGACGCCTACATGCACTCGTGGGGGAGCATCATCGTGCAGGACGTCATCATGCCCCTGCGGAAAAAGCCGTTCGCGCCGGCACAGCATCTCCGCGTGCTGCGCTGGGCGATTGTCGCGGTCGGCGCGTTCGCCTTCTTCTTCAGCCTCATCTTCACGCAGGCCGAGTACATCTTCCTGTTCTTTGCCATCACCGGCGCCATCTTCGCCGGCGGCTCGGGGGCGGTCATTATCGGCGGGCTGTACTGGAAGCGGGGGACGGCGGCAGCCGCCTGGGCCGCCATGATTACCGGCTCCGGGATCGCCGTAGCCGGGATCATCATCCACCAGATCATCCCCGATTTCTTCATCAACGGCCAGTGGTTCTGGGGGATCAGCATGCTGGGCGCCTCGCTCGTCTACATCGCGGTCTCGCTTCTGAACCGCCGCGAACCGTTCAACATCGACCGGCTGCTCCACCGCGGGCGATACGCGATCCAGGGAGAACGCACGGTCGTCAACGCGACCCCCGCCCGGGGGTGGAAGATGCTCGGGATGGGACGGGAGTTCACGCGCGGCGACAAGATCATCTACATCCTCAACTACGTCTGGACCGGCGCGTGGCTGCTCGTGTTTATCGTCGGCACAATCTACAATCTGACCCATGAGGTGAGCGACGGCGCCTGGCTGTCGTTCTGGCGCACCTACCTCGCCATCCACGTGGCGGTCTCGTCGGCCATCATCATCTGGTTTGTGATCGGCGGTTTCCGGGACCTCCGGCGAATGAACCGCCGCCTGAAGGTGGCCGACCGCGACCATCGCGACGACGGGTTCGTGTCCGAATCGGGGCCGGCCCCCCGCACGTAAAGCCGAACGGAGACAGACAGTGAACACGAAAGACACGCTCATCGCGATCCGAAGGCTCGAGCAGTTCTATCGCCGGGCCGTGGGGGGAATCCTCCGCGAGCCGGCGGCGCTCGCGGCGACCTGTGCGCGCTCGGCCGAGCCGGTGCCGTTCGCGCAGAGACACGGGCTCGCCTGCGAGCCGGTGGCGGTCGGAGATGTCTGGGGCCGGAACTGGGAGAGCGGCTGGTTTCATCTGGTCGGCCGCGTGCCGGAGACGTACCGCGGGCGGACAGTCGTGGCGCACATCGACCTGGGCGGCGAGGGATTGGTGTACCGGCCCGACGGCCGGATGCTCCAGGGGATCACGAACGGCTCGGTGTTCGACTCCGAATTTGGGCGGGATGTTGTCCGCCTCTTCGATCCCTGCGCGGGCGGGGAACCGGTCGAGCTCTGGGTGGAGGCGGCCGCCAACGGCCTGTTTGGCATGTTCTGCGATCTCGACCCCGGCCCGGACGCGGCCAACCGCGACGGCCGGTACGACGCGCGCGTCAACACCCTCCGCCTCGCCGTCTTCGACACCGAGCTGTGGCACCTCACGCTCGACCTGCGCGTGCTCCTCGGGCTGGTGAGGAGCCTTCCGGAGAGGAGCGTGCGCCGTGCGCGAATCGTCCGCGCGGCGGTCGACGGGCTGAATGCGTATGCGACGAGCGGCGAAAGCGCCCGGGCATTCCGGGAGATACTCGCGCGCGAACTGAAAAAACCGGCCGCGGCCTCGAGCCTGGCGGTGACCGCGGTCGGGCACGCCCACATCGACACGGCGTGGCTCTGGCCGGTGCGTGAGACCATCCGCAAGTGCGCCCGGACCTTCGCCACCCAACTGGACCTGCTCGCGCGGTACCCCGACTACGTGTTCGGCGCCTCCCAGCCGCAGCACTATGCCTTCGTCAAAGAACACTACCCCGAGCTGTACGCACAGGTCAGGGCGGCGGTGAAAGCCGGCCGCTGGGAGCCGCAGGGGGGAATGTGGGTGGAGGCGGACTGCAACGTGACCGGAGGCGAATCCCTCGTGCGGCAGATCCTCCACGGCAAGAACTTCTTCCGCGACGAATTCGGCGTCGAGGTCGACAACCTCTGGCTGCCCGACGTCTTCGGATACTCGGCGGCCCTGCCGCAACTGCTCCGCAAGAGCGGCATCGACTACTTCCTCACCCAGAAGCTGTCGTGGAACCAGACGAATGAATTTCCCCACCACACGTTCCGGTGGCAGGGGATCGACGGCAGCGAGGTGCTGACCCATTTCCCGCCGGAAAACACGTACAACAGCCAACTGCACCCCGAATCGCTCGCCGCGGCCGAGGAGCGTTTCCGGGAAAACGACTATCTCGACGAATTCCTCTGTCTCTTTGGCGTCGGCGACGGCGGGGGCGGCCCGAAAGAGGAGCACATCGAAATGGGCCGGCGGCAGGCCGATCTGGAGGGAGCACCGCGCGTGCGGTTTGGCCCCGCCCGCGAGTTTTTCCGCCGCCTCGCCGCCGAACGGGACCGGCTGCCGACCTGGACGGGAGAGCTGTACCTGGAACTCCACCGCGGGACCTTGACGACGCAGGCGTATGCCAAGTGGGCCAATCGCCGCCTGGAGCACAAGCTCCGGGCGCTGGAGATGCTCGCGGCCAAGCTCCCGCTCGACCGCTACCCGCAGCAGGAGCTGGACGCGGTCTGGAAGACGGTGCTCCTCAACCAATTCCACGACATCATCCCCGGCTCCAGCATCGGCCGCGTCTACCGGGTGGCGCACACGGAGTACCGGGAGGCCCTCGCCGGGTGCGAACGGCTGGCCGCCGCGGTGGCCGCGGAGCTGTATCCGGCCGACGGGAACTGCCTCACTCTGGTCAATACCCTGCACTATCCCTACGAGGGGGCGGTCACACTCCCGGCGGGCTGGGCGGGCTGCGAAATCGATGGCGGCGGGCCGACGCCTCCGTGCCAGCGGGAACCGGACGGCGTGGCGGTGCACGTGAGCATTCCTCCGTACGCTGCGCTGACGCTCCGCCGGACGGCAGAAACAACAGCCCCGGCGGCGCCGCCCGGCCAGAGTCTGGTGCTGGAAAATGACCTGGTGCGGTACGAGTTGGCGGAGAGCGGTGCGCTGCTGCGCTGTTTCGACAAGGCGCTCGGCCTCGAACTGGTGGTCCCCGAGGCGCCGGGGAATATTCTCACACTGTACGAGGATCGGCCGAACGACTGGGACGCCTGGGATATCGATGCCTTCTATCGCGAGACGCCGCTGGCCACGGCGCGGGCGGCCGCGGCCGAACCGCTGCCGGCCGGGGACGTGCGCCGGGGGGTTCGCTTCCGCTACCGGATCGGCCGGTCGCACATTGTGCAGACGGTGCGGCTGGGGCGGATGTCGCGGCGGCTCGATTTCGAAACGGCGGTCGACTGGCGCGAGAAGCACCGGATGCTTCGCGTGGCGTTCCCGGTCACGGTCCGCTCGGACTACGCCGCGTTCGACATCCAGTACGGCTATCTCCGGCGCGCCACCCACCGCAACACCTCGTGGGAGCAGGCCCGGTTTGAAGTCGTGGGGCACCGCTACGCCGATCTGTCCGACCGCGACCACGGGGTGGCGCTCCTCAACGACTGCAAGTACGGCTACCGGGTCGAGAACGGCCTGTTGGATCTCAACCTGCTGCGCGCCCCCAATTACCCCGATCCGGACGCCGACCAGGGGGAACACCGGTTCACCTACAGCCTCCTCCCTCACCCCGGTGATCTGGCCGCCTCCGAGGTCATGGCCGAGGCGGCGCGGCTGAACCAGGGGCTTCTGGCGGCGAAGGGCGTGCGCGCGACGAACACCCGCCTCCCGGTGCGGCTCTCCGGCGAGGGCGTGGTCCTGGAGACAGTAAAGAAAGCGGAGAAGGACGCCGGCCTGATTCTCCGCGTGGCGGAGACCCACGGCCGACACTCGACCGGGCGGCTGGAGATTGACTTCCCGAATTTCACTCTCGAAGAAACCGATTTGATGGAGCGGGCGGTCGGCCGACGGCTTGAGGCGGCGCCGGCGGCGGTGCTCCGGATGGCGCCGTTTGAGATACGCACTTTGAGGTTAACCTATGACACAGCGCAATAGACGACCAACGGCGAGCAAGACGGAGCTATTCACCGTGGGGGTACTCGCCGCGCTGGCGCTTTTGAACCCGGGGGCGGGCGCTCCGCGCGCCTTCGAAACGGCGGATGCCCGGACCATCGTCGTCTTCCGAGACCACACGATTCATTTCGCGCCCGACGACTCTGCGAAGTACGAGAGCGGCGGCGTGACCGTCCGGGACAAGGGGCGCGTGATCGCCGCCCGGGTCGAGCTCCCTCCGTTCGCCGGCCCGGTACGGATCACCGGGCGCCTCGCCCTCAGGCCGATCCCGAAAGACGAGCTCGAGATGTACGACCGCTGGGACCGCGCCGGAAATGTGCGGCTGGAGGTCGCCGGCGGCCCGGATGTGGAACTGATCAAGTTCGTGACTGCCCATGGGGGGCCGACCGAATTCGAGGTCGACCTGTCTCCCCTGGCGCCGCTGCTGGCCGGCCCCCGCGTGATCAAGGGATTCGTCGACACGTGGGTCACACCGGGTTGGCGCATGGATTTTTCGCTGACCTACGCGCCGGATTCACAGGCGCTCAACGCCGACTGGGCGGCCGGGCTGCTCTACGAGGAGGCGTTCACGCGCGACGATCCGGGAGCGGCCGGGAGAGCAGCGGTGATCGAAGTGCCCGAGGGGATGGAGCGCGTGCTCTTGCACTACTATGTCAGCGGCCACTGCACCGACGGCACCGATGCCGACGAATTCGTCAGCAAGGACAACGTCATCTCGGTCGACGGCGCGGTGGTGTATCGCTACCCGCCGTGGCGGGATGACTGCCGCCGTTTCCGGGCGATCAACCCGTACTGCCGCCGCTGGACCGACGGTTCCTGGTCGTGCGATTACAGCCGCAGCGGCTGGTGCCCGGGAGACCGGGCGGCGCCTCTCGAGCTGGATCTGACCGACCACCTCACCGCCGGCCGCCACACGCTCCGATTCGTCATCGAGGACATTCGCCCGAAGGACGAGCGGGGCAATTACGGCTACTGGCGGGTCTCCGGGCAGCTCCTGGGCTGGAGACAGCCGCGGTGACTTTCCCGATACACGTAATCCCGCGCCCGGCCGAGATTCTCCCGACCGGCGGCGGGGTGCGGCTGAGAGCGCCGATCCCGGTCCATTTCGCACCGAACGATGCGCGGATCAGCCGGGTCATTGCCGTCGGCAGCGACGCCTGGCCGGGAGGCGAGGCCCTGTGGCGGCCGGTGGAGGCGGACCAGATGAAGGCAGACCCACCCGGAATTCATCTGCTCATGGAGCAAGGGCCGGAGCCGGTCGCCGAGTCATATCGGCTGCTGGTCGGCGAACGCGGAGTCCGGGTCAACGCCGCCTCGCCGTCCGGTCTCTTCTACGGCCTGCAGACGCTGCGGCAGCTTCTCTGGCCGGCGGAGACGGGGGAACGGGAAATCGTGCTGCCGGGGATGGAAATCCGCGACGCCCCCCGGTTCGGCTGGCGGGGGATGCACCTGGATGTGAGCCGCCACTTCTTCCCGCCCGCGTTCATCAAGAGGTACATCGACCTGCTCGCCTTCCACAAGCTCAACATTTTCCACTGGCATCTGACGGACGACCAGGGGTGGCGGATCGAAATCGGGCGCTACCCGCGGCTGACCGAAATCGGGGCCTGGCGGACGGAGCCGGATGGGCGGCGCTACGGCGGGTTCTACACGCAGGCTGAAATCCGGGAGATCGTCCGCTACGCGGCCGCGCGGCAGGTGACCGTGGTGCCGGAGATCGAACTGCCCGGGCATGCCACGGCGGCCCTGGCGGCCTACCCGGAGTATTCGTGCACCGGCGGGCCGTTCCAGGTATCGAACCAGTGGGGCGTGTTCGATGATGTCTACTGCGCGGGCAACGACGCCGCCTTCACATTTTTGGAGGACGTTCTCAGCGAGGTCGCGGATCTGTTCCCCTCCCCCTACCTGCACATCGGAGGAGACGAATGCCCGAAGGCACGCTGGCAGAGTCACGATCTCTGCCGGCGGCGAAAAGACGCTCTCGGGCTGGCCGATGAAGATGCGCTCCAGGCCTACTTCGTCGGCCGGGTCGCCCGGTTCCTGCGGGCACAGGGGAAGCGGGTGGTGGGCTGGGATGAGATTCTCGATGGCGGGGCGCCCGAAGGGGCGGTGATCATGGCCTGGCAGAATGTCGCCAAAGGAAGCGCCGCGGCGCGCGCGGGACACGACGTCGTCATGTGCCCGATGTCGAACTGCTACTTCGACCACTACCAGGGAACCTCCAGCGAACCGCAAGCGATCGGCGGCTTCACGCCGCTGGAGGCGGTGCACGCGTTCGAACCGACGCCGCCCGATCTCCCTCCCGACCTGCTCCGCCGGGTGCTTGGCGCCCAGGGAAATGTCTGGACCGAGTACATGGCGACCGAGAACCAGGTCGAGTACATGGCCTTCCCCCGCCTGTGCGCGCTGGCGGAGGTGCTCTGGACGCCGCCGGCCGCCCGCACGTTTCCGGATTTCCTCATGCGGCTCCGCAGTCACCTTCGCCGGTTGGACACCTGGGGCGTCAACTACCGCCCGCTGGACGATTAGCATACAAAACCAATACCGTCTGCGTTAGGTTGAGACTGCTCGCCGCGGCTGCCGCCGAGCCGGCGCGTTGCCGGTCGGATGACCTGCGGCCTCCGCTGCCTGGGCGGTTTGCGGTCCGAGCGGAACGCCGCGCCGGAGACGACGCGGGCGGCAGAATCGCGTTGCCTTGGCTCGAAAGATGGTGTAAGTTGACGGCTATCGTTCCAGGCCGACTAACTCGCAAGGAGAACAAGGGTATGTCGATGGACCAGCAGCCAAAGCGTTCCTCGGAGCTTGGCGGGGCGGATGCATCGCGCGACGCCTACGAGAACTATGAGCTCCCGATTGAAGGGTTCAAGGGGACGGCGGAAGAGATTGAGCGCCAGTGGTACGAGCGATGTTATGTCGGCCGCGGCGACGCGATCAAGCAGTTGACGTGGCGGGCGGTGATTATGGGTTCGGTGCTGGGGGCGGTGCTCTCCCTGACCAACATCTACATCGGCCTCAAAGCCGGCTGGGGGTTCGGGGTGGCGATTACCGCCTGCATTCTCTCCTACGCCATCTGGACCACCTTCTACAAGCTGAAGCTGGCGCGGACGCAGATGACGATTCTGGAGAACAACTGCATGCAGTCGACGGCCAGCGCGGCGGGCTACTCGACCGGGGGGACGCTGGTGTCGGCCTTCGCCGCGTACATCCTGATCCACAACGAGACGCTGTCGTTTTCGCTCATGATTCTCTGGGTGTTCTTCATCGCCGTTCTGGGGGTTACGATGGCGGTGCCGATGAAACGGCAGATGATCAATGTCGAGCAGTTGCGGTTCCCGAGCGGGATTGCGGCGGCCGAGACGCTGCGGGCGCTCCACGCCACCGGCCAGAAAGGGATGCGGGCGGCCCGCGCCCTGGGCATCGCCGGGCTGCTGGCGATCGTCAGCGCCTTTCTCACCGACGGACTTCGGCTGATCAGCGCCCGCCTGGAATCGCTCCAGATCTCGGCGCTCGTGGGGCGGTTCAGCTCGGCGACGCTGGGCGAGACGTGGATCGGTCGGACGGTGACCTTCACCTGGGATCCGATCTTCATCGCCGCCGGGATGTTCGTGGGGATGCGGGTGGCGGCCAGCATGCTCATCGGGTCGATCACGTGCTGGATGATTTTCGTGCCGTGGCTGCAGGGGAACGTCACCGAGGCGGCCGGTTTGACCGGCTTCCGCGACCTGGTCCAGTGGTCGCTGTGGGCCGGCACCGCCTGCATGGTCACTTCCGGGATTTTGTCGGTCCTGTTCGAATGGCGCGCGGCCCTGCGGGCGTTCCGCGGGCTCGGGGGGATGCTCGCGAAACGGAGCGGGCAGGCGCTCGATGCGGTCGCGGCGATCGAGACCCCCGGCTCGTGGTTCCTGATCGGGCAGGCGGTCGCGCTGGTGGCGCTCGCCCTGCTGGCGCACAAGACGTTCGGGATGCCCTACTGGCAGAGCTTCATCGCGGTATTGCTGAGTTTCGCTCTCGCGCTGGTAGCCTGCCGCGTGACCGGTGAGACGGACACCACCCCGGTCGGGGCCATGGGCAAGATCACCCAGTTGACCTTCGGCGCGCTCTCGCCGGGCAACATGGATGTGAACCTCATGTCGGCGAACATCACCGCCGGCGCCGCCACCTCGTCCGCCGACCTGCTCACCGACCTGAAGAGCGGATACCTCCTCGGGGCCCACCCGCGCAGACAGTTCCTCGCCCAGTTTGCCGGAATCTTCATCGGCACGCTCGTGACCGTGGCGGCGTTCCGAATGCTCGTCCCCAACGCCGGCGTGCTCGGCACCGACCAGTTCCCCGCGCCGGCCGCCCAGACCTGGCGGGGGGTGGCCGAGGCCATGGCGAAAGGGCTGAGCACGATGCACCCGGTCAAAATCTGGTGCATCGTAATCGGCGGCCTCGTCGGGATCATCCTGCCCATCCTCTCCCGCGTGTTCCCGAAACACCAGAAGTGGATTCCCTCGGCCGCGGGCGTCGGCCTGGCCTGGGTCTTCCAATGGTTCTACGGCCTGCTCTTCTTCCTCGGCGCGGTGATCGGCTGGGCCTGGCAGAAGAAGAACGCGAAGAACTGCGAGGAGTATTTGTTCCCGGTGGCCTCCGGCGTGGTGGCCGGCGGTGCGCTCATGGGCGTCGTCCTGGTGTTCTGGGAGAACGGCGCCGAGATCATCAAACAGATTTTTAGCTGATAATCACCAGGCAAGACCCCGCCCGGCAGCCGCTGTCCGGGCGGGGCTTTTTTTTACCCGGCGGTGCCCGGGGAGAACGTGCTACCCCCCAGCGTCCGCTGGCTCCCACGCCATCAGATCATCGAAAGAACTCACGAAGTGATACCGCGCGATGCGCACGGCAAACAGCGCCGTGGCCGGCGATGACCGGAACCGCTCGAGGTAGGGGTGCCGCTGCAGAAGCAGCCGGCGCCACGGCGGCGACTCGGCCGGGGGGAGCTCGGACGCCTGGCCGGTGGCGGTCACGGCTTCGACTTTCATGAAGTCCTCGGGATGGCGATTCAGGTCGTTGACCAACACCGCAACCCGGGGGCCGGCGCACAGGTAGCGGTACTTGGTCGTGCCCCTGGGGGTGGCGAACACGAGGTAGCGCAGATCATCGGAACAGGCGAATGCCACCATCGAACCGTACGGCTGGCCATCTCCCCGCGTGCAGAGGACTCCGTAGAACTGGTCGGCCAGAAGGCGGCGGATGCGGTGCTCCGCGGGCGGGCGGTGGTCGGCGTATTCCATAGTCCCGGCGGAAATAATAGGGGTGCGGCCCCAAAACGCAACCGCTCGCGGCGGGGATTTCCGGCGGGCCCTGAGGCGCGTCGGCGGGGACCGCTCAACAGCGCGCGATTCGTCCATTATTCCTTGACAGAGTGCGGGAAGTTGTTATATTGCCGCCAGATAGGCCGCCATGCGTTTGGGACTGGGCTGTGCCCGGGAGGCCTCAGAGGAGGCCGCCATGTTTCGCTACTCCCGCCTGTGGGTGTTCCCCGCAGTGCTCTTCAGCGCGGTGCTGTTTCTCTATTGCGGCAACGACGACACGGTCACCGAGCCCGAGCCGCCCCGGCCGGTGATCGTCACCGGGGCGATCGACCTTCCCCCCGAATCGCCGCTGGCGCCGGAAGATCTGACCGTGCTCTGCGGCGGCGGTCAGGGCGCCGTCGACTCCTCCGGCCGCTTTACCGCGCCCGTGTGGGAGCATTCGGCGGCCGCGCTCCTGGCGGTCGATACCGACCACAACCCCGTGCTGATGGGAATCGTCACCGATCCGACAGCGAAGGGTCCCGTTCTCCTCGACGCCCGTTCGACGGCGCTGGCGCTTGTGTTTCTCAATCCGTTCGTGTGCATGGCAGACGCCGCTGAGGCCGACAGCATCCTCGACGCCCTCGAGGCCCAGGTGGCTTTCGCCGATTTCGCCGCCCTGATCGGCCGCAAGCTGGAGGCCGATGGGCTGGCGCTGACGGTGGACGATCCGGAGATCGACAGCCTGCTGACCGAAGTAGTGGCGGAGTATGTCAATTCGTTCGTCGCCGAGGGGGTCCGCTCCGCGTCCCTTGCGCCGACTCCGGCCGCGCCGACCAGCCCCTCCGAGGCGCCGCCGACTATTCAGCCGGATTACGAGCGCAGCGGCCACCGCCTCACCTGGCTCGGGGGAACCAGCTTCGAGATATCGAACAGCTTCGGGCGGTGGGCCTATTGCTGCACGCCGACCGACTCTTTCTATGTCTTCCCCAACGGCGACTTCCTCGACTGGGTGCGCAAGGGGCAGCCCTGGCCCCCCTCGCGCCGGCGGCTGACGCTGCCGGTGAGCGTGGCGGAGACCACTGTCGTCAACATCTACGGCTACGGCTGCCTCGGGGTCGCCGACAACCGCTGGGAGGATCTGACGCCGGCCGAGCAGCTCTGCGCCCACTACGGCGGGTTTGTGACGGTGACGCTGGAGTTGTGCTCGCACGTTCTCGGGACGGTGTGCAACACCGCCCGGGTGGCCGGGAAAGACGCCATCGCCGAGCGGATCAACGAGTCGATTCTCAAGCCGATTTTCACCGATGGCCGGGTTTACCAGCGGGTCGCCGCCTACATGGAGGCCAACGACCCCTGGGGCTGCTCATGGTTTCTGACCAAGGAAGTGATCAAGAAGATCGTCACCTCGCCGGGCTACCGGGAGGCGTTCTGCATCATCACCGGGATCACGCTCACCGACGGGATGATCAGCACGCTCGCGTCGTGGCTGGCAATCCCGGCCAAGGTGACGCTGACGTTCAACTCGATATCGTCGGCTTTCAAAACCGCCCTCGCGCTGAGTTCGGCCCGCTACAAGACGACGTTCAAAGTGTGGAAGGAGAACGCCGAGTTCGGCAACATCGAGGGGATGGTGGCGGACAAGACCCACGGGACGGGGATTGCCGGGGCGACGGTGACAATCGGCGGGGACGCCAACAACCCGATGAACCCGCCGCACGAACTGGCGACCGACGCGGACGGGCACTATCGATTCGAGAACATCGGGGTCGGCGAGCGCACCGTCACGGCGGCGAAGGCGGGGTACCGCACGGCCTCGGTGGGAGTGACGGTGGTCAAGAATTCAACCGTCACCGCCGACCTCGAGCTCGAGCGCACCGGCGCCGCTGTCGCCGGCTACGTGCGCAACGACATCCTCATCCACCACAGCCAGCCCTCGACCCTGTTCCGCGACGACGTGAACATCCACTGCCGGCAGACCGGCGGCGACCAGGACACCTACGACACTTGGGCGCTGGAGGGGACGCTGAGTTTCAGCCTCACGCAGGGGACGTGGTGGGTGGTGGCGCGCCACGACGACTACGATCCGGATTCGGTGCTGGTCACGGTGCCCGCCGACGGTTCCGTGTCGTTGCCGCGCGATCTGATCCTCAAACCGCATCCGACGATGACGGGCCGCATCTACATCAACACCGACAACACCGGCGGCTACGAGATCGATTTTATCCCGCTGTTCGGCCAAATCGGGATGAGCGCACCGGCGCCCTATGAGTACGAGTGTCCGCTCGGCGGGAGTCCCGCCGACGTTATGTCGGCAGCCGCCGTGAGGGGCACCTCGGAGAGCGATTACGACGCGGTTGAGTTTGCGATCCGCCTGGAAGCCGTCCCCGAAGCGGGAGCCTACCGCATCGGCGGCATCGATGCCTACGGCTGCAGCGGGCTGAGCGCGGCGGCCGCCGCCGCGTTCGTCACCACCCGGGCCAGGTGCACGATCCCCGAATCGGCCTCGTACCCGATGTCGTACACCTTCCTCGATGACCCCGAATCGAGGGGCTGCAACTGCTCGATCGTTCAGCCGGGCGACATCTACCTGACCGAGTGGAGCACGGAGTTGGGCGAGGTGGTCGCCGGCGGGTTCAATATCGACCTGGCCGGATGGAACACCTGCGAGTGCGCCGGCAGCGACACCGACAGCGACGGCATCATCGACACGTGGGAGGTGGACTGCTCGCAGGCGCGGATCCAGCTCGATTTCCGCCTGCCGGTCGGATCGGACTACTTGGTCACGTTCCGACCGCTTGGGGCCCGGCAAATCGCGCTGCCGCCCGCCCGCGACTAGTGGGCCGGGCGACCCCGCACCGCCCGCTCACGGCTTGCGCGCCAGGACGAATATGTCGCGGTTGGTGCGTCCGGTCGGGCGGCCATCGAGAGAACCGCAGCCCTCGATGTCTATGAACCCGACCCGCTCGAACAGGGCCCGGAGTTCGTGGAACGAATAGAGCCGCAGCGTGGTCCGGTGTACCTTCTCGGTCCCGTCTTTGAGGAAGTGCCAGGTATCGTGCATGACTGACCGCGCATAGTCGAACCGGCGCGTCTGGAGAATCCTCACGCCCCCGACTTCCGACCAGTCGCTCGGTGTGAAGTTCACGAGAATCCAGTCCCGATTGATTATGGACATCAGAAACCGGCCGCCGGGGCGAAGCGCCCGAAAGATCCGGCGGAGGACCAGCACATTCTGCGAATCCGACGGGAAGTACCCGAACGACGTGTACAAATTCGCGGCCGCGTGAAATTGAGCGTCGAAGGTTATCCGGCGCATGTCCTCGTGCACCAGCTCGACTCTCACGCCGGATCTGCGCGCGCTCGCTGCAAACTCGTCAAGATACGACCGCGTGAGATCGACGCCGGTGACTTTGAGACCCATCCTGGCCAGCGGCAGGCCGATTCTCCCGAACCCGCAGGGGCAGTCCAGAAATCTCATACCCTTCTTCATTTCAAGCTTCCGAAAGATGGCGCGCGCCTGCTTGAGGGTTTCTCCGGGCGGTTCGCGTCGAAAAGCCGGTCGAAAGTCCTCGAAAAATGTCTCCCACCACTTCTTCTCTCTCGCCATACCGTCTCCCTTTTCACTGCTGGACAAGGCGCCGATTCAGAACTCTGCGTGAATGCCGACGGGGAAAGCAAGGCAGAAGGGTCGGGCCAGTCAAGTACAAGTCCCACCTTCCGAACCCCCGGCCGGTAGCAAGCTTTTCTCTTGCCGAAAGCGGAGCAATTACGTATACTATAGCCTAACTTCAAGAGAACCAACCGGGGCCGGCCCGGTTACAGGCTATCATGAGACGCCGCCGACCAGATCTCTCTTGTGCCGGGATACTGATCCCGGTGGTGGCGTTGGTGGCGGCATCCTTTGCGCTTTTCGTGCTCGGCGAGTCGTTTTTTGAGGGGTGCGACGAGCACTGCGCCGATGAGAACCACGAAATCTGCACCTGCGCCCATTGCGCCAATTCCCCCCGGCTGGCGGACGAGTCGTTTCCGGTCGCGCCCGCGGACCAGGGAACGCACTTCCCCCTGTGCTCTCGCGGAACCGCCGTTCCCGAGCAACTCTGGATCCACGCGATCGACCATCCTCCCCGGATCTCCTGCTGAGCGCGTCCGCGGGGCCAAGCCCGGTCCCGGCGGCGTCCGCGCGTCCTTGTCTTCCCCAAAACGAATTGCCGAACCCAGGTGCGGCCGGCGGCGCGGCCTCACACCTGAACGAGAAATGGAGATCTGCACACATGAGTTACGCGTTGAGACTGAAGTCAGGGCTCTTGGCGGCGCTGTGCGCCCTGGTGGTGTTCGGATGCGGCGGCGCAGAACAGCCGGCCGGGGAGGCCGATGCCCACGCGGGGCACGCTCACGGACCGGGCGGGCACGCGGAGGCGGCCCCCATCGAGCCGCCGGCGGCGCAGGCCGACGACTGGTGCGCCGAACACCGGGTGCCGGAATCGCAGTGCACGGCTTGCGACCCCGCCCTGATCGCCGCGTTCATAGCGGCCGGCGACTGGTGCGAGGAGCACGGTCTCCCCGAGTCGCACTGCCGGCTCTGCAACCCGGGGCTGGGCTTTCCCCAGGAGGAGCCGGCGAGTTCGGCGGCGGATATCGCCGCCGAGGAAATCCGGGTCTCCCTCTTCTTCCGCCCCAATGCCCTGGTCTGCGCGACCAATGACGCGCTGATCCAGCTTGCCACAGCCCGGACGGCGGAGCGCGCCGGACTGACGGTGCAGCAGGTGCGGGCGGCTGAACTCGAGACGACGATCGAGGCGCCGGCGGAGGTCGTGTTCGACGAGACCAGGACGACCGCGGTCGCCACCACCGTGGCGGCGCTCGTCGCGCGCTGGGTGGCCGCGCCGGGGGAAACGGTGCGCGAGGACCAGGTGCTCGCGATCCTGCAGTCGCCGGAGGTGGCCGCGCTGGAATCGCAACTGCTCTCCGCCCACGCCGATCTTCTCGTGCACACCAACGAGCTGGCCCGGCAGGAGGAGCTGCGCGGCCGCGACCTGATCAGCGACGCCGAGCTGGAACGCCAGCGGGCGCTCTTTGCGCAGGCCAAGGCGGCCTATGTCGCCGGCCGGGGGCTGCTCCGGGCCGCCGGCTTGAGCGAGGATGACCTCGATGAGATCATCGCCGAGGGCCGCATTTCCAGCACCTTTGCGCTGCGCGCGCCGACCGCCGGACTCCTCGTCGAGCGCCGGGCGCTGCCGGGAGAACTTCAGGAGGCAGGCAGCGCCTTGGCCCGACTGGCCGATCCCGCGGTGATGTGGATCGAGGCCCGCCTCACCGAGGAACAACTTCGCCAGGTGGCGGTCGGGGAGCCGCTGACGTTTGCCTCGGATGGCCGCGGGTTGAGCCGGGTCGGCGGGAAAATCATCTGGGTCGCGCGGTTTCTCGACCCCCACTCGCGCACCGGGACGGTGCGGGCGCAGGTGGTCGATCACCGGCATACGCTCCAGGCCGGGGAGTTCGGGCGTGTCACGATTGCCCGGACCGGCCACCGCCGGGTCGCGCTCGTGCCGCGCGACGCCGTGCAGTGGGAGGGCTGTTGCAACGTGGTGTTCGTGAGAGAAGCGGCCGACCGCTACCGCCCGCGCAAAGTCGAGTTCACCGACGGCGCCGGTCCGTACTACCAGGTGCTGCGCGGACTCGAACCCGGCGAAGAGGTGGTAGTCGATGGCGCCTTCCTCCTGAAGACCGAACTGAAAAAGGCCAGCATCGGCGCTGGCTGCTGCGGCCTCGACCCGGTCGGCTGAGGGGGAGTATGCTGGGATACATAGTCGACTTCATGCTGCGCCGGCGATACGCCGTGCTCGCGGCCACCGCCGTCCTCTGCCTGTTCGGCCTGGCGGCCCTCTGGCATCTCCCCTTCGACGCTTTCCCGGACACCACGCCGGTCCTGGTGCAGGTGAACGTCGCCGCCCCGGGCTGGGCGCCGGAGGATCTTGAACGGCTCGTGGCATACCCGGTCGAGCAGGCGCTCACGGGGCTGACCGGGCTGGCGGAAGTGCGCTCGGTCACCCGCTACGGGCTGTGCCAGGTCACTACGATTTTCGACGACGGCGTCGATCTCTACCTGGCCCGCCAGCAGGTGAGCGAACGGCTGCCCGGCATCGCCCTGCCCGACGGGATCGGGGCGCCCGAACTGGGGCCGGTCTCCACCGGCCTGGGGGAAATCTTCCACTACATCGTGGTTGCCGACTCCGGGGACGTCACCGACCCCCGCACGGTGCAGGACTGGCTGATCAAGCCGCAGTTGCTGGCGGTGCCGGGGACAGCAGAAATCAACAGCTGGGGCGGGTTCGTCAAGGAGTATCTCATTCTCTTTGACCCGACCCGCCTCGCGCGGTACAACCTGCCGCTCGACGATATGGCGGCGGCGATTCGCGAGCAGCTCGGCAACGTGCCCGGCGGGCAGATCATCCGGGGAGGCGAGATGACTCTCGTGCGGGGGATCGGCCAGGTGGAAAATGTCGGCCAGATCGAGAACATCGTGGTCGCCGTGGTCGAGGGAACGCCGATCGCGGTGCGCGATGTCGCCGAGGTCGTGATCGGGCACGAACTGCGCCGGGGCGCGACGACCTACAACGGGCGCGGCGAGGCGGTGCTTGGACTCGGGTTCATGGTCACCGGCGAGAATCCGGCCGAGGTCACCGAACGGCTGGCCCGCCGGCTGGGGGAAGCGGCCGGGGGGCTGCCGGCGGGCGTGCGGGCGGTCCCGGTCTATGAGCGCACGAAAATGGTTGGCGAAGTGCTCTCGACTGTAGAGCATAATCTCTTCTACGGCGCCGTGCTGGTGGTGGCGGTGCTGCTGGCGTTTCTCGGCAATCTCCGCGCGGGCCTCATCGTCGCCTCCGCCATCCCGCTGGCGATGCTGTTCGCGTTTGATCTCATGTCGCGCGCGGGGATCACGGGAAGCCTGATGAGCCTCGGGGCCATCGACTTCGGCCTCGCCGTCGACAACGGCGTGATCCAGGTCGAGAACTCGATCCGGAGGCTGTCGCAGGCCGGCGGTTCAGCCTCGCGCCTGCACGTGATCCGCGACGCCATCCTCGAGGTGCGCAAGCCGACGCTCTTCGGCGAGATCATCATCATCATCGTCTACCTCCCCATTCTCACCCTCGAGGGGGTCGAGGGGAAGTTGTTCCGGCCGATGGCGCTGACGGTAGTGTTCATGCTGACCGGCTCGCTCATCCTGTCGTTCACGGTCCTCCCGGCGCTCATCGGAACGCTGCTGCACAAAGGGGTCCGCGCGCGCGAGCCGATCTTCGTCGGCTGGCTGCGGCGGCTCTATGCGCCGGCGCTCGAGGCGGCCCTGCGGTACCGCCGGGCCGTGCTGCTGGCGGCGGCCGTGCTGGTCGCCGGAGGGGTGTTGCTCTTTCTCCGGCTCGGCGCCGAGTTTGTCCCGCGCCTGTCGGAGGGAACGGTCGTAATCAACCTCGTGCGGCTGGCCGGGATTTCGGTCGACGAAGCGGTGGCTTACAACTCGCGCGTGGAGAAGAACCTGCTGGCCGCTTTCCCTGATGAGA
Source organism: Candidatus Zixiibacteriota bacterium (assembly GCA_017999435.1). Classification (NCBI taxonomy): domain Bacteria; kingdom Pseudomonadati; phylum Candidatus Zixiibacteriota; species Candidatus Zixiibacteriota bacterium. The sequence continues at coordinate 125,148 of JAGNLV010000002.1, forward strand.
TCGACCACATCTGGACGCGCACTGGCACGGCGGAACTCTCGACCGATCCGATGGGGCTGGAGCAGTCGGATATGTTTATTTCCCTCACACCGCGGCGGCAGTGGACGAAAGCGTCGACCCAGGAGGAACTGGTGGCGGCGATCGATGCCGCGCTGGCCGACCTGCCGGGTCAGAACCGTATCTTCACCCAGCCGATCGAAATGCGGGTGAACGAGATGGTGGCCGGGATCCGCGGCGACATCGGCGTCAAGCTGTTCGGCGACGATCTGGCGGTGCTGGAAGAGAAGGCCGAGGAAATCGCCGCGCTGCTCGGAGCGATTCCCGGCGCGGCCGACGTGACCATCGAGCAACTCACCGGCCAGCCGCAGCTGCGCCTCGCGGTCGACCGCCAGCGGCTCGCCCGCTTCGGGCTGTCGGCCCGCGATGTCCTCACCGCGATCGAGAGCCTCGGCGGGCTCCGCGTGGGCGACGTCTACGAGGGACAGCAGCGCTTTGCGCTTACGGTGCGGGTGGACACGACGCTGGTCAGCGGGCCGGAGGATATCGGGGCGTTGCTGGTGCAGTCGGCCGCCGGGAGCCTGGTGGGACTGGACCGGGTGACGACGGCGACACTCGACGAGGGCCCGGCGGTGATCACACGCGAATGGAGCAAGCGGCGGATCGTAATCCAGTGCAATGCCCGCGGCCGCGACCTGGGGTCGCTGGTGCGCGAGATCCGCGAGCGGCTGGCCTCGGACATCACACTGCCGACCGGCTATTTCCTCCGCCTTGGCGGCCAGTTCGAGCATCTCGAACGGGCCCGGGTGCGGCTCGCGATAGTTGTCCCGGCGGCGCTCCTGCTCATCTTTGGCCTGCTCTACTGGACCTACCGATCGACGCGCGACGCCCTCTTGATCTTCTCCGGCGTGCCGCTGGCGGCCCTGGGGGGCGCGGCCATGCTGGCCGTGCGGGGGATGCCGTTTTCGATATCGGCCGGGGTCGGATTTATCGCGCTCTCGGGGATTGCCGTGCTCAACGGACTGGTGCTCGTGTCGACCATCAAGCACCTCCGTGCGGAGGGGCGCGAGATCACCGAGGCGGTGCGCGAGAGCGCCCTGGTGCGGCTGCGGCCGGTGTTCATGACCGCACTCGTGGCGGCGCTCGGATTCGTCCCGATGGCGATTTCCACCGGCGTGGGGGCCGAGGTTCAGCGGCCGCTGGCAACCGTCGTGGTCGGCGGCATCCTCACCTCGACCGCGCTCACCCTGATTGTGCTGCCCGCCCTCTACCTGACTTTCGGCCAGAAGACGGAATCGGAGGTCTGAGGATTGGGGCGCGCCGGCTCACCGGTGCGCCGCACTGTCGGCATCCCGCGCCAGATGGGCGGCGCCGACCGGCCCCGCGTCGGCGCCGAGATGCGCCTTGACGATTTCGAGATCGCCGGCGGCGGCCGGCAGGGCCCGCTGCCGAACGCCCTCGGCGACCAGGCCGATCAACTCGGGGCAGCCCTCGATGACTCCGCCCCCCAGGATGAGCCGGCGCGGATTGAAAGCGTTCACGAACGAGGTGCACCCGCCGACCAGGGCCGCGACCGCTTCGCCGATGATCCGTTGGGCGAGCGGATCGCCGCGGCGGAAAGCCTCGGCCGCCGCCTGGGCCGAGAGGCGCTCCGGGTCGCCATCGACCAGACTGAGGAGCAGGGCGCCGTCGCGCGGCGAAGCCAGCGCCAGCTCCCGGGCGCGCCGGGCGATCGCCCAGCCACCCGCCAGCGCTTCAAGGCACCCGCGGTTCAGGCAGTGGCATGGCGGGCCGTCGAGTTGAACCGTCGTGTGCCCCAGCTCGCCGGCGCTGTTGCGGTGGCCGGTGAGGATCCGCCCGCCGCTGATGACGGCGCCCCCGATGCCGGTCCCGACAAAGAGAACGACCACATCGGCGCACCCCCGCCCGGCGCCGAAATTCCACTCGCCCGCCGCCGCCGCGCGTACGTCGTTGGTCACAAACACCGCCCGGCCCAGCGCCTCCGCCAGCAGCCGCCCCAGCGGAACCTCGCGCCAGCCGCTCAGGTTGGGGGCGAAAGTGATAGCTCCCGAGGCGGCGTCGATTTGCCCCGCCACACCGATACCGACCGGAATCGCCGCCCGCTCGGGACACTGAGACTGAAGCTCCCGGATAATGTCCGCAAGCTGGGCAATGAGGATCTTGGGCGGGCCGTCCTTGCGCGTGCCCTCGTGCCGGACGTGCAGGGGCGAGCCGTCCTCCGCCAGCAGCGCCGCGCGGATCTTCGTTCCACCGAGGTCGATACCGATCGCCGGACTGCCTGTCATTTCCAATCTCTCAACTCGAAGAAGTGTCCTGTATGTGTGGCCGGGACATTTTCGGGCAATGTGTCGGGCGGAGAGAAACGGCGCAAGGGAGAAAAAGCGGGCGCCGGGGCGAGAGCAATTTCAGCAGTAGGCGCCGAGGAAATTGGAAGGCAAAAATAAAGGGCAGGATTGCGAGAATCCTGCCCAACGCAGGGCTGTCTCGGTAAGAGACAGAGGGGGGCTTTTCAGAAGCTTTTCAAAAACTTTAACAACAATACATGCTCACTGGTTCGCAAAGCAAGCAAAAAATTCGTAAAAAACACAATTTCTTGGACAAAAATGCCGTTTTTCTCGCCTCGCCCTGACAAATTCTGTCTGCACAATCGCAATCCTCGTTCGGGCCCCCTGACAGAATCTGGCGAACACCGGAAGTAAGACCGCTGCCGGCCCGGCCGAGCCGGACCGGCAGCGTCTTTGCAAGCGGGGCTTTTCCCAACCGATCAGTCATTAGTGGCCATCCCCTTCCCCATTGCGCCACGGATCGAAGTTATCATCATCGCCGGGGCCGGGGTGATCCGACCATCCGTCGTTATCGTCGTCGTCATCCCACGCCTGGCCGTAGGTCCGGCCGCAGTGAAGACGCCACATGCCCTGGAAATACCCGGGCTTGGCCGGACGAAAGTCGGAGGCAAACTTCCCGCGGAGAAGGCCGATCTCGTTCCGGTCGGCATCGTAGATGCGTCCGGCAAACCACCCGCCCGCATGGCGGCGGGCCTGATCCGAGGCATGGCGGTCGGGATGCGGCATCCAGGTCCCGCGGAGGAACCCTTCGAAGTTCCCCCGGTCGTCGACCCATTTGCCGACAAATACGTTTTCGCCGGCGTCGTTGCGGCCATACGTCCCCTGCAGCCAGCCCTCGAGGTAGCCAAAGCGGGACATCCACATCCCGCGAAATTCGTTGTTCCCTTCTTCATCGACGCCCCAGAAGCCGGCGAGGAAACCGCGCGCGCAGGGGACGCGGTCCATCCGGAAAGCGTGGAATGCGACAGCGTTGGAGTCGTCGAGGTAGACGATCGTGTCCAGGGCCACCAGCTCACCGAGCGTGAAGGTGCGCGTGTAGGGACCGGTCGCAAACGTTACCTCAACCGGCTCGCTCGGGAAAGTATCAATGACCGTCTGCCAGGTGGTGTCGCCGAGCGTGTCGACGATCGGAATCTCGACGGTGTCGACCACGGCGTGCGGCCGGGGGACAAAGATGTCGATAGCCACGCCGTCGTGATGCACCGTTGTCCGGCTCACCCACGCGACGAGTTTCGGGTCGGTCCGTTCGAGAACGTAGTCCTGTGCGGGCTCGAAAGCGATGACGCGGCGGACGATCTCGACGCCCCGCGTGACCGCCAGCGACCCGGTCCAATCGGTGGGCGTCGTGACTGTCGAGTCGTAGCGGAGCCGCCCCCACACGACGCGGAGAGAGAAGAACCCCGCCTCGGGATCGCCGACGATGGAGTCGGCCGCCGGGGAAGCCAGGATCGGATCGTCGTAACTCACCTCGCTGCCCGCCCCGGCCAGCAGCGAAGGATCTCCGAACCCCGGCGGTTCCGGAGTCGCAGTGTAACCGCCGAAGAAGTCATTCAGATCGGCGGAATTGGTGGCGGCGGTGTCGGCGGGGTTGTCGGAACAGCCGAAAACCAGAAGGGCGAGGATCATGAGGGGGACCAGCGTGAGCGCTGTGCGAGGCATGGTCGGTTCTCCTTCCTTCTCCTTCCGGGTTCCTTCGGTCATCCACAGATAGGATCAACAACCGTGCCAACGGCGGCGGGGCGAGGCTAATTTCCGGAAAAACAGCGGCTTAGGGCGGCCGGGCAAGAACCCCGGGACGCGGCAGAGTGTACCGTACGGTACGAACGGCACACTCCCCGGCCGATTCGGTACAGGACGGAGCGATCCGCAACCGTGTGCGTCACTGGCCGCGGCTCTGTTCCAGAAACAGGACTGTGCGATCGATCCACGCAAACACAGAGTCGCGCTCCGCCCCGTCGATCTTGGCCCCCCAGTGCATCAGCCGGTAGCTCAGGGGGGGCATGTCTCCCCGGTCGATCTCCTTGCGCATCTTCTGCAGCAACGGCACCTGGTCGGCATCGCCCGCAAAGGGGAAACCGTCGGTGAAGTCGAGGTGCTCCCGCCCCTCCTTGATGTGGTCGTCGATCATGCCCGAGATCACCGGGAGGCGGTGGTACCAGGGGTATTCCGTGTAGGCGCTGTGGCAGTCATAGCAGGAAGCGCGGAGGATCGGTTCGACGGTGCGGAACTGTTCGTTTACCCGGTTGATCACCGGATCCGGAATGCTGCCGGAGGCGTCGCTGCGCGCGCGGCGGGTGTCACGCGGGTCGGCCGGCTCCCCGGCGTCACTGCCGGCGACCATGGCGGCGTAGGTCATGAGCACGGCCGCCGCCGCGGCGAGAGCGAAGCCGATCCGGAATTGGCGTATCGTGGACACGGCTCTGCATCCTCGGTTTAGGGATTCTCCTGTTGCAGGACGTTTCTCACGAAGCCGCCGTGGCGGGCCAGCAGGGCGCGCGCCTCGGCTGCCGTACATTTCAACTTCTGCATCACGATGGCCGTTTTGACCGATCCGCCGGCCGCCTCGAGGAGCCGGTCGGCCTCCTCATACTCGAGCCGGAGCAGATCGATCAGGATCTTGCGCGACCGGGCTGCGAGCTTCTCCGAGCGGGCCTGCAGATCGACCATGAGGTTGCCGTACGTTTTTCCCAGCAGCACCATGGCCGCGGTCGAGATCATGTTGAGCGCCATCTTCTGCGCCGTGCCGGATTTCATGCGCGTCGAACCCGCGATCACTTCCGGCCCCACCGGCAGCGCAATGACGACATCGAGACCGGGCGGCAGATTGACCGGATCGTTGCAGATGAGGAAGGCCGTTTTCGCGCCCAGGCTGCGGGCATACTCCAGCCCCGCCCGGGTGTACGGGGTGCGCACGGAGGCGGCGAGGCCGATGACAAAATCCCCCGGCCCGAGCCCGTGGCGCTGCAGATCGGCCGCCGCAGCGTCGGCGCGGTCCTCGACGCCCTCCTGCGACAGCACCAGGGTGTCGTACCCGCCGGATATGACGCCGATTATACGGGCCGGGTCGGTGCCGAAAGTGGGCGGGCACTCGGCGGCGTCGAGCACGCCGAGGCGGCCGGAGGTGCCGGCGCCGATGGAGAAGACGCGGCCACCGGCGCGCAGGACGGCCGCATAGATTTCCGCGGCCCGCGCGATCTCCGGCAGCGCCCGCTCGACCACGGCCGCCACTTTCCTGTCCTCCGCGTTGATGATCCGGACAATTTCCAGGGCCGGCAGGCGGTCGATGTCGACCGTGTTTTCGTTCACCTGCTCGGTGCCGAGACGGGCGAGTTCCTCGATGAGAGCGCGGCGATCGTCCATGCGGGCAAAGTAGAACGGGGCGCGGCGGAAATTCAATAAAAAAGGGGCCGCTCCAAGCGGCCCCATCGCAATTCGATCGCGCGCCCGCCCGCTTTAGTTGGCCAGCACCTCGACGACGCCGTAGTTGCTCACCACGACCGTGCCGACACGCCCGGCGAGTTCCCCGCCGTCAAGGTTGTCGTCCAACTGCGCCGGCAGCGGCACCGGGAGCCGCAGCGCCGAGAGGGCGCTGTCGGGAGCGCCGGTGTAGGCATAGACGAAGATGTAGTAGAGACCGGGGTTGGGCTCGCCCCCCTGCAGGTTGAAGCGGGTGAAAGCCGAGTCATTGATCGTGACCAGGGTCAGCGCCTGGTCCACAAACTGCGTCCAGCCGATCCCGTCGAAAACCGAATCCTGCTTGACGGCGGCCACAATGTAGCCTTCCGCATTGACGGCCGCGTTCCACGTCACCCGCACCGGATCCGACGTCCCCTTCAGTTGCGGAGAGATGTCGGTGATGACCGGTTTGCCCGGGACGACGGCGAAGAGGGTATCGGCGAACACGGTGCTGTCCGCGAGGTAGACCGGCGCGGAGCCGAGCAGGAGGCTGTCTGCCGGACCCAGCACCCGTCCGTAGACCCCCTGGTCGAAAGTCGGGCCGTTGTAAAGGAGGGTGTCGTCGCCGACCAGGATCGTCATGGTCTCGGCGGTGTCGCCGTTCTTGAAGACCTGCATCAGGGCCGAGGCGATGTTGCTGTTGGGCTCCTTGATGAGCGCGCCCGCGACCTGGTATGTCTTTTCGTCCGGCGCGAAGACATCCTTGGTCGGGCTGCTGCAGCCGAACGCCCACACGAGCGCCAGCCCGAGAGCCGACGCCATTATCGGGAGAAACCGCATATGTCGTTTCATCATAGTATCTAGTATCGTCACCGACGGCCGAACGGTTAAGCCTAAAAAAGAGGAGGCGGATCGACCCGTGATCCGCCTGCCTGGACACTTACCGCAAAGGGGCTACGCCCGCGAGGACTGGGCCGAGCGCCGCCCCGCGGGAGCGGCCGCCTCGGCCTGGTCCTTGAAGAAGAGCTTTTTGAGCATCCACTGGGCCGGGCACAGACCGGTAAAGGAGGACTGCACCATGTTGAACCCGGCAAAGGCTGTCAGGAGCAGCCACCACGGGGAGACCCACAAGTAGAGGGCCAGCGATAGCAGAACCACGAAACCGGCCCAGAGGCGAACGGCGTTTTCCAGAGTCATTGTCCACCACCTTTTAGCTTGGCGATCGAAAGTCATTTCCGTCGTACCCGTTAGATGCAAAACAAGGCAAAAAAGATTCCAATTTTCGGGGGAATTCCGATAGCGGCCGGTCCGGGGGCTTCCGGCCCCATCAGGTGCGACGTAAAATTCAACAGCCCAGCTACTTACCGAACTTCTTCCGCCACTCCTGCCGGAGCAGATCGGTCAGTTTCTGTTGCAGCGATTCCGGGAGCTTCTCTTGGCGGCCCTCCCGGCAGAGGATCACAGTCTTGCGGAGGGTATCGACCATGATCCGGCAGTTTTCGCACCGGCCGATATGCCGCTCGAGTTCCTCGCAGAGCTCCGGCGAGATTTCGCCATCGAGGTAGTCGTTCAGGTCGGTGACGTATTCAGCGCATTTCTTACCCATTGTGGCCCTCGAACTGTTTCGCGAGGCGGTCCCGGACCGCCAGCCGCGCCCGGAGCACCCGGGACTTGGTCGCGGCGACCGACTCGCCGAGCAGTTCGGCTACCTCTTTTATTGGGAGTTCATCGATATAGCGCAGGACGAATGCTTCGCGGTACGGCAGGGGGAGCTCGCCGATCGCGCGATCGATCGCGGTGCGCAATTCTCCCTGCTCCAAAAGCCGGTGGGGGTCCCGCCAGTCGTACACCGTCGGCCCGCCGTGATCCCGGTCGTGGGCAGGGAGGTAATCTTCGATCGGCCGGAGGTCGGCGCGTTTTTCGCGGGCCAGCGCCATGCGGGTCTCGTTCAGAGTGATCGCATACAGCCAGGTGCCGAACGCGGCTTCGCCGCGGAACTGGTCGATCCTGTCGATCGCCTTGAGGAACGTATCCTGCACGATGTCCTCGGCATCGAGTTGGCTGCCTGTCATTTTGAGAGCCAGGTTGTACAGCCTGGTCCGGTGGGCGGCGATCAGTTCGGTGAAAGCGTCGAAATCGCCGGCCTGGGCCCGCCGCACCAGCTGTTGTTCTTTCTCGTCCATAGGATTGGTATATACCCGGAAAGGATGCAGAAAAACAAGCGGGAAGGCGCGGGGGCGGCTGACAGTCTTTGTCCGGCCCGGCGTTGTGGACTTCCAGGGCCTTCTTTTTCGAAATCTTCCGGAGGCGGGAAACTCCCGCGCCTGCCGATAGGTTATGGAGAGTGGCAAAATGACCAGACTCGATGGCCCGGATTGACAACTCGTTTGACACCGGCCATCACCGCTCCGTGTCGTCACCCCTCCCCCGGCACGGAGCTCTTTTTATGTGCGCCGGCCCCGGTCTCACGCGAGCGTGAAGTCCGCGGCCGCGACTGTCCTGCCGTTCACGATGATTTCGAGACGATGCCGTCCGGGGACATGTTTCCTCACCGACACATCGGCGAACGACTGTCTCACCTGCAGCGCAAGCGTCTCCCCCGGCGCAATCGTCTTCTCGGCCAGCTTGAACACTTTTGGCGACGTCTTCCCGTTCTTCTTGACATAGTGGACGCGGTAGTCGATCGCCAGCTTCTGGCGGCTCTGTGCGCGCGAGGTGACGGTGAACGGGAAGGCGGCGTCCGCGCCGATCGCCACCGCCCGGCGCGGGGGGCGCGGGCCGGTGACGGAGATTTTGGGGTTGGCGGTGAAGCCGAAGATGGGAAATACCCGCGGGTCGCCCTTTTTGATGAGGCTCCGGCAGGCGTGGCGGACAATCCAGGTCGTGCCGGCATCCCCGTCTTTGAGCCAGCGGAGGGCGGCGGTGATGACGAGGTCGGGGTGGTCTTTGGAGATGTCGTTGAGGTTGTTGGCGACCGCGGTGCGGACATATTTCGAGGGATCGGCTTTCAGCTTCTCCAGCAGGGCGAGGACGGGGCGCGGGTCTTTCTTGTACGCCCCGATGTGCGCAACCCAGACGCCCCTCGGCCGCGAGCCTTCGGCCGCCAGCCGCCGGACGTGCTCGTCGGGATCGGCGGCCCACTCGTGGAGGATCGGCAGCAGGCGGTCGGGGAAGCTGTTCAGGAAGGGCCTAATCGCCGATTCTGCCGTGCTGTAGCGGGTGAGCGCCTTCATGCCGCGCACCGAATCCTCGAAATGCGCGAGGCCCTGCAGCTCGATGAATGTCATGGCCGCCCAGTTGTGAAATCCATCGAGGCGGGGAGCGACGGCGATCAGCACGTCGACCGCCCGGCCGTAATCGCCCGGCAGGTATTCGGCCAGGGCGCGGGCAATGGCGCGCCCCCGGTCTTTGAACTCGAGGCGCGGAAAATCATCGGTGATGACGGAAGCGACGAAGCCGGGAAGGTCGAAGGTCGGACAGACCGCCTTGATTGCCCGCCCCATCGCCGTGACCGAGGCGCGGCTGTAGCGGTTCTTGAAAAGATCCCGTTCGGGTTCGGGCCGGGTGATTCGGGGCATAGAAGCGAAAACCTCCTTGGGACAGCCGTTGGCGCATGGGTGTCCCCGCGGTTAGGGCGAGGGCGCTCCCCCGGCCGCAGCCGGCGGCGCCGGCCGGTGATCTTGCGGAAGAAGCGCCGCGAGTCCCCGGACATCGTGACCGCCGGGGAGCTGGAATATGCGCAGGTCGAACAGCGGCACGGCAGCGAGGATGTGGTCGAAGAGGTCGGCCTGGAGGGCCTCGTAGTTGGTCCAGATCTTGTCGCGGCTGAAGGCGTAGATTTGCAGCGGCAGACCTTTCTCGGTCGGCTCGCGGTGGCGGACGAGGAGGGGCAGGTCGGGGTTGATGAGCGGGTGGCGGCGCAGGTAGGCGGAGACGTAGGCGCGGAACGTGCCAAGGTTGGTCATGTTGCGGCCGTTGACCGGGTGCCGTCGGTCGATTCCGTGGGCGCGGTTCCACTCCTCGATTTCGCCGCGGCGCTGCCGGACGTACTCGGTAATGAGCTGGAACTGCTCGAAACGATCGAGCATCTCGGGCGTGCAGAACCTGATGCTCGACACGTCGATGCAGACCGCGCGCATGATTCGGCGCCCCCCCGACTCCTGCATCCCCCGCCAGTTCTTGAAGGAATCGGCGATGAGGTGGTACGAGGGAATGTTCGTGATCGTGTTGTCCCAGTTGCGCACCTTCACGACGTGCAGCGTGACATCGACCACCTCGCCGTCGGCCCCGTACTTGGGCATCTCGATCCAGTCGCCGATCCGGACCATGTCGTTGGACGACAGCTGGACGCTCGCGACGAGGCCGAGGATGGAGTCGCGGAAGATGAGCAGCAGGACGGCCGTCATGGCGCCGAGCCCGGAGAGCAGGAGCCACGGCGAGCGGTTCATGAGAGTGGCGATGGCGACGATGCCGACAAAGACGAACAGGATGATGCGGGCGACCTGGATGTAGCCGCGAATCGGCCGCTGGCGGGAGATCGAGAACGTCTGGTAGACGTCGTCCACCGCGGACAGGAAGGCCGAGAAGGCGAACAGGCCGGTCATGATCATGTAGACCATGGCCGCCCGCTCGATGCCCTCGCGGATCGAGGGGAACAGCCCGGCGCAGAAGTAGAGTACGAGACCGGGGGCGAGGTGGGCGAGGCGGTTGAAGAAGCGCCGGTGGAGCAGCGCGTCGTCCCATGTGGTCTGCGTGCGCATGACGAAGTAGCGCACGATGCGGAGCACGATGACCTGGGCGGCGGTCTTGGCGATCACCATGGCGCCGGCCACGGCGACGCCGACGATCAGCCACGACAGCCACTCGGCCGCCGCGACGTTCACCCGGTGATTGATGAGCCAGTTCTGCACCAGTGTCCGCATACGTCCTCTGCTCCCAGTCGGTTCCCCCTTAGGGTTAGCGAAAACGTGCGGCCAAGGCAAACAATAAATGCGGCGGTGCGCCCCCGGCGCCGGGCCCCGGCCCGGGCCCCGACCGGCGCCAAAATCTGTTGCGCCCGGCGCCTTCGCGAGTATGTTGGGGGCAAATCACCGAGGCGGTCTCCTCCCCGGTCGGTCTTTCGGGGCGGGAACCGCCGGAGAGGAGGATCGCATGAGGTTTCTCAACATCGTCATCCTGCTGTGGGCGGTAGCCGCGTCCGGCGCGGCGGCTCAGACGGCCGCGTCCGCCGACGCCTGCGAGGACTGTCATCAGAAGCAGACCGCGGGGCTCCACCGGCAGTGGCAGGAGTCGCTCCACGGCCAGTACGGGGTGGGCTGCCGGGACTGCCACGCGGCGGCCGAGGGCGACCCGGACGCCTTTGCGCACAACGGGGCCCTGATCGCCACCCTGGTCACGCCGGCCGATTGCCGCGCCTGCCACGAGAAGGAGGCGACGGAGGTGGAGCGTTCGTACCATGCGACGGCGGGGCAGATTCTGGAGTCCAACGACGCCTATCTCGCCCATGTGGCGGGGGGCGCGCCCGCGGCGATCGCCGGGTGCGAGAACTGCCACGGCGCGAAGGTGCAGATCGACCCGAACCGGCCCAACCGGCTGGCCCGGCAGTCCTGGCCGAATGCCGGAATCGGAAGGATCAACCCGGACGGCAGCAAGGGCTCGTGCACCGCTTGCCACACCCGCCACACGTTTTCGGCGGCGCAGGCCCGCCGGCCCGAGGCGTGCGGCAAGTGCCACCTCGGTCCGGATCACCCGCAGCGCGAGATCTACGACGAGTCGAAGCACGGTAACGCGTTCTACACCAACGTCGACAAGATGAAGCTCGCCGGCGACAGTTGGGTGGTCGGGCGCGACTACGCCGCGGCCCCGACCTGCGCCACCTGCCACATAGGCGCCACCCCCGCATCCCCAGGCACCCACGACGTCGGGGAGCGGATCAGTTGGACGCTGCGGCCGGCAGTGTCGGTGCACAAGGAGAACTGGCAGGAAAAGCGGGCGGCGATGAAGCGCGTCTGCGCCAACTGCCACGGCGGCGGGTTCGTCGACGGCCACTACTACCAGTATGACGCGGTCGTGGCCCTGTACAACGAGAAGTTCGCCCGGCCGGCCGGGGAGATTCTCGCCCGCGTGCGCGCCCAGGGGCTGCTGGAGCGCCCGGCCTCGTTCGGCAACGAGATCGAGTGGACCTACTGGGAGATCTGGCACCACGAGGGCCGCCGCGCCCGCCACGGCGCCGCGATGATGGGGCCCGACTACACCTGGTGGCACGGTCTCTACGAGGTCGCCAAGCACTTCTACTTCGGGCTGCTTCCGGAGGCGCGGGCCTACGGCAACGCGGCGGTGAACGCGTATATCGACAGCCTCCTGGCCAACGACCCGATGCACGCCTGGGTCAACCGCGAAACCGACCAACTGACCCGCGAGATTCGGTCCGGAAAGATGCAGGAGATCTACGAGGCCATGTTCCCCGAACAATGAGCGGGAAGGCCGCCGGCTTAACGGGAACGGCCGGGGGACAGGCGGACGGCGCCATGGTCATGACTCTCGCGGTTCCGGCTTTTTTTGCGCGGCCCGGCGGGGAGGTTACTGCATCGCGGTGAGGATGGTCGGCGTGCCCGGCTCGCACACCGAGTACAGGGTGAGAGCCGCCTCGGCGTCCATCTGCACGCGCAACTGGGTGGTGAAGGGACGCTTGATGATCTGCTTGAGACCGGCCATGATGTTGCCGAACGCCGAGGTCGCCTGCCCCTTGACGGTGGTGCGCACGTCGAGCACGGCGCCCCCCTCCCATTCCAGGACAAAGCGCTCGGGGAGGAAGCGCTGGACCAGCGCGGGGTCGGCGTTGACGGCGTCGCAGATGATCTGGAGGATCGAATCGGGGATGACGCCGGCTCTGCTGAACATGTAACGGTCGCGGAGGAACGAGACCTCGACGTCGTCGCCGAGCAGGTCCAGGCCGAACTCGCGCAGCCGGTCGGTCACCTCGCCGGCCGAGAGCGCGGTGTCGTCGTCGACGACGGTGATGGGGACGGAGAAAACGACGGCGCCTTTGAGCTTCAGCAGCAGGGCCCGCCTGCCAGGGTCGATGACGAGGTAGGTGCGGTCGCCGCGGGCCAGTTCCATCTCAGCCAGGGCGCGCATGTACTCGCGCTCGAGGCGGGCTTCCCCGGGGTCGGCCGCGCCGGTGGTCTGGGAGGCCGCCTGCTGCTGTTCGCAGGAGGCGATAGCGGCGGCGGCGAGGACGCCGAGGGCGATCAGGGCGCGCAGCCGAGGGCGGCTAAAAGACATAGATCCTCGTGCCGATCGGCACTTTCTTGTAGAGGTAGCGCAGATCCTCCGCGCCGAGGCGGACACAGCCGTGGGTGACGTTGACGCCGAGGAGGCGCTCGTAGATGGTGCCGTGGATGAAATAGCCGTCGCCGAAACCGATGGCGTACTCGCCCATCATGCGCGGATCGAGCCGCTCGTTTTCGTCCTCGGGGACCGGTTCGTTTTCTTCGACAAACGCCCAGTCAGGCTTGCGCCACCACGGATCCTTGATCTTGCTCGTGACTTTGTACATTCCGCGCGGGGTGTCGAACACCCAGCGCCGCCCGGTGGTGGAGTCGGTCAGTTCGGCCCCCGAACCGGCCGAGCAGACCGCTTCGAACAGCACGCTGTCGGCGGTGCGCAGCGACAGCTTGCTCGCGTGGGTGTTGATCACGATATACGGCTCCCGGGGGGCGACCCGCTTGAGGTCGCGCTGCAAAAGCGCGAGCTGGCTGCGCAGCGAGCGGCCCTCGGGCAGCCGGGCGGCGGTGTCGCCGACCACCTGCGCCGCGCGCGACCCGTCGGCCTCGTCCGGAGGCGACAGGTAGATGGCGGCGAAGGTGACCGTCAGCGCGACGATGAGCACAATCACGACATATCTCATGGCCACTTGTCGGAGCGCCGGACAATCGTCACGGGCATCCCTTTCTGCACGTGCTGGAACAGTTCGTCGATGTCCTCGTTGGACAGGGCCACACAGCCATCGGTCCAATCGCGGTTCTGACCGCCCTCGCCGTGAACTTCGATCAGGCCGCCGATTTTGGCGCCCGAGGAAATGACCCCGGCTTTCTTATTCTCCATAAACCGCCGGCGGTCCAGTTCGTTCGGGTAATTCAGCATGAGGGCGCGGTAGTACTTGCTGCCGCGGCGCCGCACTTCGGTCACCCGGTACATCCCCTCCGGCGTCGCACCGTCGCCCGCGAACAGCTTCTGGCGCGAGGGGTTGTGGCCGAGGTCGGCCGGCCAGGATTTCACGAGCCGCCCGCTGGACACCAGGTAGGCCCGGTGCGCCGCTTTGTCGACAATGAGGGCCGACGTCCCGGTGGCCCGGGATTCCTGGATCGTTTCGTTCACCCAGCGCCGCCAGGTGCTGATGTGGCGGGACTCATCGCGCATGTACTCGTCGACAATGTCGCGAATCCGTCCGAGCGAATCCCGCACGTCATCCATCACCTCCATGGCCTCGGCGTACTTGCCGGAGTCGATCAGGCGGCGGCCGATCTGGAGGCCGAGTTCGGCGTTGGTCAGCCGTTTTTCCGCGCCGTGGAGGCGGAGGAACCCATTGAGCGCCTCCCGCCAGGTCTTAAGCTCGGTCAGCAGCTCGTCGCGCCGGGCGAGCGCGGCATCGCGGGCGCGGTCGTGCCGGACCTTGGCCGAATCGGAGGCGGCCACGGCGGTTTGGAGCGCCCGGGTGAGCAGCGACTCGGCGGCGGCAAAATCCCGGAACGGCCCGATCCGGCCGTTCTGTCGGGCCATTTCCAGACGGCCCGATAGGAGCAGGCTGTCGGCCTGGCGCAGCAGCGAATCGGCGTAGGCGCCGGTCGTCTGCGTGCGCACCCGGCGCACAGCCGAATCGGCCTGCCGGTACAGCCCCTCGGGGGCATCCTCGCACCCGCCCAGGCCGCCGATCAGAACGGCGGCGAAAGTCAGTCTGCGCAGCGTCCGTCGCACCTGCCGTCGTGCCCCGTCATCGAAGGAGTTCTCCTACAAGAACACCCCGGAGACCGATTCTGTGCAAGGGTCCCCGGGGCCGTATGTTGTCGCGGGGGCAGCGGTCAGCGCTGGCCCGTGCGCGAGAAGGCGGTATTGACTTCGTTGATCAGGCTGTTGAGGCGCTGGCTGACGGCCTCGACTTTGGTCTTGGCGACCAGGAACTGACCGCGGTCGAAGTCGGCCCGGGCATCGGCGAGCGCGGTGGTCGCCGAGGACAACTCGCCCCGCATGAGCTCGATCTCAGCCTTGTTCCCCTTGCCGCGGGGGGCCTTGTCGACAAGCTGCGTGGCCTGGGTCAACACGCTGTC
The DNA here is from genome assembly GCA_017999435.1 of Candidatus Zixiibacteriota bacterium. NCBI lineage: Bacteria > Pseudomonadati > Candidatus Zixiibacteriota > Candidatus Zixiibacteriota bacterium. The sequence continues at coordinate 140,233 of JAGNLV010000002.1, forward strand.
GGCCTGCGTCAACAGACCGGCCACCAGCACCCGCACGCGCTCCTTCTCTTCAGCGGCAGCGGTAGCGGCCTGCTCAGAGAGGGTCTGGGCGCGGACGAACATCTCGGCCGCTTTCCCGTAGCGGCGGAACAGCGAAAACTTGCCGTCCTGCTCGGCCTTGAGGGCCTTGGCGGAATTCAGCGTGTCCAGTGCAGCCTGGAACGCTTCGGGCGCGTACTGCTCGGCTTCGGCCGCGACTGCCGCCTGCATAGCGGCTTCACTGGCCTGCATTTCCGCTTCCGGGGCTTTCGAGCAACCGGCCGCCGCCAGAAGCATCGCGAGCGCCACTAGAGCCAGCGACACACGCTTGAACATATCACACTACCTCACTGCCGGGAGTTGTTGGTTTGCATGAAAAAAAAGACATGCTCAAGTCCCCGGCGAACTTGCACACGTCTGGTTGCGTTAGCAGTGATCCTTAACGTGCCGCGCATCCCAGATCCAGCCGGCACTCCTTGGTTGTCTCTCTTTTGCGGTTGTCGCGTCGGTATCCGGCGCGCGGTCGCTCACCTTCAAATCTGTCCTAACTGGTCCGAGTTTCCAGCCCGGTAATTTATCGCGCCAATCCGGTTTGTCAAGGATATAATTTTCGCCCCCGCTCGCCCTCATGACCGATACCCGCCGGCGCGATGATCCGGGGCGCAGCCCATGCAGGAACAGCGCCCGGAAAAATCGGCCCGGGAGATGCCCCGCGCAACGACCGCCGGCGCCCTCCGCCGGCTACCGCTCGTCGTCCTCTCCTCCCAAAAAACGGTCCTCGGAATCCTCCTCAAAGTCGACCTCTTCCTCATCGAGCGTGTCGAATTCATCGTCGAGTTCCTGGTCTTCCTCGTCATCGTACCGGTCCTGGGCAGCGGACTCGGCGCAATCGATCGAGCAGAACACCCGGTTCCCGCGCTTGATCGGCTTGCCCGTGATTTTGTCGCCACACTCGGCGCAACGCATTTTCGACTCCCTCAGAACAAGTTCAAGGTGCTAGCGGAAACCGGCTAATTATGTGCTCCGGTTTCCGAGAAGCAAACTTTTTTTTACACCGATGAAATGAGGAAAGAGTTCGCACACACACCGGTCCCGGATCAACAAGCACCATCGTACTATATTGATTGACAATGATATAACAAAATATGAAGGGTCCCGCGTCCTTGGCCGGGAAACGGGACCCTGAGGAAGTTTATTGACGGAGCCGCGGTTGGCTAGCGGCTCATAATGGGGTCGGCATAGAAGAACAGCGCGAGCTGCTCGGAGAGAACACGGTCGGCGATCATGGCGACACCTCTCAGTTCGGTCGGTTTCGTGGACGGGCGGTCCGCCGGTGTTCGTGATTGAATATACGGGCAGCCGGGCGGGCGGTTGCGGGGAAAAGGCGCGCGCGGCCGGATCGCGCACGATGCATCGGCTGTCTCGCGCGCTCCCGCGGGTGCGGCCCGCCGCCATGGCCTTGACACAGGTTCTCCGCGCCCGCTATACTACGGGCCGGCGTCGAACTTTCCCGGCCCTCCGGTGTTCTGGACCGTGCGAACGCCCGAAAACAACGACCCAGACAAGAGAGAGATTATTTGTCCATGAACAGCCACAACCCCACACCTCTCCCGGCCCGCCTCCGGGACATTGCCTACGCCGAGGATATGACCGAGACAGCCGGCAACACCCCGCTCGTCCGGCTCCGCGTGCTGCCCCGGGAATGGGGGATCAAGGCGACGATCCTGGTCAAACCGGAGTTTCTCAACCCGACCGGCTCGGTGAAAGACCGCATGGCGATCTACCTGCTGCGGCAGGCGGAGCGCAAAGGGGAGCTGTCGCCGGGGGGGACGATTGTCGAGGCGACCTCCGGGAACACCGGCGCGGCGGTGGCCATGTTCGCCGCCGCCCACGGTTACCGCGCCATCCTGACTATCCCCGACAAGATGTCGGCGGAGAAGATCAACGCGCTCCGGGCGTTCGGGGCCCAGGTCCATGTCTGCCCGACCGCGGTTGCACCGGAGGATCCCCGCTCCTACTACGAGACCGCCAAACGGATCGCCCGCGAGACGCCGCACTCGTACTTCGTCGGGCAGTATTTCAACACCGACAACATCGAGGCCCACTACCGCACGACCGGCCCGGAAATCTGGCGCCAGACCAAGGGGAAGATCGATGTCCTCGTCGGCGGCATCGGCACCGGCGGCACCGTCTCCGGCACCGCCCGCTACCTCAAGGAGCAGAACCCGAAAGTCGCCGTGATCGCCGCCGACCCCGAGGGTTCGGTCTTCTACCACTACTTCAAAACCGGCGCTCTCCCCGAGGCGCACCCCTACCTGGTGGAGGGGATCGGCGATGACTTCCTCTGCCCGACGCTTGATCTGACGGTGATCGACGACATCTGCCAGGTGAGCGACCGGGACTGTTTCCTCATGGCCCGCGATCTCACGCGCAAAGAGGGCATCTGCGGCGGCGGTTCCTCCGGCGGGATCGTGCTGGCGGCGCTCCGCTACGCGCAGGAAGCCGATCTGGCCGAGGACAAACTGCTCGTGGCGATTCTCCCCGACCACGGGAACAAGTATATCAGCAAAATTTTCAACGACGAGTGGATGCGCGAGAAAGGATTCATCGAGTAGAGGCGCTTATGGCTCACGACCGCAGCAAGAACTGGCAGTTCGAAACCACCGCGATCCACTCCGGCCGCGTGCCGGAGGACGGCACGCGCTCGGTGACCACCCCGATCTACCCCAGCTCGACCTACCGTGTCGACTATCCGGGGGATGAGTCGGGCTACGTGTACGCCCGCTGGAAAAACCCGACGCGGCTGGCGCTCGAGGAGACGCTGGCGAAACTCGAGCGGGGGACGAAGGCGGCGGCGTTCGCCTCCGGGCTGGCCGCGCTCGACGCGGTGCTCAAACTACTCAAAACCGGCGACCACGTGGTGGCGGTCGACGATCTCTACGGCGGCACGATGCGCCAGTTCGAGCGGATCGGACGGCGCTTCGGGCTGGATTTCACCTATGTTGACGGGCGCGACCCGAAGAATCTCGAGAGCGCCATCCGCCCGAACACCCGGCTCTTCTGGCTCGAGACCCCGACGAACCCGCTCATGCACCTCGTGGACATCGAGAAAGTCGCGGCGGTCGCGAAGGAGCGCGGGATCCTGGTCGGGGTCGACAACACTTTCGCCACGCCCTACCTCCAGCAGCCCCTCGAACTCGGCGCCGACATCGTCCTCCACTCGATGACCAAGTACCTCGGCGGCCACTGCGACCTCGTGGCCGGCGCGCTCATTGTGAAGGATTCCTCGCTCGGTGAGCAGCTCTGGTTCAACCAGTACGCCGGCGGGGCGCACTTGGGACCGTGGGAATCCTGGCTCGTGCTGCGGGGGCTGAAAACGCTCGCGCTGCGCATGGAGCGGCACTCGGTCAACGCCATGAAGATCGCGGAGTACCTCGAGACGGTCGAGGCGGTGGAGAAGGTGTATTTTCCGGGGCTCGACGGCCGGCCGGTGCCGAACCGCATGCGCCTTCCGGGCGGCATGGTGGCGTTCACGATCGCGCCGCAGTTCGATTTCGAGGCGGTCAAGCGGTTCGTGATGGCGCTGCGGGTGTTCGTGCTGGCCGAGTCGCTCGGCGGGGTGGAGTCGCTGGTGAACCACCCGGCGGCGATGACCCATTCCTCGATTCCCAGGGAAATCCGCGAGCCGCGGGGGATCACCGACGGCCTGGTGCGGCTGTCGGTCGGGATCGAACATATCGATGATCTGCTGATCGACCTGCGGTCGGCGTTCGACGCGCTGACGCAGTCGGCCCGGGCCTGAGCGGCCCGGGCGGGCCGGCGGCGCGCCCAATATCTGCGCTTGCCTCGGCGGCCGGGGATCATCTTATTATCTCCGACGAACTCATACCACCGAAAGGAGTTGCCCCGTGCCTCACAAAACGACCGTCGCCGCGCTCGTTCTCGGCGGACTGGCGCTGCTTGTTCTCGGCTGCTCAGGCGGGTCGGACGATTCGCCGCGCCTGACGCTCCCGACTGCCTACGACCAGGCTCTCATCACCCAGTACATCCAGTTGAGCAACGAGGGGTACGGCGCCCTCGAGCGGGGCCAACAGGATTCCGCGCTGGCGGCGTTCCGGAAACAGGCGGAGGTGATTCCCGAGGGACGGTGGGGGCTGTACAACCTCGCCTGCGCCTACAGCCGGATGGGGAACGCCGACGCGGCGCTGGCCTATCTCGACACGGCCGTCACCCGCGGCTGGACCGTAGTCGATCATCTCGAAAACGACCCGGACCTCGCTCCGCTGCGGGACGACCCGCGCTTCGCCGCGATCCTGGACAAGGCCCGCCAGCTCGATACGGAGAAGATGGGGATGCTGGCGGCGGGCCTGCCGCGCGACGTGACGCCGCCGCAGGGAATCACCGACTCCGCGGCGCTGGTGGCGTGGTTTGACGGGCAGCAGGAGATTCTCCGCGTCAACAGCCAGGTCTGGCACCCCTGGCAGACCGCTGCGGCCAACCTTGACCTCGAGGCGAAGCGGCTGGCCGCTACCGAGGCGCTCCTGGGCGACCGTTTCGACTACGACCTCGAGCGCATCATCTCGCTGGGCCGCATGAACTCCCCCTACGACGAGAAGTGGGGGGCGGTCTCGCAGACTATCATGAAGGAAGTCGACGCTTACCTGGCGACCTCGCCGAACGCAGAATCGGCCTCGGAGGCCTGCTACCGCGGGGTGGCGGCGGCCATCATGGAGCACGGTCCCGCCGCGACCGGCACGCCCGAGGGGCAGGCGGCGCTGGCCAAAGCGGAGAGCTACTACGGCCGGATGGACTCGTCCTACCGCCGCTATGGCGGGGCGGAGGGGTGGATCCTGGCGGCCCGCCTCGGCGCCGCCGGGGAGGCGCGCGAGACGCTCTATCCGCAGATCAAAGATTTCGCCGCCCGCAACGCCGCCGATGAGAATGCGATGGCGGTCGCCAAGACGCTCTTTCCCGCCGACATGGTGAAGGCGAGCTGGCCGATCCCGCTGACGGCCACCGATATCGACGGCAAGCCGGTGTCGCTCGAGGACTACAGGGGCAAAGTGCTCCTGCTGGATTTCTGGGCCACCTGGTGCGGCCCGTGCCGCGCGGAACTGCCCTACCTGAAAGCCGCATACGAGAAATACAGATCCCAGGGATTCGACATCCTGTCGATCTCGCTCGACTATCCCAACCAGACGACCCAGGATGCCTACCGGGCGTGGATCACCGAGGCCGGGATGCCCTGGCGCCACGTCTACGACGAACAGAACTGGACCGGCGGCATCACCCAGGCCTTCGCGGTCGGCTCGATCCCCTCGCCTTTTTTGATCGGCAAGGACGGGACGCTGATCGCCATGCATGACACCTGCCGCGGCCCGGCGCTCGATACGCTCATTCAGAAAGCGCTGGCAATGCAGATGTAGCCCGGCTTGCGTGTGACCGGTCCGCAGAGCACGAAGGCGGCCCCCGCGCGGAGGCCGCCTTCTCTTATGACATCTTCACCGCTTGAGCTACGGCCGCGGCGAGGGAACCGGAGCGGCGCCGCCGACCGCCCCAAAATCAGGAACGACTTCTTCGGGCGCGCCCGGGAAACCGCAGGCGGGAGGCGCCGATCCGCCTCGGAAGACATAGTTGACCAGGTACGTGATATCTACCACACTCACGGGGCCGATCAGGCTGACCCCCAGGCCTCCGTTGACGTTGGAGTGCTCCGGGCAACCCGGCTCCGCCCCGCCGCGGAAGACCTGGCGGATGAGGGCGGTGATGTCGGCGACCGTCACCGAACCCTCGCCGGTGAGATCCCCCCGCAGCGCGCAGCATCCGGCGCAGGCCTCATCGACCGCATAAGCCCCGATCAGCGCGGCGCAGTTGTTCATTTCCGCCCGGCAGGGGGAGTGCACGAAGAGGTGGTAGTCGCCGCCGGTCGTGTCGCAGAACTGCGGGTTGCGGGTCAGGTTGTCGCCTGTTCCCAGCCCGGCGAGGCAGCCGCTCCAGTCGCCCCCCGCGTTGCCGAAGAGATCGGTGCAGGAGACCGTTACGGCGCCGGGGTGCGCCGGGTCGAAGGCCACCGGCGGGCTCCCCTGGCCATAGGCGAGGATGCAGCGCTCGAGCGTGACGTGCGACGCGGAAGCCCACACCGCCGAACCCAGCGGGGCGGCGTTGCCGGCAAACGTGCAGCCGACAAACCGGATCTCACACGAGTCGAGCCACACCGCCCCTCCGGCCGAGTCGGCCCGGTTGGCGATAAAGGCACAGCCTTCGAAGACGGGACTCCCGCCCCGACAGACCACCGCCCCGGCGGACCGCCCCCGCGTCGCCTCAAACCGGCAGTCGCGGATCGACGGACTGCTCCCGTTCAGGTCCAGCACCCGGCCGTCGAGCGTATCATTTCCGAAGTTGCGCAGAGTCAGATCGCGCAGCACAAACGTGCTGTCCTCAAAACCCGCCAGCGGCACTCCGATCTTGGTCGAGGCGATCACATTGGGTGACAGCCCGCCGTCGATGACGGTCGCCGCGGCGCCGTGAACCGACTCGATCACCAGCTGTTTTCCCCAGAAACTGAGGAAGGCGCCGGGATAGACGCCGTCGCCGATGCGGATGGTGTCGCCGTTGTTGGCGAGATCGGCGGCGCGCTGGACGGAGGCCAGCGGCGCGCCCTCGTCGCCCGTGCCGGTGGTGTCGTTGCCGGTTACGGCCACCCACCGGACCGCTCCGCCCGGATCCGTGACGACCGGACCGTAAAACCGGTGGGCCGCGGTGACGGCGCCGGCGGCGGCCGCGCCGTGCTCATCGCGCGCCTCGAACCAGTACGTGTACGAGGGATCGGGCGGGAGGTCTTGCACCACCGCCGCGTACACTTGGCCCGCCGAGCGCGCGCCCGACACCGCCGTCATCGGGAACGGACTTCCGACCGCCGGTCCCCCGGTGAGGGCGCTGTAAAGGTGCACCCGCGGGTAGCCGGGCAGCGGCAGGTCGCCGTCGGGATCGCTGAACTCGACGCGGAACTCGAAGGCGGTGCCGGGATTCCCCCACTGCGGGACCACGCCTTTCCGCTCGTAGCCGGGCTCGCCGGTCAGGGCGAGGGCCGGGGCCGAATTGGGCGTCCGCAGGGCCGCCAGCAGTGCCCGGGCATCGAGCGTGTCCATGTGGTACAAATGGAAACCGAAGAGGTGCACGTCGGACGTGTCATCGAAGAAAGCCACCCGACTCTTGACGCCGACGATCCCTCCCTCCTGCAGGGAGGTGGCCGGCGCGAGCGACCGAAAGACGTGCGTGGCGACGGCATCGGCCGAGGGATCCGACGAAAGCGTAAAGGTCGCCACCGAGGGGGGACTGGTTTCCGGCCAGAACGTGGTCCAGTTCGCAGCGAGCGGGAAGGCGGCGGTGTCGCAGGAGAGCGACGGGAAACCGCCGCCGATCGGCTCCGCCGTATGGAAGGCGAAGATGCTGTCGACGTGGGGGATGCCGTTGGTGTAATAGTAGCCGTAGCCCGTGCAGGTGGCGGAGTCGACGCCGAACCAGGAGCGAACGGACGATGGCAGCGCCCGCGTCCCGGGCCCCGTCAGGTAGCCCATCCCGTAGTACGCCCCCAGGTTCGAGAAGCAGACGAGTTTCCCTCCGGACTTCAGGTACCGCTCGAGAGCGACCGGAAATCCGCCGGTGGGGCTCGGGAAGCCGTCGTGGAACGGGCCGTCGATGATCACCATGTCGTACGGCATGAGCTGAAGCCACTGCGGGTCAGCGGCGTTGATGTAATCAAAAATCTCGTAGCGGAACGCCGCCTGATAGAACTGCTCGCAGAAGGCGGTCGGGGAGAAGATTCCGCCCGGCCCCGACGCCGTCTTCGTCAGCACCATGAGGCTCTTGTCCCGCACCGGCACCCGCAGCACCTTGACCGGCCGCGGGGCCGACTCGAACCCGTAGGCGTTGACCGCCGTGATGAGGAAATCGGCGCTGTCGGCGACGGTTTCTGTAAACGACGATTCGAGCGCCGGCACCTCCAAGTACGGCGCCATGCGGTAGTAGTAGTACCACCTGCCGTCCGCCGTCACGCTGTCGAACGGCTCGCCGTAGGACGAAGCGGCCAGCCGGCCTTCGCTGTAGAAGGGCGCGAAGTACCGGGTGCCCCGGTACACATGGTAGCGGTCGACGCCCGCCTGGGCGGGCCAGTGAACAACCGCCTCCTCCTCCCCCGGCACAAACCACATGGACCTGACATCCGGCGCACTGGGGCTCGGGACGTGGATGAACTCCGACGTGCTCAAGGCCCCCGCGCCGGCGGCGGAGACGTGGGCGATATTGACGGCGGCGAACACGCCGGGGTCGCACGGCAGGACAGCCTTGTACGTCCGGCCGGCGGTGCCGGCGAGAACCGGCGATTCGGGAATGAGCCAGGGGGGCACAGCGCCCGGGTGCGGGAGAAGCCCCGGATCGAGCGGCGTGACATAGATGTTGTACCCGGTCACTTCGTCGTACACCCACGGATCCCACTCCAACGAGAGGTCGGAGTGCCCGTACCCCGGGGCGACTTCCAGCCAGGCGGGCGCCTGCAGCGGATCCAGCAGGAGCGGCAGCGCCGTCTCGCCGGCGGCCGCGCCGGCTGCGAGCCGCTCGAGACCCAGGTTGTCACGGTACGCGGCCGGGTCAGCGGGAAGATGGGCCAGGTTCCCGGGGACAGTGTGGATGGAGTCCGCCGTGAACATGGAGAAGATCACGCGGAAGCTGGAATCGGGAGCGAGGGTGAACGGGCCGAGGGAGAGGAGGAAGCGCGCGTCATAGCCATTGCACAGATCGACTGCCAGCGCGGCCGGCGGCGTCAGCCACAGCGGATCGGCCGAGTCGATCGCCGCCGTGGCGAACTGGTCGTAGTCCCATTCCCGATGGCGCAGCACGTAATACTTGTTGGCGTCGCCGGTCGGCGTGCCGAGACCGCCGGTGCCGAAATCACGGAAAGGGTCATCCGGGGCGCCGCGCAGCCGGGGCCCGAAATCGAGTTCGGCATACCCGTTGGAGATCCACCAGTTGCAGTTTGTGTCGGACGGGGACTGGGAGGCGTTCAGGAAGCGGGCCGCAAGCGCCCGCAACTTCTCCGGCTCACCCGACCCGAAATCCCCGTTGTTATCGATGATGTACGCCGTGCCGACCTCCCGCACCGCTCCGGCGAGATCGTCAGTCCACCCCTCACCCGTGCTTCCGACCCAAACGACGTCGCCGTCCACGTACAGCCCGACATAACCCGCCTCGATCAGTTCGCTGCCGATGTTGGTGATGACTGCGTCATAGAAGATGTGTTTGTCCAGGGGCGGGGTGCGCCAGGCGTGGCTGCGCAACGCGACTTTCACGTCCAGCGGCCGGTGAGTGCTGTCGATCGGATCCTCGCTCGGGCACGATGCGCACGTATCGGTGAACGACGTCCGCAGGCCGAAATCCGACACGGCGGGAAAACGATCAACCTCCGGCACGAGCCGAGGGGGGAAAAACTCCTCCACGTTTACCCAACCGTCGTATGTAACCGACACGAGGGTGTCGTTGCCGACGACACCGCCAACCCAGAGGCCCCCGGTGAACAGGTAATCGACTCCGCTGTAGGCGGGCGTTTCGAATCCCTGGGACGGCCATGAATCCACCCACGGACCATAGAAGAACCTAAGGCCGAACTTACCGGCGGCCGTGAACGCGGCATTGATCTCCCCTGTCTGCTGGACGCCGTAGGCCGTCGGCCAGACCACACCGGGATCGCAGACGGAATCGGGAGAAAGCGCCAGGGGCGGGAGTGCGGGCCGCCCCGGGTCGGACTCGACGGGCGGCAGCGGACTGCGGGCGACGACCGATATCGCCAGGAGCACGACGGCAACCAGCACCGTCGACGCGGATGCGCGGCATGTCATGGGAGAGACCTCCTTGGGGGCCCTGCGGCCGATTCAGCGGTTGGACCGGTTTTGCGCCAAGAAACACGACCGGCGCACCGAAAGCAAGGCCAATCTCTCCATGTTCCCCTCCGCGGCCGCCGCGCCCCTCGCCGCCTAGCCCTCCCAGCTCTCCGCGAGCGTCATGATGTCCTTGACCAGGATTGGCTCGACGGCATGGAACCCCTGGCCGTACTTCACACGCGTCAGGAGCCCGAACGAGCGGCTGGTGGCGGCAATCCCCTCGAGGTAGTCGCGCGACTTCTCGGGGTTCAAAAACTGCGAGCGGTGGGCCGAGAGGGCCTGGATCCAGCGGTCGAAGTGCGGCGTGATGTCGACGACGAAGTTGGGGGAAACGCCGGGGGGCAGGAAGTAGTGGAAGATGCGCGTGACCAGGTGGGGTTCGCCGGGGACGTCGGCTTTCTTCAGCGCCGCGAGGTTGGCGGCGTTGATGGCGATGATGCCGGCGGCGACATGATCCGGGTGCGACTGGCGCCGGCCGTGGCCGACGTGCGGGTACGGGGCCAGGACGATGCGGGGACGGGTGCGCCGCAGAACCTCCGCCAGGGCCCGCCGGTGTTCATAGGTGTCCTCCAGCCGGGTGTCCCCCCAGTCAAAGCGGGCGACGACCTCGGCGCCCAGGATCCCGGCCGCCTCCTCCACCTCCCGCCGCCGGATCTCGGCGGTGCCGCCGGTGCCCAGTTCCCCCTCGGTGAGAATGGCGACGGCGACTTTGTAGCCCCGCCGGGCGGCGTCGATCAGCACGCCGCCGGTCCCCACCTCGACGTCGTCGGGGTGTGCTCCCACGGAAAGCAGATCGTAGGGGGTTGTCTCAGCCATCCGCCTGTCCTTTCCTTCTACAAAAAAGCCCGGAGAAACGAGTTCTCCGGGCGCATGTGCCGGTCAAATCGGGTCAGTTCCCGCCCTGCTGGTTCTGGCGGGCCTGACGGAAGCAGTTCGAGTGGAAGATGAGCACTTCGCGCAGCAGGTGGGTGAGGTACTCGTCGCCCCACCCCGGGTTGCCCTCGTAGCCTCCGAAGTAGTAAATCTCGGGATCATACCGGTACTTCTGCAGCAGCTTGGCGAAGTCCCGGGTCATGACATTGTACCCGAGGGGGTCGTCCTCCCGGGAGTAGGCCACCCAGAAGTGGGTGTTGGGAAAGGCCCGCCCCTGGCTTTCGGCGTTGTAGATCATCGAGTCCGGGCTGTTGCGCAGCCACAGGTCCCAGATCGGTTCGTTGGGCGCGCTGTAGGGCCGGCCGAACCGATCAAACGGGAGGTGGACCTGAAACGAGAAATCGGCGGCGCTGATGAGATCGGGCAGGAGCGTCTCCGTACCTGCAATTTTGTAGCGGGTGCGCACCCACGTATCGGTCCCCGTGATCTTCGCGGAGTCGGGACAGGCGACTCTGGGCCCAGTCTGGGTGTACGTGATCACCGGGTACACGAGGGTGTCGTGCGGGGAAAAAGCCATAGCGCCGCCGGTGAGGAGACGGCTGATCTCGTTGTAGCTGGAGGTGTCCCACTTAGTGGCGAAGGGTACGCCGGACTGTTCGGCGATGGCCTTTGCGAACAGGGGGATCAGGCCGCCCTGGCCGTCGAGGCCGTCGAAATCCATCGGGCCGTTGATGACGCTGATGGATCCGAAGCGTCCGGGGTGTTTGAGGGCGGCGCGGACGGCGCCATAGGCGCCGGTGCCGATCCCGCCGATGGCGGTCATGCACTGCGCCGTGTCGAAAGCGCCGGGGCCGAGCGCATTCTCCCGGATGTGGTCGATCAGCGTGCCGCCGACCAGAGTGTCATAATTGCCGCAGCCGCCGCCCGATCCCGCCCACCAGTAGCCGCCCAGAACCGGGTCGTTCTGGGGGACGAAGATGGCCATCGGCTCAAGGAGCCCTTCCGCCATCAACTCATTGGCCACCTGCGAGAGGCCGTGGTGGAAATAGTACCACTCGTCGGCGTCTTCCGGCGGCAGGAGCACCAGGAGGGGAAGCGGGTGGTCCGGGTGGTAGTTCGGCGGCGGGCCCCACTCATTGTACTTCGGCACCCAGGCTTTCAGGTAGAGCATCCAACGACCCTGGTTGCGGATCTGGGTGGACAGTTCCTGGAAGAACATGTGATCGGCGGTCAGCACGCCGCTCTCGCCGTCATATACAGGTCCGGTGTTGTCACCCCGGTCGGAGCAGCCCGTCGCCAGCGTGAGCACCAGAATCAAAGCAGCCAGTAGGTATCTCGTCATTGCTTGCATCTCCGACCTCCCTAGAACCGGTAGTTGAACGAGAGGATGGTTTCAAAAGTCTGCGGCTGGTAGTAGCCGGGGAAGCTGGTGAAAGCTTCGTCCATGTCAAGGTCCCAGGCCCGCTGGTGCTGCAGACGTGTGTACGAGGTGACGAGGCCGAGATCCCAGCGGTCGAGGTGCACGATGCCGCCGCCGGAGAAGCCGAACTTATTGCCGGTGTCGAGCAGTTGCGGGGTCAGGCGCCACTCGTTGCGCGCGGGCGACTGATCCCACGACAGCCCGCCCACCAGCGTCAACCCCACCTCGGGCGCCAGGAATTCCGGAAAGTCATATGAGGCTCCGAGCATCAGCTTCACCGAATTGTCCCAGTCGACCGGTGCGCTGAGGTCGGCGGTGAAGAACTCGCGGGCCAGCGGCACCGTGTCGGCCGGACCGGCCAGGCCCACGGCGTTCGAGAACGCGAAGTCGAGTCCGTCAAAGCGCGACCAGAACGTGTACTCGCCGTCGAGCGCCAGCACCAGCCGGTCGGTCGCCTGGTAGGACACGCCGGCGCCCAGGCTCGGCGGCAGATCGAGACCCACCTCGAAATCGGAGATCGGCCGCACCACGGCCCCCGAGACGAACAGGTGGCTGATGGTGCCGGGGATGATCCCGGGCAGCGGCGGGTTGGTCACCATGGTCGCGCCGTCCGGCATGTAGAACTGGCTCTGCGAGGTGCCGCTGATCGTGATCGGGAACGGCAGGTTGAACGTCACCCCCGCCTGCGTGCGCTCGCTCAACTGCACCATCGCCCCGAGGTTGACCCCGAATCCCCACCCCTCGCCGTCGCTGCGGCTCCACTGGGTGATCACGTCCCAGGGATAATCCTGCATCACGTCGTAGAGGGGTTCATCGGGCGAATTCGTGATCGGGTTCCGGCGGAAAAAGACGTTGGTGTAAATGAGGTCGGCGCGCTGCAACTGCAGACCGATCCCGAGGGCGGCGCTGCGCTCGCCCCAGGCAAACTCCTTCGCCGCCGTCAGCTGGAATGAGACGACGTCAAGGTTCATGCCGAACTGATCGTCGGGAAAATTCGCGCTGTCGCTGTAGGCGCGCAGGGGCTCGTAGAGTTTCCACGTGATGTTCCGGTCGAACCGCTGGTAGGCGCTCAGGCCGAACACGGTTTCGCCGGCCACCGGGAGGCGGAGGAGGATGCCGGCGGAGGGATTGGTGAGGATCTCATGGTTGTTGTAGTTGGTGCGACCGTCGAACACACCGCGGTCGAAGGTGCCGCCCCAGCGGGTGTTCGGCACGAACTCGTCGCGGTGGTGCACAAAGGCCCAGGCCGATCCCAGCTGGTTGTCCAGGATGTAGGCATAGCCGGCCGGGTTGTAGTAGGCGGCGGTCCAGTCATCCGCAATCGCCCGGAACGCGCCCCCCATGCCCCGGGCTTTCATCCCGACGCCCGAGTTTTCGAAGCCGCTGGCGCTGATCCCGGAGGACAACAAAACCAGAACGGTCGCTACCGTGGCAGAGAATTTCGCAATTCCCATCCTGATCTCCGTGTTTGATATCATCTCAAATGCGTCTCTCTCGTGGTCAGTGATCGAAGCACGGATGGGGGCCGACAGGAACGAGTCGGAGAGAAACCACCAGGGGCCGACAGTATCTCCTCCACGGCTTCGGTCAACAAACAGGCAACCATATTAAGGCGGCCGCAGGGACTTGTCAAGGACTTCCACCTGATAATGTAAGTCTGCGCGCCTGATTAAGCATATGCCATCACGCACGTTAGCATTCGACACACAGACGTGCGACGGGGCGCCGGCGTGCAGTCCATACGGCGCGCCGGAGAAAATTGGACAAGTTGAAAGACGTTGCCCGCTTTGCTCTTATGAAAGCCCCGCCGCACACTCCCCCTCCCCGCCCCCAGATTGTCGTCTCCGGCTCCGGAAAAAACTTCCCGCCACAGGGGACAACTTTGCCCACGCATAACCTGCTGCGGCGGGTCGCGGCGGCCGCCTGCCAGCCTGAGGCGCAACGCGCACAAGCGCTTGCCGCATCGCCCCGATCTCCGGCACACGGGGTGCTTTTGCCTGCGGCAACGGCCGCCGGAGGCGGTCGTCAGGCAAAAGGAAGTTGCATTACAGGAAGGTATCGTCCATGCGCAAGCTCATCATCTTCATTCTCCTGGTGATCGTGCTCGTCTCGATCAACTGGTTCCGCCGGGCAATGGCGCAGGATCTTGGCTCGCTCAGCACCGAGGACATCGCGCGCCTGCGCCGCCAGTACGAGCAGAAGTCAGCGCCGGCCCCCCAGCCCGAGCCGGGCTACTACGAGAGCCCCCGGATCTTTGAGGAGGACACGGCGTCGCCGGGCCCGCCGGCGGCGCCCGTCGCGGCGCCGTCGCCGCCGGCCCCGGTGCGCACCGGTTTTGAGCGCGACCGGACGCTCGAACCGTTCGAGGACCTGCGCCCCTTCGGCATGGAACTCTTTGAGAACGCCGGCGAGACCAACCCGCCGGCCGACCTCGTGTCGAGCGACGACTACGTGCTGGGACCGGGCGACAACGTGATCGTCCACCTGTGGGGCCGGGTCGAACACGAGTACAACCTCACGCTCGACCGGGAAGGGAAAGTGTTCATTCCGAAAGTCGGCGACCTTATCGCCTGGGGGCTCACCCTGGAGCAAATGCGCCAGCGGATGAAAGAGCGCCTCGCGGCGATCTACTCCGATTTCGAACTCACCGCCTCGCTCGGGAAGATCCGCTCGATCCGCATCTACGTGACCGGGGAAGTCCGCCGTCCCGGCGCCTACACGGTGTCGTCGCTCACGTCGGTGCTCAACGCGGTGTTCACGGCCGGCGGGCCGAACGAGCGCGGCACGATGCGCGCCATTGCGGTCACGCGCGGGGGCGCGGCGGCCGCCGCCATCGACCTTTACGATCTGCTCCTCAAGGGGCACAACGCCTCGGACATCCGGCTGCAGACGGGCGATGTCGTGTTTGTCCCGGTGACCGGGCCGCGGGTGGCGGTGCGGGGGGAGATCCGGCGGCCGGCGATCTATGAGTTGTCGGGCGGGGAGAACGTATCCGACCTGCTGCGGCTGGCCGGGGGGCCGACGGCGGCGGCGTACCTCGACCGCGTCATGCTCGAGCGGATCTCGCCGGCCGGCGAGTGGCTCGTACGCGACCTCAATCTCAACTGCGGGCCGGCCCAGCCGTGCGACACGATCGCGCTGGCCGACGGCGACCGGGTCACCGTGTACTCCATCTACGACCTGCGCACCAACATGGTGGCGGTCGGCGGCCGGGTCAAACACCCCGGCTGCTACGAACGCACCGACTCCACGCGGGTCTCGGACCTGATCGCCCGCGGCCAGCTGCAGCCGCTCGACGTCTATTTCGAGCGGGCCGATGTGTTTCGCCGCTACCCCGACCGGCGGGTCGAGGTGATTCCGATCGATCTCACCCGGGCGCTGGCCGGCGACCCGGCCTCCGACATCGTGCTGGCCGACCGCGATTCGCTCCACGTGTACGGCATCGACGACGTGCGCCGCGAGCAGTTCGTGTACATTGAAGGTGAGGTGCATAAACCGGGCAAGTACCCGCTCTACGACGGGATGACGGTCGGCGACCTGATCTTCCTGGCCGGCTCGTTCCTGCGCGGCGCCGACGCCGGCGAGGCCGAACTCGCCCGCCTCGACTCGCTCGGCAACGTGGCTATTCTGCCGGTGAGCCTGAGCGACTCCGGCGGCTACCGCCGGCTGCTGTGCGAAGACGACCACCTCTTCATCCGCCGCATTCCCGAGTGGGACGCCAACCGGAGCGTCGTCGTCAGCGGCGAAGTGATGTATCCGGGGACGTACTTCCTGGAGGGGCGGCACGAGGGGCTGCACCATCTGCTCGGCCGGGCCGGCGGGTTCACCGCCAACGCTTTCCCGACCGGCATCATCTTCCAGCGGCGCTCGATCCGCGACAACCTCCAGCGCGCCAATGTCCCCGCGCTCCTGGAGCAGTCGCAGCCCATCGTGCTCGACTCCAACGGCGTCCCCACCACCGACAGCTTTTTCAGCTACCGCGATGAGTCGATGGACCGGATCATCATCGACATGGAGCGCATCCTGGCCACGGGCGGTTCGGAAGGGGACGTGGTGATGGAACCGGGCGACCGGGTGTTCATCCCGCCGACTCCCTCCGGCATCTCCGTCCTCGGCGCGGTGGGGGCCAACGGCACGCTGAAGTACGTGGAGGGCCGCAGAGTGAAAGATTACATCGAGCGGGCGGGCAATTTCACCCGGCGCGCCGACAAGAAAGAGACGCGGCTCATTCGCGCGGGCGGCGAAGTGTTCGCCGGCGGCGACGTCATGGGCAAAGCTGTCCGGCTCGGCGACATCATCGTCGTACCCAGCCAGATCAAGCACGACCGCGACTGGCTCAAGACGGTCACCACGGTGGTCACAGCCACGGCCGGACTGGTGACGTCGGCCTACCTGGTGAGCAAACTCTAGCGGTCCAAGATTCCTGCATTTATTTCCTTTACCTTCCTGTAGCCGCCGGCGCTGTGACGACAGCACCGGCGGCGTTTTTTTGTCGGGCGGAATTGTTTTCGCTAGCCGAGGGAAATTCCTGCCTCGCGCCCCCGCCGGGGGTGGTCGCACGCCGCCGCCCGGGACTCTCACACGCACGCCTTACCGCCGTCGCCACAACGAGTTCCGCCTCCGCTGGCGGTTCCCGCGCCATTCGGCACAGGGCTTGCAATTCCTGCCCGCAAAGGAAATCTGGCAGCGACAAGGAATGTTGTGCCGATGGCAACCACTCACTCACAGCGACCCCCGCGACCCGGCGGCGACTGGCAGTCGGCCGGTCCCACCGCGGCGGTCGCCCTCTCTCCCCGACACAGACGCGGGCGGCAGCGCCGCCGGAATATGAGGTAAGCGTATGAACACTCTCCAGGACACGCCCACCACCGATCGCTCCGACCTGCTCGAGGCGATCGCCCAGAGAACCATGACCAGTCCCTCGATGGTGCATCCGTTCGCGGCGGCCGGCCCGTTTCTCGCCGGCTTGCTGGGGGCGCTCTATCGGCCGGGCTGCCGCCTCCAGGCGATCGGCCATGTGACCCCGGAGGTCGAGCTGGCCGCCGACCGGGCCGAGGTCGAGGTGATCGAACACATCGGCCCATCGCCCTTCTCCGGCAGCCTGCAGACCGCTCTGCAGGGGACGGTGCTCCCCCACGACATCCTCTGCGCGGCCAACCCGAACCGCGTCACCGGCGCGAACTACTCGCTGGCCGATGTGCAGCGGATGGCGGAGACGGTCCCGGAGGGGGCCGTGCTGGTCGATGAGCACTACCACGATTACTTCGGCATCACGGCGCTCCCGCTGCTGAGCGACTGTCCCAATGTGATCATTCTCCGCTCGTTTGCGCCCGGGGGCGCACTCGGCGGCGACGAGCCCGGATACGCCCTCGCCTGCCCCCGCACGATCGCCCGCCTTCGCGCCGCTCTCCCCGAGAGCGTGCTGCCGGCCGCCGAGGCCCGTCTGCTGATCGACCGGTGGCCCGGAGGAGAAGCGCTGGCCGCGCGCCTGCGCGAGGGGCATCAGGAATCGCTCCGCCTGGCCGAGGGACTCACCCGCCTCGGCGTGCAGTGCCGCCTCAGCGCCACCGATTTCATCCTCCTCCGCGTCGCCGACCCGGCGCGGGTCGGTAATCACCTGAGCCGCGCGCGGATCGCGATCGACAATCTCGACGGCTACCCGGCGATGCAGCACTACCTGCGCTACCGGGTGCAGTCGCCGTTGTCCAACGACCGCCTGCTGCAGGCCTTCCAAGCGATGCCCCCGGAGTCGTTCCGCATGAAGACGATCGACGGGCGGGTGATGACGATGCGCCTGAGCGCCCAGGCGGCCCGCAAGGGCGCGGGCCGCAGCGGCAACCTCCTCATGGCCGCCCTGCGCGACACCGAGTGAACCGCTCAGTCGCCGTATGAAAAAACTTCGGCTGTTCATAGCTGCACCTCCGGAACACCGACCGAAGCGCCCGTCGCTTCGGTCGGGATCCTCGCGCGACTCCCTGCGGACCCGCCGGGAGGACGGCCGAGACGAGAGGCGACCGACGCGCGGTGCGCGGGAAGATCATCATTGGAGAGCCTGATCGTATGCACCTCACCCACCGTCGCCGTCAGTTCCTCCTCCGCCTGGCCGGGTCTCCGGGGTCCCATGCCGGGGCTGTCGCCGCGCTCTGCGCGACACTCATGGCGGCCGGGTCGTCGCTGGGGCTGCTGGTCGAAATCGCCGCCGCGATCACCCTAGCGCGGCTGCTCGCGTTCGTCCACCCGCACCCGCGTCCGGTGCTCGACGCTCCGCCGGTGCGGAAATACGCCGGCGCGGCGCTCGCCGCCGAGGCGCGCTTTGCCGTGCTCGTGCTGGCGGCGGCCTACCTGCTGGACTGGCCGCTGCCCCGCCTGGCGGTGCCGGTCTTTCTGGGACTGAATTTCGTGACCCAGCTTGGTCTGTTGGTCGGGGCGCGGCTGATTCTCCGGCGGCTGGCCCGCTCGCCGCTGCCCGACCGCCTCCGCCGCGCCCGAAACCGCCTCCTCGTGGTCGGCACCGGGGCGCGCGCCCAGGCGCTGGCCGACATGATTCTCAACGCCCCCGAGCTTGATGCGGCGATCGACGGATTCCTCGACTACCGCCGCACCGGCTTCTGGCGCTACCGCGACATTCCCCTGCTGGGCCACCCGGACCTGCTCACGCCGCTGGCCGCGCGGGTCCAGGTCGACGCCGTCATTCTCGCCGTGGAACCGGAGGACCTCTCCCGTACGGCGCCGCTGCTGACGGCGGCCGAACAGCTCGGGGTGGCGGTGGCGCTGCTGCCCGATGTGTACCCGACGACGATCGCGCGCATGGTGCCGGCGACGCTCAACGGTTCGCCGGCGGTGGTCTGGCGGCGCGTGCCGGAGAGTCCGGCCGCCCTGTTCGTCAAGAACGCGCTCGACCGCCTGGGCGGTCTGGTCGGCCTCATCCTCACGCTGCCGCTCATGCTGGTGACCGCGCTCGCCATCAAGCTGGAGTCCCCCGGGCCGGTGTTTTTCGCGCAGCGGCGCGCCGGCGCCAACGGCCGGCCCTTTTCGCTCTACAAGTTCCGCACGATGCGAGCCGATGCCGAGAAGCACAAGGAGTCGCTACGGGGGCTGAACGAGATGTCCGGGCCGGTCTTCAAAATCCGCAACGATCCGCGCCTGACGCGGGTGGGGCGGTTCCTGCGCCGGTTCTCGATCGACGAGATCCCGCAGTTCTACAACGTGCTGCGCGGCGACATGTCGCTGGTCGGCCCGCGGCCGCCGCTCCCCTCCGAGGTGGCCCGCTTTGAACCCTGGCAGCGCCGCAAGCTCTCGGTCAAACCCGGCCTCACCTGCATCTGGCAGGTGAGCGGCCGCAACAAAATCGATTTCGAGGACTGGATGAAGCTGGATCTCCAGTACATCGACAACTGGTCGCTCTGGCTGGACGCCAAGATCCTCGCCCGCACCGTCCCCACGGTCCTCAAAGGCGACGGCGCGGTTTGACGATGAAGGCGCTTTTCCGCATACTCGCGCTGCTGGCGGTGTTGCTGCTGCTGCCCTGGGCGATCAAGGCCGCCGGCGTGCTCCCGCTGGGCAGCCCGGAGTTCGAATTTCTCTATGACCGCCTCGAACGCGCCGATGCCCTCACGCTCGACACGGCCGACCGCCAGCTTGGTCCATACCCGCTCGCCCTTGCCCGCGAGGCGCTCGGTCCGTTCGCCTGGCTGGACCGGCTCGACCGCTCGGACCTGCGCGTGGAAGGCCGCCTCGGTGAGGATTTCCGGAGCGCGAAGGGTCACCCGACAGTCGGCTATGAGTCGTTCTCCGGCGCTCTGGCCGCGCGCCCGCACGACAGGATTTTTGTCTACGGCAGCTTCCGCCTCGACGAGGCGCTTGCGGATGATCCGGCGTACACCGGCAAGAAGTGGCGCGGTCTGGCGGGCGACATCGACGAGGCCTTCGTTCACCTGAGCGCCGGGGCCTTCACCGCCGCGCTCGGGCGGTACGCCTCGTTCTGGGGGCCGCGCCGGTCGCTCGTGCTGGCCCCGCACGCGGCGCTCGATGGTTTCGGGTACGCCTACCGCTGGGGACGGCTGGTGCTCTCCTACCGGCTCGCCCGGCTCGACAGCCTTGATCCGGACGCCGACAGCGCTGTGCCGGTCGAGAACCGCTATTTCGCGGGGCATCGGCTCGACATCCACCTGAGCCGCCGCCTGCGGATCGGATTCTTCGAAACGGCGGTGTTCGGGGGCGCCGGACGGCAGGTGGAATTGTACTACCTCAACCCGATTCTGTTCTATCACGCCTCGCAGCTCAACGACGGCGTGGACGACAACACCTTCCTCGGTGTCGACTTCGCCTACGAACCCGGCCGCGGAGTGCAGCTCTACGGGCAACTGCTGGTCGATGACTACCAGGTCGACCGGGCCTCGCAGAGCGACCAGGAACCGAACGAGATCGGCCTGTTGGCGGGCGCGTATGTCGCCGAGTTCCTGCCCCGACTCGACCTGCGGGCGGAGTACACGCGCGTCACCAACCGCACCTTCAACCAGAGCCACCCCCGCAACCGGTACACGTTCGAGAGCGAACTGCTCGGGGCGGCGCTGGGGAATGACTACGATCTTCTCGATCTGCTCATCCGGCGCTGGTGCGGGGAGGATCTGGCTGCCGGCGTGCGGCTGGCCTACCGCCGCCAGGGGGAAGGCCGCGTCAACGCCGCCTGGGACACCCCGTGGCTTGAGGTTGAAGGGGATTACCGCGAGCCGTTCCCAACCGGCGTGGTGGAGAAGACATTCACGGCGGCGCTGCAGCTGCGGGGACTGCTTTTCGGGCACATCTTCGTCGATGCTTCTTTCGGGGCGGACCGGGTGGCCGATTTCGGCCACGTGCGCGGCGACCGCCGGACGATCTCCTTTGCGGCCATCAAGCTGATCACATTTGCCTCCCAGGCTCTTGACATCGATTAAACGCCGCCTATACTTTCTCCGAACAACAGCCTTTCATCTTTTGGGGAGTGAACCGCCGTGAGCACCCGGCCGCACCGCTGTCAGTCGCGTTTTGCGTTTACGGATACCGCTACCGCCGTCCTGATCATTATATTCGCCCTCGCGTTCATTGCCGCCGGCCGCGCCGGCGGCCTCGGCCTGTGGGGACTGAACCATCTCCGGTACCTGCCGCCGGCTTTTGAAGCTCTCGCCTGGCTCGGCCTGATCTTCCACCTGCTCTGTCTGCATCCCCGGTACGCGCCGGTCCCGGCCCTGATCGCCGCCTGGGGGCACGAGTTGTTCTTCGGCCGGCTCGCCTGGCAATGGCGATTAGGGCTGGCCGCGCTCGCCGGCGCCGCCTTCTGGTTCTTCCAGGCCGAGACGCATTTTCTCGGCGACGGTCTCACCTGGACGGCCAATTTCTCGCAGGCAGCCGGGCATGTCCGCAAGTGGGCCGAGTTCGGTTCCATCCCGCTCGTGCGCACGCTCCAGGGGTTGCTCGGCGGGTACACGCGCGGGACGGCGGAGGCGGCGTTCCGGGCGATCTCGATCGCCGCCGGTATCGCGGCCCTGCTCGGCCTGTTCCCCCTGGTCGCACTCCTGGTAAAACATCCGGTGCATCGGGTCGCGGCCCTTGCCACCCTGCTCTTCTCCGGGGCGGGGCTGCTGTATTTCGGCTACGTGGAGTTCTATCCCCTGCTCTGGGCGGCGGCGGTGTGGTTTTTCCGGTTGGCGCTGGTGTGGTTGCAGGAGCACCGGGCGGGGGCGCTCGCGGGAGCGCTGCTGGTTTACGCGGCGGCGCTTTGTATCCACGTGCAGGCGGTCTGGCTGGCGGGCGCCGCGGCGGCCCTCGTGCCCGGAGTCGTGGCCGCGCGCACCGGAGAACTTTCTCGGCGGCGGTCGCGGCTGCTTCTCGCAACGCTCGGGCTCGGGGCGCTGGCCGCCTATCTCTGGTTCCTCTTCGGCCCGACCGACCGCAACTGGATCGTTCTCCCACCGTGGTCGGGCCGCATCGAGGCGCCGGAGTATGCGGTCTTCTCCCTCAAACATCTGGGCGATCTGTTCAATCTGGCGCTGGTGTTGTTCCCGGGGGCGGTGGTTCTGGCGGCGGCGCGGCTGCGTCCCGCTGGACTCGCCGCCGAGCCGATCGCGGTCTTTCTTGCCGCCGCCTCGCTGGGCGGACTGTGCTTCGCCCTGTGCCTGAACCCGGTCATCGGAATGGGCCGGGACTGGGACCTGCTCTCGCTCGCCGGCCTGCCGGCCGTCCTCTGGCTCTTCCACCGGTTGGAACGCGTCGGACCGCCGCTGACCCGCCGGGTCGGAGTGGAGCTGGGGGTGCTGGCGATGATGACGGGAGTGACGTACTGGGCCGCCAACCTCCGGGTGGAGGCCTCCGAGGAGCGCTTTCTCTCGCTGCTGCGGTGGTACGGCGGCAAGGATTACAGCGGCTGGAAGGCGTTCGAGACCTACTTGGTCGAGGCCGGCCGGGCCGAGGAGGCAGCGCAGGTGGGCGAGGAAATCCGGCGCGTGTTCCCGCACCAGGCTCTGCTGGCCGATGGCTGGCGGAACCTCCAGTCGGGGCAGGCGGCCGAAGCCCGCCGGATCGCCGAGCATCTCGTCAGTGCCGATCCCGACCGGGCGGAGCACATACATCTGCTCGGCGAATCGCTCGCGGCCGATGGGAACCTGGCCGCCGCCGAGCAGCGGTTCCGCGAGGCGATCCGCAAACGGCCGGACTACGCCCCGGCGCTGCGCAGTCTGGCGCAGTCGCGCATGCGGTCCGGGTCTTTCGGCGAAGCCTGTCGGCTGCTCCGGCAGGCCCGCCGCCTCGATCCCGGAGCCGCCGCCATCCTCGAGGATCTCGGCGCCGCCTACCTTCGTCTCAATTATCTTGACTCCGCGGCCGCCGTGGCCGACACTCTGCTGGCGATGGAGAGCCGCTCCCCCGGCGGACATCTGATCCGCATGCTGGCCGCGGTGCGGTCGGGCGACGAGGCCACCGCCCGCCGGCACTTCCTGACCTATCGCGAACACGGCCGGCAGCGGCCGGAGTACGCGCAGATTGTGTCCGCCTACGGCGGCCTGGCCCCAGATCGCTGAGGCGCACGGCGGAACAGCCGGGGGACTGCGGCTGTTGAGCCAGTACCGCCGGCGCGCACAGGGCGCCGCGCGGTGGTGAACGCTCCTCGGCCGACCTGTCGGAGAAAGGTAGAACGTCCGTGACTGACCGCCCCCAACCCCGCCGGCACACCAACCGCCTGATCGAGGAGAATTCCCCTTACCTGCTGCAGCACGCGCACAACCCGGTCGACTGGCACCCCTGGGGGGAGGAGGCTCTGGCCAGGGCGAAAGCGGAGGACAAGCCGATTTTCCTCTCGGTCGGCTACGCCGCCTGCCACTGGTGCCACGTCATGGAACGCGAGTCGTTCGAGGACGAGGAGACCGCCCGGCTGCTCAACGACCATTTCGTGAGCATCAAGGTTGACCGGGAGCAGCGCCCGGATATCGACCAGATCTACATGTCGTTCACGATGGCGATGACGGGCGGCGGGGGGTGGCCGATGTCGGTTTTTTTGACGCCCGATCTCAAGCCTTTTTTCGCGGGCACGTATTTTCCGCCGGAGGACACTCAGGGGCGGCCCGGGTTCAAACATGTCCTCCGGGAAATCGCCGCCGCCTACCGCGAGAGCAAGGCGCAGCTGCTGGAGTCCTCGGAGGCGATTTTCGGCCAGATCGCGGGCTACCTCAGGTCATCGCCCGAGCCGACGCTCCTGACGCCGGAGCTGGTCCACAAAGTAGCCCGCACGCTCATGGGGGCGTACGACAGCCGTTTCGGCGGCTTCGGACACGCCCCGAAATTCCCCCACGGCGTGGAACTGTCATTCCTGCTGCGCCAGTACAAGGCCACGGGCGACCTGAGTCTCCGCGCCGCGGTCGAGAAGACGCTGGGCGCCATGGCCGAGGGGGGCATCTACGACCACCTCGGCGGCGGGTTCGCCCGCTACTCCACCGACGAACGCTGGCTGGTGCCCCATTTTGAGAGAATGCTCTACGACAACGCCCTCCTCGTCCCCGTCTACAGCGAGGCCTACCGGATCACCCGCGACCGTCGCTGCCGCACGGTCGTAGTCGAGACGCTCGACTGGGTCCTGCGCGAAATGACCGCCCCCTGCGGAGGGTTCTACTCGGCCGTCGACGCCGACAGCGAGGGGGAGGAGGGGAAATTCTACCTATGGACCAAAGAAGAAATCGACCGTGTCCTGGGGGACCGCGCGGAGCTTTTCTGCCGCTACTACAATGTCACGGCTGCGGGGAATTTCGAGGGGAAGAATATCCTCCACCTCTCCGCCGAATCCGAGGGAGTGCGCCGGGAGAGCGGGGGGGAATTCGAGGCCTTCCTCGCCGGCTGCCGGCGCGACCTGAGTGAGGTCCGCAGCCGCCGCCCCCGGCCGCAGGTCGATGACAAGATCCTCACCTCGTGGAACGGCCTGATGATCAGCGCTCTGTGTCACGGCTACCAAATCACGGAAGAAGTCCGGTTTCTCGCGGCGGCGGTCCAAGCCGCGGCGTTTATCCGCGACGAGCTGTTCCACCGCGGCTCGCTCGCGCACGCGTACCGCGACGGCCGGCGCAGCGAGGGGGAGTTCCTCGAAGACTATGCGTACCTTGTCCACGGCCTGCTCGACCTATCCGAGACCGACACGGCGGGCGCCCGCGGCTGGCTTGAATTCGCCGACCGACTCGCGGGGCGCGCCATCGGACTGTTCGGCGACGACCAGGGACGGTTCTTTCTCCGCCCGGCCGATGCCGGCGGCCTGATTCTGCGCCCCCGCGAGGAGACCGACGCCTCCCTCCCGGCGCCCGGCTCGATACTCATGCACGCCCTTCTCAAGCTGAACCGGCTGACCGGCAACCGCGCGTATCTGCAGACCGCCCAGCAGGCGTTGCGGGCGGTGAGCGGGCTCCTCGACAAATATCCCTCCGGGATGGCCGCGGCGGCGATCGCGCTGCAGTATTACGCCGGCGACAAGATTGAGATTGTCATTGTCGGCCGGGGCCGCACGCGCGACGACATGCTGCGGGCGGTCTACGACCACTTCCTCCCCAACCGGGTGGTCGCCCTCAGCGACACCGGCGCCGAACCGCTCCCCCTGTTCGAGGGGCGGGGCGTGGCTAACGGCGAGACCCGCGCGTATCTCTGCCGCAATTCCGTCTGCCGCCTCCCGGTCACGACGGCGGCGGATCTGGCCGCGCAGCTTGCCGCCCTCTAGCCCCCTTTCCCGCGGCCGCTCTCAACCGGCCGCGGGCCCGGTCGGTGACGGGGCGATTCTGCCCGAGCGATCCCGTCCGCCCGCTTCTCCCCGCGACTCGCAGGAATCATTCCGCTTTGTGGATCATCCAAGATATGATATACTGAACAGAGACATAATTGCCGGCAAAGGAGACGCGCCATGCCATCGACCATGACCACCCGGATGCACTGGAAAGGCGGGATGCAGTTCGGGGCCACCGGCCAGTTCGGCCACGCCATCACCACCGACATCTCCCTGGCCGGCGGCGGACAGGAAGGCGGCTACAAACCGACCGAGCTGTTGTTCTGGGGGATGGCGGCCTGCACCGGGGTCGACGTTGTGCGCATCCTCCAAAAACAGCGCCAGGAACTGGCCGGTCTGGAGATCGAGATCACCGCCGAGCAGCCCGATGATTACCCCAAGCCGTTTCAAAATATACAGATACGCTACATTTTCCGGGGCCGGAACCTCGACCCGAAAAAGCTCCGCCAGGCGGTCGAGCTGTCGGAATCCAAATACTGCTCGGTAGGCCAGACCATTCGCCGCGAGACCGCCATCACCTCCCACATCGAAATCATCGCGTCCCAGCCGGAGGCGGCGGCCGCCGACGGCAATTCCTGAATCGTTTCCGCGGCTCGCCCATCTAACCGGAAAAGAAGACGAGTCTGAAGACGAACAGGAGTATTCTATGCCGCACCATACCTCGCCGCCGACCGCCACCGCCTTCGCGCTGCGCCGGGAATCGACTAAACCGTTTGCCGAGGTAGTCGGCAACCTCGAGCGCCGGACGGCGGAGCACAATTTCCGGGTTCTGCACGTGCACGATGTGCAGGCGACGCTGGCGGAGAGGGGACTCGCGCGCGGACCACTCAAGATCATTGAGGTGTGCAACGCCGGTTTCGCCCATCAGGCGCTCGGCAAGGATATAAACGTCGCCCTCTTCATGCCCTGCCGTTTCGTGGTTCACACCGAGGGGGGCACGACCGTCGTGACCCTCGCGCGGCCGTCAATGATCGCGGACCTGATGCCGCACGCCGGCCTGACCGAACTGGCCAGGGGGATCGAGCAGACGCTGACAGCCGTGGTGGAGGAGTCGCTTTAGCCGGGCACATTCCGCGCGGCGGGTCACGGAGTATAATGATGAAATGGCAACGCCTTCTGAAAGTGAAACCGGCGCTCTGGACGCTCGCCGGCGGCGCCGTCGGCTTCGCCGTCTACCTGCTCTACGCCGGCCTCGGCTCGACCTGACCCCTCATGTGCAACCCGTATGTCACGACGACAGCGGGTGCGGTGACCGGGGCGGTCATGTCGGTAATGGAATGAGGTAACGCATATGCCGTTGTACGAATACAAATGCCTTGACTGCGGAAAGGACTTCGAAGAACTCGTGAGCGCCGACCAGGAGGAAGTGTCCTGTCCGGCGTGCGGTTCGCAGGAAGCCTCCCGTAGACTCTCCACGTTTGCCTGGGGCAGCGTCGCCGCCTCGTGCGCCACCCCGTCCGGCAGCGGCTTCCGGTGAGGGTGATCACGCGTTCCACGGTCGTGGAACGGGAAAGCGCAACTTAACGCGCTGAAAGTACGATGCGGATCCGGCGGCGATCCCGCCGCGAGGCTGCGCCGAAAATAATCCCCCTCGTCCTCTCACGCCCGCACGGCCGGGCGCTTTCACCAGCCCCGTGTTTCGTTTTAGGGGGTCCGCGCACAGCCCGCCCGGCCTGTCGCTGCGTGTTGAGCCCCGCCTTGACAACGATGACCAAATAGGTGATTTTGCGGCCAAATGGTGGTGTTCCGAATTGGTGAAAGGACGCGATCGCATGACCCCGGTCAACCAGGAAACGCTTCAGGCGCTGACCTCCGGCATACAGGCGGAGGTCGCCAGTTACGTGTTTTACCGCGAAGCCCTCAAGAAGCAACAGGTTACGCAGATCAGAACGATTCTTGAAGAACTCGCGCTGGAAGAGAAGCGCCATTTTCACGTGCTCGAACGCCAATACGACTCCCTCGTCCGCAGTGAGAAATGGATCAGCACCGCGGATCTCATGAAACAGGAGGGGCTGCCGGAGGTCCCGGAGGAGATGAGCCGGACACACACGGCGCTCATGGGCGAGGTGGCCCAAGCCGCATCGCTGCGGGAAATTCTCGCCATCGCGCTGCGGCTTGAGGAGCAGGCCCGCGATATCTATGCCCGGGCGTTGACTTTCGTGCAGAGCGAAGAGGGCCGGAAAGTGTTCGAGCGCCTGGTGTCGTTCGAGGAAGGGCATGTCCGGAAGGTCAAGGGGATGATGGAGAAGTACTTGTGACCGGACGGCCGGACGGCTTATATTGCCTGCCATGATCGAGGCCGCACTCTCCCGGGTCGCCGCCGGCGAGTTTTTCCTGATCGCCGGTCCCTGCGTCGTTGAATCACACGCGCTCTGCCTCGAAATCGCGGAGCGCGTGGCGGAGTTGTGCGCCCGCCGCCGTGTCCCCTACATTTTCAAGGCCTCTTTCAAGAAGGCCAACCGCACCGCGCCGGGTTCCTACACCGGTCCGGGAATCGCGGAGGGGCTGGCCGCCCTCGCAGCCGTCCGCGAGCGTATGAAACTGCCGGTGCTGACCGATGTCCACGAGACCTCCGAGGTCGCCGCCGTGGCCGCAGTCGTCGATATCCTGCAGATCCCGGCGTTTCTCTCCCGGCAGACCGACCTTCTCGCCGCGGCCGGGGCCACCGGCAAGTGGGTGAATATCAAGAAGGGGCAGTTTCTTGCCCCCGACGACATGGCCTATGCGGTGCAGAAGACCGGTTCCGACAAAGTGATGCTCACCGAGCGGGGGACAACCTTCGGCTACCACAACCTCGTGGTTGATTTCCGCTCGCTCTTGATCATGCGGGAGTATGGCCGGACGGTGTTTGACGCCACGCACTCGCTGCAGTTGCCGAGCGCCGCCAGCGGGGTGTCGGGCGGGCGGCCGGACATGGTGATCCCGATGGCGAAAGCTGCGGTCGCAATCGGCGTCAACGGCCTGTTTGTGGAGACCCACCCCGATCCGGCCCGGGCCCGGTCCGACGCCGGCGCCATGCTCCCCCTCGACCGCATCCCCGATCTCCTGGATCAGGTCCTTCGCATCCGGAATGCCGCAGGATAAGCCATGCCCAAGCCCAAACTCACCCGCACACAACTGGTCGGACGCTTCAAGAACGTAAAGCTGCTGGCGATGGATGTCGACGGCGTCCTGACGGATGACACGCTGTACTTCGGCCCCGACGGCTTCGAGATGAAGCGGTTTCACATTTCGGACGGGCTCATGATGGTACTGGCGATGCGGGCCGGTCTGCAGCTTGCGGTGGTCTCGGGGCGCTACTCGGCGGCAACCGAGACGCGGATGCGCGACCTCGGCATCCCGCACGTCCTGCAGGGGATGAAGGACAAAGTGGCGCAGATCACTCCCCTGCTGGCCGCGCTGCAGCTCTCGTTTGCGGATATCGCTTTTGTCGGCAACGAAATTCTGGACATCACGCTGGCCGAACGCGCCGGTCTCGCGCTCGCGGTCGCCGACGCCTCCCCGCATCTGGTCGAGGTGGTCGACTACGTGACCGCCGCCCGCGGGGGGGCGGGGGCGGTGCGGGAGATTCTGGAGGCTTACTTCGAAGCGATCGGGCAGGAGCCCCGGAGGTACCTGGTATGACCAACGACCTGCGCGCCTATGCCGCCCAGGTGATCAGGATGGAGGCTGAGGCGGTAGCGGCCATGGCCGAGCACCTCGACGACAATTTCAGCCGGGCGGTGGAGGCCATTCTGGACTGCCGCGGCCGCGTCATCGTCTCCGGCATGGGAAAATCCGGCCTGGTCGGCAAGAAGATCGCCGCGACCTTCAACTCCACCGGCATCGCCTCCATCTTCCTCCACCCGGCCGAGGCCATGCACGGCGACCTCGGGCTCATGCAGGCGGACGATCTGCTGATGATCATCTCCAAGTCGGGGATGGTCGGCGAGTCGGAGCTGGTGCTGTCGGTCGCCAAGCGCAAGGGACTGCCGATCATCTACCTGGCCGGCACGCTCGATTCGGAGATGGCCCGACGCGCCGATATCGTACTCGACTGCAGCGTGGACAAAGAGGCCTGCCCCAACAACCTCGTGCCCACTTCCTCGTCGACCGCGGCGCTGGTGATGGGGGACGCGCTCGCGGTGGCGCTCCTGAAAGCCCGCCACTTCACGGCCGAGGATTTCGCCGCCCTCCATCCGGGCGGGTTTATCGGCCTGCGCCTGCTCAAACGAGTGAGCGAACTGCATCACACCGGCGCCGAGCTCCCCCTGGTCGGGCCGGAGGCGACGATGAAGGAGATGATCCTCGAGATGACCGGCAAGCGGCTCGGGTGCGTGCTCATGACCGACGAAACGGGACAGGTGGCGGGGATATTTACCGACGGCGACCTGCGGCGGCTGGCAGAACAGGGGAGCAATCTCTACGAGGTGACGGCCCGTTCGGCGATGATCAAGAATCCCAAGCGGATTGCGGCCGACGCGCTCATCGATGCCGCGCTCGCCCTCATGGAGCGCTATGCGATCACCCAGTTGCCGACGGTGGACGCCGACGGGAAGCTGGCGGGCGTGATCCATCTCCACGACATTCTCAAGTCCAAGCTCATCTGAGTCATGCGGCTGTCCCAACGGATACGGCGCGGGGCGGTGCACCGCCTGGCCACCGCCGCTCTGGCGGTGCTCAACCGCATTCCGCGCCGGGCCGCCCTGGCGATCGGGGCCTGGTTCGGTCTGGCCGCCTGGGGCCTTCTCCCGCGGCACCGCCACCGCAGTATCGCCACCCTCAATCTCGTGTACGGCGACCGCCTAAGCCGGAAAGAAGCGGCCGCGATCGCCCGGAGATTCTTCGTAAATAGCGGCAAGAACCTGGCGGACTTTGTGCGATTCCGCGATCATTTTCGGGAGGAGATCGCCCCCCGCGTCACGATCGAAGGCCTGGAGCACTACCTTGGCGCGTTCGCCGGAGGGGGCGGGGTGTTCGGCGTGACCGGCCACATCGGTCATTTCGAGATCCTCGCGGCGCGTCTGGCCATGGAACCCCACCCGGTCGCCGTGATCGCGCGCGAGCTGTACGATCCCCGCCTGAACCGGTTGCTGGTGCAGGCCCGCGAGTCGGTCGGCCTGAAGAATGTCCTCACCACCGATTCCCCCCGCGTGCTGCTCGAGTGGCTCAAGCGAAACGGGGCGGTGGGCGCGCTGATCGACACCGACTCGTTCCGTGTCCGCAGCGAATTTATCGATTGGTTTGGCCGTCCGGCCCGGACCCCGATCGGGCAGGCGCTGCTGGGTCTGCGCGCCGGGTCGGCTTTTGTCCCGATGGCCTGTCTCCGGCGTCCCGACGACGGATATCATATCATTATAAAACAACAGGTTAGAGTCGAAGAGACGGGTGACGCCGAGACTGACGCCCGCAGAATCACCGAAGCTTGTGTCCGCGAGCTACAGACAATTATTGACAGCCACCGCGATCAGTGGATCTGGCTGCACGACCGCTGGCGGACCCGCCCGCCGACCACCTCAGAATCCCCTTGACAAATCCCCGATTATATCGTCTTTACCTGCCGACATTAGGAGAACTGAGGAAGTAGAACATAAGAATGCTCATTATTAATAGTATGCACCAACCCAAGGTTCTTGCGCTGATCCTCACCCTCCTTCTCGCGATCGCCCTGAGCGGTTGCGGGCGGGACGACCTGCCCTCCAACGGGCGCACCGCCACCGTGGACAGCGCGATACATCCGGACACCGAAACCAGCGGCGCCGTCATCCACCTGTTTGATCGCGGCCAGGTGACGGCCGAGATTCACGCAGCCAAGATCGTGCAGTTTTCCTCCAAGGATTCGACGATGGCGTACGCCCTGGATATCGACTCTTATGATTCGGCCGGGACGGTCGGTACCGAGGTTACGGGAGATTCCGCGATTATTCGGCAGGATGAGGGATTTTTCACGGTCTTCGGTAACGTCGTGGTCATCACACCCGACCAGCGCCGCCTCGAGACTGAGTATCTCCACTGGAACTCCCAGAGCGACCGGATCTACACCGACGCTTATGTGACGATCACCACTCCGCAGGAGACGATCCGCGGATGGGGTCTGGAGGCGGACCAACGCGTACGCCGCTACAAGATTCTCCATCAGGTGTCGGCCGAGATCGAAGACGCCTCCCGACTGGAGCAGGAGGTCGGCCCGGGGGGATCGGGCGAGTAGTGCAACGGTTCTACAGCGCGCAGATATTGGGGTCGGCGGTCGCCGGCCCCGTTTTTGTTCGGCCTTCCGAGCCGTGGGGGGCGCAAGCGTGCCCGCCTCTTGCGCACTCCCCCGCGCCGTGGTATACTTCGGGACAAACGCGAGTCGGGGACTGTTCATGAACCGGTATTTCGAGTTCTCCAGACGTCAGTTGTATGTTCTCGCCGTGCTCTGTACCTCGGCGGCGGCTCTGGGCAGTTATGCCGCGCTGGCGCGTCTGGACTTCTCGGCGCCGGAACCGGCGGGCCTGCCCCTGACCGCCGGGACCTTCGCCGACCCCGCCCTCCCGGCCTTATCGATCGGGGGGATGGCGATCGGCAGTTTCGTGCTCGACCCGAACACAGCCCCCTCCGACTCGTTGGAGTTGCTGCCGGGGATCGGGCCGACCAAAGCGGCGGCCATGATCGCCGCTCGCGACACGTTGCCGTTCGCCGGGCCCGACGATCTGCTCAGGGTGGACGGCATCGGGCCGAAGACGCTCCAGAAGGTGCGGCCGTTCATCAAGATCGCCGGCCCGGAAACACCCGCCCCATGAACACCCCGTCGTTCCTTGTCGGCCTCGATCTGCAGCCCGACTCCTGCCGGGCGGTCCGGATGCGTGTGGACACGCCGCGACCGGAGGTGGCCGCGGTGGCTGAGATCACTCCCGGCCGGCCGGCCCCGGAAGAGTTTTTTGCAGAAGCCGCGCTGGTCGCCGCGGTCCCCGGCCAGTATGCGATCGCCAAGAACATCCCCCTCACGGATGGAGGCTCGGACCCCTGCGCGCGAGCGCTGTTCGAGCTGGCGCAGTCACTGACCGGGAGCCCCACGGATTATTGGCTCGATGCCGCACCGACCGGTTTGGCGGGATTGATGCTGGGGATGGCGGTGCGGCGGAGCGTGCTCCGGCAGGAGCTTCTTGATCCGCTGGCGGGCATGACCGGCCGCACGCCGATCCGGGCCGAGGTCCGGGGCCTGGCGCTCGCGCACGGCTATCTCGCCTTCTGCCGCCCCTCGCGGGGAGGCGTGCTGGTCATGATTGACCAGGACGGAGGGCACGGTTCGGCGGCCGTCCTGTATCGCAACCGGGTGGTTGCGCTCGCCCACGTGCCGACCGGGCATCTCGACCTGTCGGCGGCGGCCGACCGCGAGCGGTACGCGGTGGAGATCAAGACGGTGGTCAGTTTCCGTCTGGCGGCCCTGTTCGACTACGGCCTGACTCTTCCCCCCTCGGCCCTGGTGGTTTCCGGCGGAGCGGCCGAAGAGGCTCTCCAAGCGGCTTTGCAGAAGCAGTTTACGGTTCCGATCGAGAGGCCCGGGGTGAACGCCGGGTTTTTGGCGGGACCTTTGCGCGGGGAATTGGAGCAGCCGGAACGGTATCTGGCGGCGATGGGGCTGGGCGCTAATTTCCTTGCGTAACCCGCTCCGCGGGCGTATACTAGCCGGAGCGGCGTTCATCCGGCGTGACCGGGAAAGGACGCTCTGAGGACAGTGACGAAGACGAAGACCAAAAGCAGAGCTGTTTATCCCGGTACGTTTGATCCTATCACCAACGGCCACATGTCGTTGATCGAACGCGCCTGCAGCCTGTTCGACGAAGTGATCGTCGCGGTGGCCCTGAACGCCGGGAAAAATCCTTTTTTTGAGTTTGAGGAACGCATTCAGCTGGTCGAGCAATCCGTTCGCGCGAGAGATTTTTCCCCTCAAGTGAAAGTCGTCGGTTTCGACGGTCTTCTGGCCGACGTAGCGACCGACGTCAAGGCCCGCGCGATTATCCGCGGCCTGCGGGCGGTGTCCGACTTTGAGTACGAATTCCAAATGGCGCTCATGAACCGTAAGCTCGCCCGGGAGATCGAAACCGTGTTCCTCATGCCGGCCCTCTCCTGGGTCTATCTCTCGTCGACCATTGTGAAAGACGTGGCGGTTCACGGCGGCGACGTCAACGGCCTCGTGCCGCCGCCGGTCCGCGCCGCGCTGCGGCGAAGGAACAAGCTCCGTTCGTGAGCGAACCCGACGGGCGCCGCCGGAAATCCGCTATGTTCGTGATGACAACCATACCACCCAGGACAGGGAACCGCTTTGACTGATAGGAACTCCCATCCGGCCCCGGAGCCGCACCCGCAGTCGGAGCCGTCCGACGCCCAGATCCCGCTGGCCGACCTGATTCGCATCCGGTACCAGAAGGCCTGCGACCTTCAGGCCCGGGGGATCAACCCCTACCCGTACCGCTACGACCGCGACCATGAGATCGCCGCCCTGCTCGCCGATTTCGACACGCTCGCGGAGCGCCAGACGGCGGTGCGGATCGCCGGCCGCGTCATGCTCATCCGCAAGATGGGCAAGGTGTTTTTCGCCGATCTCCGCGATCAGTCCGACCGCATCCAGATCTACCTCAAGATCGACACCGTCGGCGAGGACCAGTTCCGCCTGTTCGACGCGGTCGACCTCGGCGACATCGTGGGTTGCGAGGGGACGCTGTTCGTGACCCGCACGGGCGAGCGGACGCTCAACGTGCGCCGGTTCGAACTGCTGACCAAGGCGCTCCACCCCCTTCCGGACAAGCGGGCGGGCCTGACCGACGTCGAAATGCGCTACCGGCGCCGCTACGCCGACCTGATCGCCAACCCGGAGGTGCGCGCGACCTTTCTCAAGCGCACCGCCATCGTCCAGGCCATCCGCGACTTCTTCAACCGCCGCGGCTTCCTCGAGGTCGAGACCCCCATCCTTCAGCCGATTTACGGAGGCGCCAGCGCCCGGCCGTTCAAGACGCACCACCACAAGCTCGACGAGGACATGTACCTCCGGATCGCCGACGAACTCTACCTCAAGCGCCTCATTGTCGGCGGATTCGAGAAAGTCTGGGAGTACTGCAAGGACTTCCGCAACGAAGGGATGGACCGGCTGCACAACCCGGAGTTCTCGATGGTCGAGGCCTACTGGGCGTATGCGGACTACCGCGACATGGCCCGCCTGGTCGAAGAGCTGGTGCGCCACGTGGCCTTTGCCGTCCACGGCGCCTACCGCTTCACCTACGGCGAGCGGGAGATCGACGTCGCCCCGCCGTTCCGGTGGGTGTCGATGGTGGATTCGATCCGGGAGGCGGCCGGCCTCGACCTGATGGCCCTGTCTTATGAGCAGGCGAGAGCCGAGGCGAAGAAGATGCACCTTCCCGACGAGGACCTGACCAACTGGGGGAAGTGCGTGGAGGCGATCTGGGAAGCAAAAGTGGAACCGACGCTCGTGCAGCCGACCTTCATCGCCGATTTCCCGCGGGAGATTTCGCCGCTGGCCAAGGTCCACCGGGAGAATCCCCGTTTGGCCGAACGGTTCGAGTTGTTCATCGCCGGCCAGGAGACCGCCAACGCCTTCTCCGAACTCAACGACCCGGTCGACCAGCTCCGGCGGTTCATCGAGCAGGGAAAAGCGCTGGCCGCCGGCGACGAAGAGGCGCAGCCGCTCGATGACGATTTCATCACCGCCCTCACCTACGGCATGCCGCCGACGGCCGGGCTCGGCCTGGGCGTCGACCGCTTCGTCATGCTCTTGACCAACCAGCACACGATCCGCGAGGTGCTCCTGTTCCCGCAGATGAAGCGGGAGCTGGCGGACGGCGCGGTGCCGGTGTCGCGCATCCTGGCCCGGATCATCGGCGCCGACAAGGAGACCCCGTGACCGTGCAAAAGGTGAGATACATGGTGGCCCCGGTCTGCAGTCCGCCTCCGCACGTCGCCTGTCCCCGCTGCAGACCCGATCAACGGTTAACGGTGTCGCTTGGGAGGAGTGCCCTATGACCTGATGTGCGCGCAGCGGGGGAACATGAAAACCGGCAACTAGTCTTTTTTTGGAGTTTGATGCGATGAATATCTACGTTGGCAATCTTCCGTTCAGCACTGATGAAGAGGAGCTGAAGGCGAAGTTTGAGGCGTACGGCACCGTGACCTCGGCCAAGATCATCATGGACCGGGTGAGCGGTCGGTCCCGCGGGTTTGCGTTTGTCGAAATGCCGAATGACGAAGAGGCCCAGGCGGCGATTGACGGCCTCCAGGGGAGCGACTACGGCGGCCGCGCCCTGACGGTCAGCGAAGCCCGTCCGCGCGAAGGCGGCGGGGGCGGCGGCGGGCGCGGGGGCGGACGCGACCGCGATCGCGGCGACCGCGAACGCTGGTAGAGCGGGCGCTTAAAGGTTCGGGCCGGGTTACGCAAGTGACCCGGCCCTTCTCTTTGGCGCCCCCGGCCGGAGAAGCCCCGCACCCGGCCCCCCGCTTGCCCCGCGGCGCGAATTGCGTATACTTCCTCCGGACACTGCGAATCACATCACAACCCTGCGCCCGCGGGCGCCTTTGGGAGGCTCTATGGAATACCGCATCGAAACCGATACGATGGGCGAGATGAAGGTGCCGGCCGACCGCTACTACGGCTGCCAGACCGCCCGGTCCCTGCACAACTTCCGCATCGGCGGCGAGCGCATGCCGCGCGAACTGATCCGCGCCATGGGGATCCTCAAGAAAGCCGCCGCCCTGGTCAACATGGAGCTCGGCACGCTGCCCAAAGACAAAGGGGAGCTGATCGTCCGGGCCGCGGATGAGGTAATCGAGGGGAAGCTCGACGAGCACTTCCCGCTGGTGATCTGGCAGACGGGCTCCGGCACCCAGACCAACATGAACGCCAACGAGGTGATCTCCA
Organism: Candidatus Zixiibacteriota bacterium; assembly: GCA_017999435.1. Classification (NCBI taxonomy): domain Bacteria; kingdom Pseudomonadati; phylum Candidatus Zixiibacteriota; species Candidatus Zixiibacteriota bacterium. Next base: position 176,649 of record JAGNLV010000002.1, read on the forward strand.
ACCGGGCGATCGAACTGGCCGGCGGTGTTCTCGGCAGCAAGAAGCCGATTCACCCGAACGACGACGTCAACAAGGCCCAGTCCTCCAACGACACGTTTCCGACCGCCATGCACATCGCCGCCGCCGAGGAGACCCACCGCCGGCTGATCCCGATGGTGGCGCAACTGCACGACACGCTGCGGCAGAAGTCCGAGGAGTACCGGGACATCATCAAGATCGGGCGCACGCACTTGATGGACGCCACGCCGCTCACGCTGGGCCAGGAGATTTCGGGCTGGACCGCCCAGCTGGCCCTCGGCCTTGACCGGGTCCGCGGCGCCCTCGTGCGGGTCTACCCGCTCGCCCTGGGCGGCACGGCGGTCGGCACGGGTCTGAACACCCATCCGGAATTCGCCGAACGGTCGGCGAAAACGATCGCCCGCCTGACCGGCCTGCCCTTTGTGTCGGCGCCGAACAAATTCGAGGCGCTCGCGAGCCACGACGCGCTGGTGGAGTTCCACGGCGCGCTCAAGACGCTGGCGGCCTCCCTGTTCAAAATCGCCAACGACATCCGCTGGCTCGGCTCCGGGCCCCGGTGCGGCATCGGCGAACTGATCCTCCCCGAAAACGAACCCGGGTCCTCGATCATGCCCGGCAAGGTCAACCCGACCCAGCCGGAAGCGATGACCATGGTGTGCGCGCAGGTGATGGGCAACGACGTCACAGTCAACATCGGCGGAATGTCCGGCAATTTCGAACTGAACGTCTTCAAACCGGTGATCATCTACAATGTCCTCCAGTCGATCCGGCTGCTCGCCGACGCCTGCGAGATGTTCAACGAGCACTGCGCGGTCGGCCTGCGGGCCGACAAGGACCGCCTCGCCGCCCACCTGCGGAACTCGCTCATGCTCGTGACCGCACTCAACCCGCACGTCGGGTACGACAACGCGGCCAAGATCGCCAAGAAGGCCCACGCCGAGGGGACGACGCTCAAGGAAGCGGCGGTGGCGCTCGGGCTTCTGACGCCGGAGAAGTTCGACGAAGTGGTGCGCCCCGAGGAGATGATCGGCCCCCGCAGATAACCGGCCGCACCGGCGGCCATGAACAAGGCGGGAGCCCCGGGCTCCCGCCTTGTTATCGCGCCGCCCCAGCGGGTGTTCTCAGGCGTCTTTCACCGGCAGCACGTGAATCGCCTTGATGACCAGGATGACCTCATCCCCCTTCTTCAGCTTGAGGTCGCTGAGGGACTCGGTGGTCAGCACCGAGGCCGCCTGGGCCGGAGGGGTGATCTGGAACTTGACCAGCGACATGACGTCCCCCTTCTTCACGGACGTGACTTTCGCCCGGATCTGATTGCGCGCACCGTACTTCATCGCTCGCTCCTTGCCACGGGTTGGGATTTCCTGCACAAGAGAGAATACGACCGCGAGGCGCTTCCTGTCAACGGCGCGGAGGCCGCCTGCGCGGCGGCCGCGGCGGGCGGGTGTCGCACAAAAAAGCGGAGCAGGGAGCTGCTCCGCCCTAAGCACGATGGACACGACAGGTTTTTCGGGCGAAAAACCCGGCCGGATTTCCCGGCCCTTCACCGCCTTATACCCGTTGGCCGGCGATCCGTTTCCGCCCGGGCGAAAGGGTTTGCGCCGAACCGCCCGGGCCGCTCATATTGCGGAAGGAATGACGACAAATGGGAGAACAGCCATGAGATCCCCCGCCTTGACGGTCGACGTGATCATCGAGTTCCCCGACGGTTCCATTGTCCTGATCGAGCGCGGCCATGAACCGTACAAGGGACGGCTCGCCCTCCCCGGCGGCTTCGTCGAGTACGGCGAGCGGGTCGAGGAGGCGGCCGTCCGCGAGGCCAGAGAGGAAACCGGTCTGGAGATTCGCCTCGATCGGCTGGTCGGTGTCTACTCCGACCCCGCGCGCGACCCGCGCGGGCACACGGTCTCGGTCGTGTACCATGCGGAGCCGATCGGCGGGGTGTTGGCCGGCGGGGATGACGCCGCCCGCGCTGTCCGCACCCGCGCCTACCTCGGCCGGCCGCTGGCGTTCGACCACGCCCGGATCCTCCGCGACGCATTCGGGGACCGCCGGGCGGACGGTACGCCGGAAGCCTAGTGGCGCGGCGACCGGGCGCCCGCTCCCGAACGCTTGCGATCCCCGCCCCGATTCCTATATTCCGCCATGCAGACCGCCCTTCACATCCTGAGCCTGATCGACGAGATCCGCCGCGAGATGGTCGGCGGTCGGGTGGCCTCGACCGAGTTCTACAAGAAGGAGCGCGCGGCGTACCTGTTCGTCAAGGGCCCCCACACGCGCGTCGCCTTCGGCTTCCTGTACCACCCGCACGGGGCCGGGGTCTTCGTCGTGCCGGCCTCGAAAGTGACGATCGAGACGAAAGAGAAACCGTGGCCGATTTTCGACCTCGACGGGGCGCTGGTCGCCGGCGTCGAGCCGTTCGGCCTGGACCGCCTGTTTGCGCTTCACTTTCGCGCCGGGGACACCGAATCCCGCGTCGTGTGCGAGGCCATGGGGGCCAACGGCAACCTCTGGCTGCTCGATGCCGACGGCCGCCTCCGCGGCACCCTGCGCAAGCGCGAGTTCACCCCCGGCGGGATCTACGCCCCCCCCGAACCGTTCGCCGGACTGGATCCGTTTGCGGCCGCCGCCGAGGCGCTCGCCGCGCATTTGGACGAAGCTCCCGGGATGAGCGCCGCCGCCCTGCTCCAGAGACACGTCACCGGATTCAACCGGACCCTCGCGGTCGAGGCGGTCCACCGCAGCCGCACTGAGCCCGGCGACCGCTCGCCGGAGGCTCTGGCCGCGGTCGCGGGAGCGGTGCGCGACCTGGCGGAGCGGTTCCGCACCCCTGAGACCGGCTGCCTCTACACAGTCGGCGGCCGCCTCGAGGCCTACCCCTTCAAACTGGCCTCGGTCGCCGAACCGCCGGAGAAATTCAAGTCCCTCTCGCTGGCGGTCATGCAGATGGCCTCCCGGCGCCAGACGACGGTCGAGCAGGAGGATGAGGAGAAGACCGTGCTCGCGGCGGTCGGGCGGGCGATCGCGCGGCTCGAGCGGCGCATCCGGAACATCGAATCCGATCTGGCCGAGGCGGCCGATTTCGAGAAGTTTCGGAAATTCGGGGAGCTCCTGCAGATTAATTTCGACGCTCTCGCGCGGGGCATGGAGGCGATCACGGTTGACGACGTCTACGCCGACCCGCATACGCCGCTCACGATCCCGCTCGATCCGGCGCTCGGGCCGGCCGAGAACGCCGAGGTCTATTTCCGAAGATACCGCAAGGGGCGGGAGGGGCTGGAGCTGCTGCAGCGGCGGCTCGACATCAGCCGCCAGGAACTCGAGGAACTCCGGCGGATGCAGGCGGAACTCGGCCGGCAGTTCGAATCCGCGCGCGAGCGCTACCGCGCCGACCTCGAGGCGCTTCTGCCGAAAGAGGGGACCCGCGAGGATGCCGCGCCGCGCCTCCCCTTCCGCGCCTACACGCTCTCCACGGGGCTGACGATCTGGGTGGGGAAGGACGGTTCCGACAACGACCGCACCACCTTCGAGTACGCCAAGCCGCACGAGATCTGGCTGCACGCGCAGCAGTGTCCCGGCTCGCACGTGGTGATCAAACACCCGAACAAGTCGTTCGTGCCGTCGAAGCAGGAGATTGCCGAGGCGGCGGCGATCGCGGCCTGGTTCTCGAAAGCCCGCAACGACACGCTCGTCCCGGTGATCTACACCGAGCGCCGCTATGTCCGCAAGCCCCGCAAGGCCAAGCCGGGGCTGGTGACGGTGGAGCGTGAGAAATCGGTGATGGTCACGCCGGCCAAGCCGGCCGACTAGAAGCGCAGCGCCAGGCCCAGCCCGACGCGCCCCTGGGTGGTGTGGATCTCGTGCGGCACGCCGGCCGCGTATTGCCCGGTCTCATCTTCGTTGCGCGTGCCGGGGTCGTCGCCGTAGTAAAACTGCGTGCCGGTGCCGGAGGCGGAGAAATAGAGGAATTCGCCGCCGGCCGAGAGAAACAACCCCCAGCTATCCCCCCGGCCCAACTCCCACTCGACCTCCGCTTCGCCGATGACGCCGTGGCCGTTGATCGAGGCCTCCGAGAGAAAATTCCGCACCACGTGGTCGTCGCGGTCGGAGGCAAACACCGGCGCGTAGGCCGCCCGGGCGGCCACCGCCGCACGGTCGGTGACGGCGAGGGAAAGCCCGAGGCCCGCCTGCGGGCTGTGGAATGTGACCTCGTAATCGATAAAGGTCGTCCCGTCGCGGGAGCCGTCAAAGTAGCCCTTGACGAGTTCCCCCCCGACATTCACCATCTGCCACCCCGAGATCCCGATCGCCTTCTGCGCGATATGCTGGTAGCGGTAGCCCGCAAACAGCCGGATGCTCCCCTTGGGCCCGGCCGCGAGTACCTTGCCCACCTCGGCCGCAACCACCCAGGACCGCGACTCGGCGCTGGACACGGTGCTGGAGAGCTCCGTGAACGACGGGAGGTAGAACGTCTCGCTCCCGCTCTCCCAGAAGGTCGACCAGTCGCGGTCGGTCATGTCGCCGGCCGGGTCGCTGAGGTTGGTGGACACGCTCAGTTTCGAGTCCCAGGGTTTGGTCGAGGCCGGGTTCCAGCGCACCCTCCCCTCCAGCCCCGCATAGAGGCCGTCCAGCGGGAACTCAAGCTGGCTTTTCAGATGCTGGAGCACCCCCTCGTCGTCGTACCATCGGGCGTCGAGCACGTACTCGGTCTCCCCGAACCCGTACCGGAGGGAAGGCTGGAGGCTGACTCGCGGTTTGACGTTCGCGGTCGGTGAGGGCGGCGTGGCGGCGAGGCACAACAGCAGGGCGATCAAGATGCGATTCATGGGGCGGGTCTCCGTTTCGAAACAAGCTGCCGGACAGTCGGTTTCGGATCCCCCATTGAACACAGCGGCCGTTCCCGACGCAAGCAGTTTCGCGGTCCCGGCAAATCCCGCGGCGGGGGGCGGCCGGAACAGCCGGGGGCAACGTCTAGAGTTGACGGGCCGCGGCGGCCGCCATAGAATACGGGAGCGAAAGGCACAATTAGAACACGGGGGTATCGCAGCCGTCGGCGCATGCGGGTCGGGTGCGAACCCTGATCGCCAACACAACGGTCACCGGGAGGAGAACAGGTGAGACACTTTGTAGTCTTCGGGCTGCTGCCGCTGGTGATCCTCGGCTGCGGCGCCACCGTCCCGCGCTATGAGGTATGGCGGCCGTGGACGCGGGTGCTCGGCGAGGGGCAGGCGGTCCCGATCGGGCAGTCGATTCAGATCCGGGTGGAGGGGACCACCGATCCGATGCCGGGCCACGAGGAATTGCTCCAGGATCAACTCGCCTCCATCGCAGGAGAACTTCTCGCCAGGCGGGGGTATCAGATCGTGGAGTCGAATCCGGATCTTATGCTCACGCTCAGGTACCGGACCGAGCGGGTGGAGGAATTCGCGGCTGCAGCTTCCGCATCCGTGACGGCGGAAACGGCATCATCAGTCGGCATGCGCTTCCGTTCTGCTTCAGTGAGCGATGTCGGCCTGGGCGTCGCGGTCGCCTCCGCCGTGGTGCAGAGGTTGACGCGCACCAGCTCCAGCGCCGCCGTCGCGATTGAAACCACGACCGGCTTCGTACACACGATCGAGCTGGCCCTCGCGCCTCCCCGTCAGCAACCCGTGTGGACCGGTGAATCACGATGGCAGACGGAAGATGTCGAAATCGTACCCGGCGTCAAAGATGCACTGCGGTTGATCCTGAGCCGGCTGCCCTCGGACTCCGCCTTGATTCCCGCGGTCCCGGCGCTGCGTGACTCTCACATCAAGAACTTCCTCGATGCCTATTGCGGGGAGACGCCCTACAGCTGTCCGGCGCTTCCCTATCGCATCTTCCTGCGATTTGTCTGGCCCCCTCAATACGTGCAGGATGGCATGGGCTCCTATGGGTTCAGGGCATCCGGGCTGCTGCTCGACCCCGCCGCCCTGCCGGCCTACCTCGACCTGGCCCAGACCGCCGAATTCGCCCTCCCCATCGGCAAAGGAAATTACTCCAAACCCCTCGACCTCAATCTCTGGAAGGAAGTCATGCTCGGGGGCCGGTACCGGCTCGGTCCCGACAGCCAGTTGGTGAACGTCCTGCTGGAGCTGGAAGGGAGAGCCGAAGGCTACGATGTGAAGAAGGCCTGGCTGGCGTCGGATTCCGAATTCGCGGAGTTCCGGGACCGTCTGCGACGCTGGCAGGAGGTCCTGAGGGTTTTCTTCGACATGTACGAGGACTGAGGCGGCGTCCGGAGCGGGGGCGCCGCCTAGCGCGGGATCTTTTCTCCGGTCAGCTCTTCGATCTCGTCCAGGAGCCGCTGCTCCAGTTCGGCCTCGGGGAAGCGCTTGATGATTTGCCCTTTGCGGATGATCATCCCCATCCCGTCGCCGCCCGCGATTCCGACATCGGCGGCCGCGGCTTCCCCCGGCCCGTTCACGGCGCAGCCCATGACCGCCACTTTGAGCGGCGTTTTGATGTGGCGCGTCTTCCGTTCGACCGACTCCGCCAGGGGGATCATGTCGATCTGGCAGCGGCCGCAGGTCGGGCAGGCGATCACCTGCACCCCCTCGTTTTTCAGGTTGCAGGCGGTGAGAATCTGCCGGGCCACCCGCGGTTCGTGGATGGGATCGGCCGAGAGCGACACCCGGATCGTGTCGCCGATCCCGGTCATGAGGATCGCCCCGATTCCGACCGCCGACTTGAGGCTCCCGGTCTCGAGCGTCCCCGCCTCAGTGATCCCGACGTGGAGCGGGTACTCGGTCTGGGCCGCGAGCATGTGGTAGGCCCAGAAGGCCGTTTCGGCGTTGGTCGATTTGACCGAAATCACGATGTCGGCGCACCCCATGTCCTGGAGCACCGCGATTTCCCGCAGGGCCGCCTCGGTGAAGGCGCGGGGATCGTCGTGGCCGTAGGTCTCGAGCAGATCCTTGGGCAGCGATCCGGAATTGACCCCGATGCGGATCGGCACGCCGGCGTCGCGGGCCGCCCGGGTCACCTCGCGGACTTTCCACTCCGCCCCGATGTTGCCCGGGTTGATGCGGATCTTATCGAACCCGGCCGCGATCGCTTTGAGCGCCAGTTTGTACTGGAAGTGGATGTCGGCGACGAGGGGGCGGTCGGGCACGCGGCGGCGGATCTCGGGCAGGCAGTCGGCGGCCTCATGGTTGAGCACGGAGAGGCGGACGATGTCGCAGCCGGCCGCGAACAGGTCAAGCGTCTGCGCGACCGTGGCCTCGACGTTGCGTGTATCGGCCGTGGTCATCGACTGGATCGCGACGGGGAACCCGCCCCCGATGATCACGCTGCCGATCTTGACCGCCTTGCTCTTGCGGCGCCGGATGGGGTAAGTCAGTTCCATTGTTCAGCCTTGACCTCGGGTGAAAAGCCCGGTAGTTTACAGAGTTTTACGCGTCGCGTCAACCGAAAGTTGGTGGCATCGTGGTCTGGTTCAGGCGGCTTTTGGCCCTCGCGCTCGTCCTCCTTGCAGTCGGCGGGTACGCATACGTCCGGCAGCACCGCCGCGCGGCCGCACAGGCGGAGCGCGCACACCTCGCCCTGCTGACCGCCCGGATCTGGGTCGGCACAGCCGAGTACCGCGACCGCCCGGCCGTCTTCCTGGCCTGGCGCGACTCTCTGCTGGCCGCCGAGAACCTCACCGCCGACTCGCTCCGCGTCCGGGTCGACCGCCTGCGCGCCGATCCGTCGGCCTCCGGGGACTACTTCCGCCAGGTCAGCCGGTTCGTGGATTCGCTGGTGCGGATCCGGACGGCGCCCGCGGAAACCTCGGCCGGTTCGGCGCCGCCCCCCGGGGTGCGGGTGCGCCGCGAGTAGCGGCCGGCGCCTACTCCTCGACCAGGAACGCGTTGGGATAGTGCTCGATTTGTCCCCCGACAAAGGTAATGCAGTCGAAGCGCAGATCGCAGCCGCTCAGGTCGTTTTCGCCCATGTAGCGCCGGGCGGCGGCCACGAGGTGTTCCCGCTTGCGTCCGTCGACCCGTTCGGCCGGGTGCCCGAAGCTCTCGTCGCGCGCGGCTTTCACCTCGACGAACACGACGAGGCGGTCGCGTTGCACGATGAGATCGATCTCGCGCGCTCCGGCGCGGAAGTTTTGCGCTCTCACTTCGAAACCGTTGGCGCGGAAGAAATCGGCGGCCAGCCGTTCGTAGCGGCGGCCGGCGGCCACCCGGCCGGTCCCCTTGCCGCGGGGGCGCTTAGACGAGGGCATACTGGAGCAGTTCGGCGACGGGGCCGAAAGACTTGCGGTGAATCTCGCACGGCCCGTGGGCGCGGAGTTCCTCGAGGTGGGCGGGCGTGCAGTACCCCTTGTGCTGGGAGAACCGGAACTGCGGGTAGAGGCGTTCCATGCGATCCATGATCCGGTCGCGGGTCACTTTCGCGATCACCGAGGCCGCCGAGACCGCCGGGCAGAGCCGGTCGCCGTGGACGAGCGCGTACTGGGGGAAGGCCAGGTTAGGAATCGTGTGGTTGCCGTCGACAATCACGCACTCGGGAGGGGCGGGCAGTTCCATCACCGCCCGGCGCATCGCCAGAAGCGAGGCTTTCAGAATGTTGACCCGGTCGATGGTCTCGTGGTCGATGATGCCGACCGCGCAGGGAAAGCCCGCTTCGGCGATCCGGGCGAACACCTCGTCGCGCTGCGCGGGCGTCATGAGCTTGGAATCAGTGAGTCCGTCGAGAGCGAACCCGTGCGGCACAATGACGGCGGCCGCCACCACCGGTCCGGCGAGCGGTCCCCGCCCGGCCTCGTCGACGCCGCACATGGTGCGGAATCCGAGGTTCGCCAGCATCCCCGCGACGTCGTCGATCGGCAGGGAAGCCGTTTTTCGCATGTGGGTCGTCATGAGGTCCGCCATATCGCAACTAGGCCGCGCCGGGACCGTCCCGGCAACAAAAATCCGGCTCTCCCCCATTCTATCGGCGCGGAAAAGCCGTGTGTTTAGCGGCCGCCGGGGGGTATATTGCGGGCGGGGAAGCGAGTGGAAAGCATGAGGCGACGGAAGCAGCGGCAGTTCGAATTCACTATCGTGGCGGGCGATCTCAAGGGGCGGCGCATCACGGCCCCGGATCTCGGCTCGACCCGCCCGCCCCTCTCCCGCGTGCGCAAGGCGATCTTCGACTTCCTCACCCCCCACCTCGAGGGCGCCGCCTACCTCGATTTGTTCAGCGGCACCGGCTCGTACCTGTTCGAGGCGGTTTCGCGGGGCGCGGCGTTCGCCCTGGGGGTGGAGCAGGAGCGGCTGCTAGCCGATGCCATCAACCGCCAGGCGGCTGCGCTCGGCGTCGCCGACCGCCTCCGCTGCCTGCGCGACGACGTCTTCCGGACAATCGCGCACCTGTCCGACGACTCCCGCCGCTGGCCCGTAATCATGCTCGCGCCCCCGCAGTACCGGGGGATGATCGACCGCACGCTGGCCGCGCTCCGCGAACACCCGCTCTCCGCCCCCGGCGGCCTCCTCATCTGCCAGCACGACAGTTCCGAGACCGGCCGCATCGACTTTCTTGATTTTTCGATTCAGCAGCGCCGCGCCTACGGCAACACCACGTTCACTGTCGTGGAGGCGTGATCGGGAGATTGCCGCGGCGGCAATGACCCCGCGGCACAGCTCGGCGAGGGCCGTCTAAATTCGCGGTGTGGACGCGCGGTCGGCCCGCCGCACGTCTTTCAGATACTGCAGCAGCCGCCGGTAGGGTGCGTAGGCGCATTCCCGGTCGCACGGACCGGTGTCGGCCAGATCCAAACAGTGCCGGCCGCACCGGGCTGTCCCGCTCAGCCGCTCCGACGGAATCTCCCCGACGATCTGCGCCCGCAGGAGTTCGACGGGGATGGTGAAAGTGGTTCCGCAGGATGGCGCGAGGTGGTTGAAATAGTAGAAGTTGTGCCGGAGATCGTCGTCCTCCAGCAACATCCCGATCGGCAGGATGTCGCGGCGGAAGACGATGTCCTGGAGGGTGAAGGGCTCACCGCAGCAGGGGCAGACTTTGATGACCTCGCTGGCCATGGCCGGGAACGGCAAAGGTCGGCGGGAAGCGCCCAGAGGCCGGGCGCCTGCCGCGTCACACGGGCTGCGGCCTTACGCCGTCGGCTCGTCCGTGCTCTCGGCCGCCGAACCGGAGGGCGTCTTGGGCCCGGTCGGTTCGCCGGCGGCGTCCCGCTCGGCTGCGTCCGCCGTCAGGTCGTCGGACGACTCCGTGAGTTGCTCGCGGATACGGGCCGACTTCCCGGTGAGCTCGCGCAGGTAGTAGAGCTTGGCGCGGCGGACCTTGCCGCTGCGCACTTTCTCGATTCTGGCCACGTTGGGCGAGTGGAGGGGAAAGACGCGTTCGACGCCGACGCCGCCGGAGATTTTGCGGACGGTGAACGTTTCGCCGACGCCGCCGCCGCGGCGGCCGATCACCGTTCCCTGGAACACCTGTATACGCTCCTTGTCCCCTTCTTTGATTTTCACGTGGACCCGCAGCGTATCGCCCGAGCCGAACGCGGGGACATCCTCCCGCTTCATGCTTTTTTCGAGTTGGGCAATGCGTTTCATCGTAGTATCCCTTTCAGGTTCAATATGTAATCGCTACATCTCGTTTTCATCGGCGGCGCCGGCGCTGTCGGCCGGCGGCGCGCCCTGTTCTCTCCGCCGCCGGGCGATCCAGGCGCGCTCCTCATCGGTCAGTTCGGCCGCCGCCAGCAGGTCGGGCCGGCGTTCGAGCGCCCGCTCAAGCGCGCGGCGGCGGCGGTAGTCCCGGATCTCGGCGTGGTTGCCCGACAACAGCGGCTCCGGCACGGCCAGGCCTTCGTACACGGCGGGCCGGGTGTAGCTCGGGGTGCCGAGCAACTGGTTCATGTAGGAGTCTTCGAGCGCCGACTCGAAGTTCCCCAGCACTTTCGGGATCAGCCGGGCGACCGCATCGACCAGCACCGCCGCGGCCGGTTCGCCGCCGGTCAGCACATAGTCGCCGATCGACACCTCGTCCACTTCGTACAACTGCAGGATCCGCTCGTCCACGCCGAGGTAGTGCCCGCAGATGATCGTGACCCGCTCGCACAGCGAGTAGCGCACGGCCGCGTCCTGGCGAAAGGTCGCACCCGCCGCCGAGGTCAGGATGATCCGCTCCCGCTCATGGGGCGGACCGTCCTGCCCGCGCCGGCGGTAACCGAGCGAGGCCAGGCACCGGTCGAGCGGCTCGACTTTCAGGAGCATGCCGCCGCCCCCGCCGAAGGGGGTGTCGTCGACAGTGCGGTGCCGGTCGGTGGCGAAGTCGCGCAGGTTGATCACCTCGATGTCAAAGAGCCGCCGCTCGCGCGCTTTTCCCAGAAGCGACTGCCCGAGGGCCAGGCGGAAGTAGTCCGGGAAGAGCGTGATCAGTTCAAATTTCATTGCCGGTGTCGCGCGGCGCCGCGCCGGCCGCGTCGAACAGGCCGGCGGGGTCGATCACGATCCGCTTGCCGGCCGTGTCAATATCCTTTACGAACGGCCGCGCCGCCGGCAGGCATTTGCGGCCGCCCTCCGGAGTCCGGATCACGTACACGTCGTTGGCCGGGTACGACTCCACGTCCACCAGCTCGCCGATGAGCACCGCGGCCTCGTCGTACACCGCGCAGCCGACCAACTCGAAGATGTAGTGGCTGCCCGCCGGCAGCTCGCACACCCGGTCGCGGGCGACCGCCAGTTCCCGGTTGGTCAGCCGGCGCGCCTCCTCGGGCGAGGAGATCCCCGCGAAGCGGAGGACGGGCCGGCCGCCGATGAGGAGGGCGTGGGCGATGGCGAGGCGTTCCCACTGGTCGCGGTTCCGGACGAAAATCTCTTTCAGGCCGAGAAACCGCTCGGGAAAATCGGTGTCGGGGGTCACCCAGACATCGCCGCCGACGCCGCGGGTGCGGCCCAGCCAGCCAACGCGCACGTACTCCACTGCGGACTCCGGCTACTCGAGGATTTCCAGCACCGCCCGTTTGCCCCGCCGCGCGGCGGCGGCCGCCAGGAGCGTGCGAATCGCCTTGGCCGTCTGCCCGGCCTTGCCGATCACTTTCCCCAGATCCGCCTGGGCCACCCGAAGTTCGTAGACCGTGGTGCGGCTTCCCTGGACCTCGCTGACTTCCACGTCATCCGGATTGTCCACCACCGACTTGACGATGTACTCGACGAATTCCTTCATGGCTGGGTCCTTCCTTTTTCCGTCTCCGAAATCGCAGTTCGCGTAAGCGGTTCAGGCTAAGTTCCGTTGGCTGGTCCGCGCCGGACGGTCGCGCTATTCGGTTTTCTCTCCCGCGGGCGGAGCGGCCTCGGCTTTGGGCGCGTCGGCCGCCGCCGCGACGGTCGCCTTCTTCATCCGCCGAGTGCGCTTGCGGCGCTCGGTGATGGTCGGGCGGATCTGGATCGCGCTGACGTCCTGGCCGGCTTTCGCCCTGGCGTACTTCTCCATCATCCCCGTCTGGGTCAACAACGAGCGCACCGTATCCGAGGGAACGGCGCCGTCGTCCAGCCACTTGGTGACCCGGTCCTCGAGCAGACTCACCGCGGCCGGCTTCTTGATCGGGTTGTAGGTGCCGAGCACTTCCAGAAAGCGCCCGCCGCGCGCCCGGCGGGAATCCGCCGCGACGATCCGATAGAAGGGCTGTTTCTTCTTGCCCATCCGAAGCAGTCTAATGTGAACGGCCAAAAATCCTTCCTCCTTCTCACGGCCTTATCCGAAAGGAAGCATCCCCTTCGGGATCCCTTTCAGATTTCCTTTATTCATATTGTGAAACATCTTCTGCATCGCCGTAAACTGCTTGAGCAGCTGGTTGATCGTCTGCACCGAATTCCCCGAGCCGGCGGCGATCCGCTTCTTGCGCGACCCGTCGATCATCCCCGGGTTGCGCCGCTCCTCGATCGTCATCGACTTGATGATCGCCGCCATCCGCTCCATCTCCTTCGGCTCAACCGACACCCCCTTGAGCGCTTTTCCCACCCCGGGGATCATCTGCAGGAGCGAGTCGAGCGGCCCCATCTTCTTGATCTGCTCCATCTGCTCGAGGAAATCCTCGAAATCGAATTTGGCCCGGAGCAGCTTCTGCTGCATCTTCTCGGCCTGCGCCTGGTCGATGTGCTCCTGCGCCCGTTCGACGAGGGTGACGATGTCGCCCATGCCGAGGATGCGGGAGGCGAGCCGGTCGGGATGGAAGGGCTCGAGGTCGCCGAGTTTTTCGCCGACCGAGGCGAGCTTGATGGGCGTGCCGGTCACCTCGCGGATCGACAGGGCCGCCCCGCCCCGCGCATCGCCGTCGAGCTTCGACAGCACCACCCCGGTGATCGCCAGCCGGTCGTGGAACTCGCGGGCGACATTGACCGCGTCCTGCCCCGTCATCGCGTCGGCCACAAGGAGAATCTCGTGCGGGCGCACCTGCTCCTTGATCTGCTGCAGCTCGACCATCATCTCCTCGTCGACGTGCAGACGGCCGGCGGTGTCGAGGATGACGAGGTCGATAAAACTGCGCTCGGCATGGCGGAGCGCCTCGCGGCAGATTTCCGGCGGCGCCGCGCCATCGAGCGAAAAGTGCGGCACCTGAATCGACTCGGCCAGCACGCGCAGCTGCTTGACCGCGGCCGGGCGGTAGATGTCGGCCGCCACCACGAGCGGCTTCTTGTTCTTCCGCTTCGCCCAGAGAGCGATCTTCCCGCAGAGCGTCGTCTTTCCCGAGCCCTGGAGCCCGCACACCATGAAGATCGTGGGCGCGCGGTCGAGCGGCGCGAGCGGTTCCGCCTTGCCGCCGAGCAGGAGGACCAGCTCGTCGTGGACGATCTTGATCACCTGCTGGCCCGGTTCGATCGACCGGAGAACTTCCTCGCCGACCGCCTTGGCCTCGACGGCGGCGACAAAGCGCTTGGCGACCTTGTAGTTGACGTCCGCCTCGAGCAGCGCCTGGCGCACCTCGCGCATGGCGTCGCGAATGTTCTTCTCCGACAACCGGCCGGCGCCGCGAAGTTTCTTGAAGACGTCTTCGAGCTTGTCGCTTAACGCGCTAAACATACTACCGAAACATCAAAACGCCCGCTCCGCACGCGAGCTGCACCAGAGTCTCCATGCCGTCTTCCTCCAACCGTCGACAACAACGCCGCGGCCGGGCGGAAAAAGACACACCACTTCGGTCCGACCGACTGGTCCACATTCAACCGCCGGTCGGCGCAAAGCTCAACAATATAACCAAAACCGTTTGTACCGCAAGAAGTTTATACGAATGGCGGCTTCGGGGAGGCTCTCCTGCTGCACCCGTAACTATCGCTGCACCAAGAGGATTTAGGTTCCGTAAGTTTACGGCGGCGGGCCGGGGCCCCGTCGCCCGATCCCTACCCGACCAGGTGCTGCGCCAACCACGCTTTCCGATGGCGATCCACCTCCCGATAGGAGCCGTCCTTGAGCGCCACATGCCCTCCGCCGGGGATCACCACCAGCCGGTGCGGCTTGCCGAACCGCGCCAGTTCGGCGGCCAGCGCCTCCGACTGCGACAGCGGCACGCGCGTGTCCGCGCTGCCGTGAAGCATGAGCAGCGGCACGTGGTCGGGAAACCGGTCCGCAAAATACACCGCCGACCGCCGCCCCAGTTCGCGCTCTTTCTCGGCCGGGGAGAGGTCACCGAACAGCTCGTCCAGCCACGAGCGCATCTGCCCCCGGAGTTCGGCCAGCGCAAAGAGATCCGCCAGTCCGGCGTGCACGATCGCGCAGCGAAAGCGGGATTCGCGCGCGAGCGCCCGATAGGTCGTCATCCCGCCGCGGCTCGCACCTTCGATAGCGATCCGGCGCGGGTCGCAGAAGGGGAGCGTCTCGGCCAGCGGAATCAGATTGAGCGCGTCGTCGACATCCTTATCCCCCCAGCTCTCGGTCCCCTCCGAACCGGCGTTCCCCCGGTACTGCGTCGCCAGCACGACATACCCCCACTGGGCGGTCGAGCCGAGGATGAGCATGGCGCGAAAATCATCGAGCGCCCCGTGCTCCCGGTAGCCGCCGCGGTTCCAGATCACGACCGGGTACCGCCCCTCCGCCGCCGGCCGCGCGAGGTAGCCGCTGACTTTCAGACTGTCGGAGAGATAGGTGATTCGTTCGAGCGCGACCGCGGGGAGCAACGCGGGGGAATACAGTTTCGCGACCATCGCCTGCATCGGGCGAGTCAGCGACACCGGGGCGGAGGAGATGAGAAGCCTATCGGGCATCGCGGGTGCCGTGAGAATCGTGAGATCTGCGGTCGAGATGGCGGCGGGTCCCCGCCCCTCAGTCCGTCTTGCTCACCACCAAATCGATCTCGGTGTGAATGTCCAGTTCCGCCCCCGGCGGGTCCGATTGCTCCAGCACGGTCTCCGGAAGATAGGCGTCGTCCTTCTTGTACGTGACCACCCCGACCCGGAGGTTCTTGTCCTCGATCCGCTTCTGTGCCTCGGCGAGCGTCAGCCCGACCACGTGCGGCACATAGGTGAAACTGGAGGCCCGCCCCCGGTTGACCATCAGGTTCACGGGCGCGCCGAGCGGGATTTCGGTCCCGGCCGCCGGGTACGAAAACACGACGACGCGCTCCGGCAGGGTGTCGGAGAAGGCCCAGGCGATTTCGCCCAGCTTCAGCCCCGCCGTCTCCAGATCCAGCATCGCCTGCCGCACCGACTCGCCCGCGAGCGACGGGATGGTGATCATCTTCTGGCCGGCCGAGACGACAAACTTGATCCGCCGGCCGTCCTTGACCTTGGTCGCGGCCCGCGGGAACTGGTTGATGATCACCCCCTTGGGGGTCCCCGGCGCAAACTCGTAGGAGGCCACCTCGCCGCTGAGACCGAGGTTGTCCAGCGTGACCGAGGCCTCGATCATGGTCTGCCCCTCGAAATTGGGCAGCGTGAATTCCTCGCCGTGGCGGGTCACCTGCATCATCACGATATTGTCCATGATGAAATAGAGCACCAGGAGGATGGCCAGCGGGAGACCCGCCCAGAGAGCGATCTTCCGCCGGCGGGTGCCGTACGGGAGATACCGGCTCAGCCAGGTCTCGGCCCGGCCTTCTCCCTTCTCCAGTCGGGTGGCGCGAATCTGCGGCATACTCTTTTTCCGATTCCTTATACTCCGGCAGGGTGGGGAATTCTCATGCCGGGCGCAAGGTTAAAACGCCGCCCGCACCGCGGCCCGCACTCAGGCCCGCACGATTGTCCGGTACCGGTTCCGCCGGTTCTCGAACAGGCGGTCGCCCATCTCCCGGATTCGCCACTCCTCGTACTCGGAGAAAGTCCCCTCGAACCAGCGCACCTTCCCTTCGCCCTCGAACACGAGGAGGTGGGTGCCGATGCGGTCGAGGAAGAACCGGTCGTGGCTGATGACGAGCACGCAGCCGGAGAAATCGAGGATCGCCTCCTCGAGCATGCGAAGGGTGTTGACGTCCAGATCGTTGGTCGGCTCGTCCAACAGCAGGACGTTGCCGCCGGATTTGAGCACTTTCGCCAGGAGGCAACGGTTGCGCTCGCCGCCGGACAGCTCGCTCGCCATCTTCTGCTGGGCGGCGCCCTTGAATCCGAACTGGGCGAGGTACTGCCGAATCGGCACCGCCCGCTTGCCGATCATGATCTCCTCGGCCCCGCCGCCGATTTCCTCGATCAGGCTCCGGCCGCCCGCGAGCGCCTCACGCTCCTGATCGACATACGCCAACCGGACCGTCGAGCCGATCACCACCTGTCCTTCCGACGGCGCCACGTCACCGGTGACCATCTTCAGCAGCGTCGTTTTGCCGGCGCCGTTCGGTCCGACCAGCCCGACCACGGCGCTGCGGGGGACGGCGAACGAGAGGTTCTCAAAAAGGCGCCGGCTGTCGTATCCCATGCCGACCTCGCGGAACTCGATCACCTGGCTTCCCAGTTCGGGGCCGGGGGCGATGCGGATGACCGCCTCGGCCCCTTTGGCGGCCGCCGTTTCGCGCGCCACCAGTTGCTCATACTCGCGCATGCGCGCGCGGGTCAGCTCGGTGCGGTCCCCCCGGCTCATCCGAATCCACGACAACTCCCGCTCCAGCGCCCGGGCCCGCGGCGAATTCTTCTTCTCCGATTCGGCCAGCGCCGCAAGTTTCTGCTCCAGCCAGGAACTGTAGTTCCCCTCCCACGGGATCCCGTGCCCGCCGTCCAACTCGAGAATCCACCGGGTCACGTTGTCGAGAAAGTACCGGTCGTGCGTCACGATGATCACGGTTCCCGGGTATTCCCGCAGTTGCTCCTCCAGCCAGTTGATCGTCTCGGCGTCGAGGTGGTTGGTCGGCTCGTCGAGCAGCAGCAGGTCGGGTTTTTCCAGGAGCACCTTGCACAGCGCCACCCGCCGCCGTTCGCCGCCCGACAGCGTGCCGACAATCCGGTCGTCCTCGGGCAGACACAGCGCATCGGCCGCCACCTTGAGCCGCTGGTCGAGATTCCAGGCGTCGACGGCCTCGATTTTGTCCTGCAGCACGCCCATCCGGTCCATCGCCTTCTGCATCGCCGCGTCGTCGGCCGGCGCCGCCATGCTGTCGGCCAGCCGGTTGTACTCGTCCAGGAGAGCCTTGGTCTCCCCGAAGGCCGACTCGATGGTCTGGCGGACAGTCAGTTGGGGATCGAGCTGCGGCTCCTGCTCGACCATCCCGGCCCGGTAGCCGGGTGTGATAAAAGCGTGCCCGATGAACTCGGTGTCGCGGCCGGCCATGATGTTCAGTACGGTGGTTTTTCCGGCGCCGTTCTCGCCGACGATCCCGATCTTGGCCCCCGGGTAGAAGCTGAGGTTGATGTCGCGGAGCACCTGCTTCTGCCCGTAGAACTTGTTGACGCCGTACATGTGGAAGATGTATTTCTCGGCCATACGATTCTTCTCCGTTCCCATCGACAGTGTGGCAAGTGCCATGGTAACACACCGTTGCAGGCGGCGCAAGAGCCTAAACGGGCGGGCGAGAGGGTTGTTGACTCCCCGCAGCAAATCCGGCACATGGCGGCGGAGATCCCAACAGACAGCCCTCTTTCGGCAGGAGCAGCAAGATGTCATTCGTCAGCAGAACCGTTGCGCTCGGAGCCTTCGCCCTCCTCTGGCGCGCTCTGACCCAGCCTCTCTACGATGCCGGCATCGGGGTGTTCCCGTGCCGGGGAAACCACGACGGGCCAGCCTTGCTCCCTCGCACACTGTGTTCCCCGGTCCCTATGCGCTGCCCGCCAACGGACCGGAGAACGAGGTGAATCTCACCTTCGCCTTCACCCAACGCAATGCCCTGGTCATCGGCCTGGACCAGGTGCTCATTCGGAACCGGATCAACCTGCCCTGGCTGCAGGCGCAGTTGGACACAACCGCGGCGGAGCACATCTTCGTGTTCGGTCACATGCCTGCCTTCAAGGTTGATCACGACGATTGCCTGGATGACTACCCAGGCGAGCGCGATACGTTCTGGAACAGCCTGGCGGCCGCCGGGGCGCGCGTCTATTTCTGCGGCCACGACCACTTCTACGATCACGCCCGTCTGGCCGACAGCGACTCCGATTCCGCCGACGACCTTCACCAGTATGTAGTCGGCACCGCCGGAGCGCCGCTCTACGCCGGCGGGGCGTACGACGGCGCCAACGGGATCTGGACTCCGATGCTCGTGCACCACGAGAAGGAGTATGGCTACGTGCTGGTGGAGCTCGACGGTCCGACGGCGATGCTGACGTGGAAACACCGGACCGCCCCCGGCGTCTACGAGGACGGCGGCGACCGGTGGCCGTACTCGGTGCCGACGGCCGGATGCTGCGGGGGCGACGAGCGGCGCGGCGATATCGACGGTCGGTGTTTGCCGGAGTGCATCACCGTCAACGACCTCGCCCAATTCATCGCGTACATGTTCGCCGGCGGCCGGCCGCCGGCGTGCGCGGCCGAGGCCGACATCGATGCTTCCGGCGGCCTCGACGTGGCCGATCTCACCGCCCTCCTTGGTTTCGTATACCGCGGCGGCGCGCCGCGGCAGCCCTGCCGCCAGGCGCGCCCCGGCTGCCGCGCCCGGCGTCGACCAAGGCAAAGCCGCGCCCGGATCACCGGACGCGGCTTTTTGCCCCAAGGCGTCAATTCTATCCCACCGGGGGATCAGAAACCGCAGGTCGGCGGCGGACCGCCGCGGAAGAGGTAGGACACGAACAGGGTCAGGTCAGATACCTTCACCTGCCCGTCACCGTTCACGTCGGCCACCGCGAGCGGAACCGGCGCGGATCCGCCGCGGAACAGATACGACACGAACAGGGTCAGGTCGGACACCTTCACCTGCCCGTCGCCGTTCACGTCGCCGCACACCGGGCAGCGGCAGTACGCCTCCGTGCACACGGCCTCGCACTCGTCGGGAACGCCGTTGCCGTTGGCGTCGGTGGAGACACCGCTCAGAATATCCTGAGCGTCATCCGCGCCGTTGCCGTTGCAGTCGGCGAACGAGATCACTTCCACCCCGACGTCGGCTGTCCGATCCAGTACTCCGTCGCCGTCCTCATCAATGCTCAGCACGAGGTTTTCGGGACCCGGGCCCGGCCAAAGGAGGGCCGTGAGCTGGACCTCGAATTCCTGCGTCGTCCCGAGCGGAATCATCCGGTTGCCCAGGACCGGTTCGCCCGGCTGCAGACCGTTGAGGCTGACGGCCTGCGACGGCGCGCCGTCGTGATCGAGCACCTGGAGACCGTAGGAGAGCGATCCGGTCGGGTCATCGTCGTTGGTCACCATGACGCGGGCAGTGCCGCTTCCCCCGCCGAGGCCGATGCCGATCGGGTCGATCGGGAGGCCGATGATGGTGGCGCACCATTTGCCGAACCCGGCCTTGATCTGCCCTTCGCAGGTCGAGGACGAGCCGTTCATCGGGTTGAGCACGCTCAGGCTGTAGCAGGCCACGGCGCCGGGGTTGAATCCGGCCGGCCGGGTCACCGTCACCGTGATCGTCGTGCAGGCGCCCGGGGCAAGCGGCGCGGTGAGCCCGCTCGCGGGCGTGAACACCAGGCCGGCGCCGTTGAAATTGCAGCCCGACCCCGACGCCATCCCGGCCAGCGACCAGTTCAGAGCCGCGCTCGCGGCGCCGTCGTTGCACACCGTGAACGCCAGCGGCCGGGTGGTCTGGTTCTTGCAGAAGACCACGGTGGGCACGCGGCAGCGCACTTTGCATTTGCCCGTGGCTCCCGCCTCATATAGACCCTGGACCTCGGCCGGAGTGAGCGCCCGGTTGAAAATCTCGATTTCATCGAGGAAACCGTCGAAGTACCGGTTCGTGAAATAGCAGCCGCCGGTGTTCAGGAACGTGCCGTGCCCGATATCCAGGATCGGCCCGCTGTTGGTGCTGTAGAGCGGCCCGGTGAGCGGCGTGAAGGTCGCCACCGGCGCGCCGTTGAGGTAGAGCGTCCCGCCGCCGGTTGTCCGCGACACCGTCACCGCCACGTGCTGCCACTGGTTGAGCTGCACGGTTCCGGGCGGGCTGTAGAACACCGTCTGCGGCGCCGGAAAACTGCTCATGATGAGGCCGAGGAAAGCCGTCCCCGTCCCTTGGCCATCGTCCTCGACAAAGAAGCAGACGCCGTCGAGACCCGAGCCGCCGAAGAACCACTGGCGGTTGTCAAAGATGGGGTCGACGCAGGGTTGGTTGCCGACATTCTGATTGAACACCGCGCAGTTGGCGCCGAAGCTCCGCGGGTGGATCCAGGCATCGGCGCTGAAATCACCCGGCCCGATCGTTACGAACGGATCATTGTAGACCCGCACGATGTCGAGATTGGGGACATTCGGCCCGAACTCATACGCCCCGCCGACCATGCCCGGCGCGAAACCGAAACTCCCGAGCTGCGTGCCGTTGTTGTCGTGGCCGGCCAGGTCGAGCGCGGTCGCCGGCGCCGCCTCATCGAGCGGGTACCAGGCCAGCATCTTCGCCGGCGGCTTCACGCAGCACGTGTCGGGAACGCCGCTGTTGCCGCCCCCGCACATCCAGTTGCCGAAACTGATATTCACCGCCGGCAGGCCCGGCGCCGTCGTCACCGTGTAGGCGGTCGGCAGTGTCGTCTGCACCCATCCCGGCTGGTTCACCTCGCTGACCGTGTAGGTCGAGCAGGGGATGTTGGCGAAGGTGTAGTTGCCGTTGGCGTCGGTGACGGCGGACGCGTAGAGCGGCCCGCCCTGGTAGAACAGGTTGATCGTCCAGCCCGGCAGCCCCGGTTCGCCCGGATCCTGCTTGCCGTCGTGATCGAGATCGTTGAACTTGGCGCCGCTGATGCTGCAGTACTGCTGCGACGGGCAGCACCGCTGCACAATCAGCTCCAGGTAGTCGATCTGCGTGTCGTCGATCATCATGAAGTCGAGCGTGCCGTCCTGGAGCGCCGCGATCATGCTCGAGACGTTGTAAGGCCCGGCGTAGGGCAGGTTGCCGAGATCGAGGCAGACCGTCATGGTGTCGCCGAAATTCCAGACCGTGTCGGCCCCGGCCGTGTGAATCGCCAGCAGTTGGCTCAGGCTGATCTGGTAGAGGAAGTTGGAATTGGCTCCCTCGCCGAGCCGGATGAAGTCATCGGTCGCCCCCGGGTCGGTGGCGCGCACCTTGAAACACAACTGCGCCCCGACCACACAGCAGGCCGTGTCGAAACAGTTGCTGAAGGTGTGGCCGAAACAGCGGTCGCGCGCAAACTCGTCGAAATTCAGCACCGGCGACCCCGCGCACATCTCCAGCAGGATCGACTGGAGGTAGGGCGCCGGCGTGGGAATCTCGGGGTCCCCCCCAGGAAATCATCCTTCGCCCCGGCCATGCAGGTATCGGCCATCGTCGTGTCGCACAACTGCGGGTCGAGGTTGCCGAAGTCCAGGTTGTTGATGACCGCGTTGAAACTCGGGATAAACAACTGGTAGTTGACGCTCGACGGCGCCGTCTGCACCCACCCCGGCTGCTGAATCTCGTTGAGCACGTGGTAGCCGGCGTTCAGATTGTAGAAAGCGTACTGCCCGAGCGCATCGGTGGTGTCGTACTGGTAACCCCACCAGATCGTGTTGAGCTCGATAATCCAATTGGGAAGGGGAACGTCCCCTGCGTCGAAAGTGCCGTTGCAGTTCTTGTCGTCATACTTCACACCGTGAAGTTCAGCTTCCGGCAAGGGTCAGCCGCCGTCCATCTTTCCCGTGAGGTAATCGATCTCCGTCTCGCTGCCGATGAAGACATCCAGGTCGCCATCCTGCACGGCGGCGAGCACGTTGGTCAGGCCGCGGTCGGCCAGCGGGAGCCGCCCGAGATCGAGCACGAGCGTCATCGTGTCGCCCGGATCCCAGCTCGGATCGGCCCCGCCCGTCTTGATCTCCAGCAGGTGGCTCAGCGAGGCGCCCCAGATGCGTCCGGGCGAGGGCCAGTCCCCCAGGAGGAGTTCGTCATCCTGGCTGCCGGCCGCCGAGGCCCGCAGGCCCAGGCGCAGCTCGCCGCGTACGATGTCGCACGGATCCCAGCAGCCGCTGAAGGTGTGCCCGAAACACGCCCCCGAGGCCGGCTGATCGAAAAACGGGAGGGACGACCCGCACGTCGCCATCTGCGCGGCCAGGTCGGCGCTGGGCGAGGACGGTTCCGAGCCGTTGGCCGGATCGAAATTGTCCGCCACCCCGGCCGGGCAGTACGTCGGAACCGTGTCGCAGCCCGCCTCCGCCCGGAACGTGAAATCCATCCCGCCCATGGTCCCGCTTCCGCCATGGGCGAAACGGTAGTCGACCGACACCGGCCCCCGCTGCACATACCCGTCCGGGACCGCGCACGACAGGTCATAGTCGCCGCTGCTCAACCCCGCAAACGAGTATGCCCCGTCGGCATTCGTGGTCGTCGAGTCCAGCGTCGGCGGCTGCCCGCCCGCCTGGCCCCGCAGGTAAATCTTGATGCTCCCCAAGGCCGCCTCGTGGGCGTCACGGGATCCGTCGCAGTCGATGTCCTCGAAGGCTATCCCGGAAATCGACCCCGTTTGCGCCAGTGCCGGCGCGACCGGACAGCACAGGAAAACGGCGGCAAGCACTCCCGCCCCAAACCGCCGATACACGGCGGTCCGCAGGATACTTCCCATAAAGTCTCCTTGCCTCGCTATGGTATAGAACGTTGTAGGGTATGGTCGCCGGCGGCCGGAACCGCCGCCGGCAGCGTTACTGTAGGATCAACATAGAGTAAAACGATGTATATTGTCAAATATTATTTTCGCCGTCCCGCAACTTTGTCACGGCTGCGCGGCCGCTCGCGACACAGTCTGTCCCCCGGCCCTACGCACTCCCTACGCAGGCGCCGATGGTGCGGGAATTGGCGGAATTTACCGGGGCATGCCCGCCCCGTGGCGATGGCGCAGAGGGGATTGCCTACTTGGTGCGCAGCGGCCGTATGTGGACCCGCGAGGTCCACACGCCCGCATCCTGCGCGGCGATTGCGACGATCATCGCCGCCACCTGCTCCGGCGTCAGGCGCGGCTTGGCGGCGGGCGAGGGATTGCGATCGGCGGCGACCCGCGCGAGGAAATTGGTCGCGATTGACCCCGGCATGACGAGCGACACCTTGATGTTGTCGTTGCGCAGCTCTTCCCCGGCCGATTCGGTGAGCAGGTTGAGCGCGGCTTTCGAAGCGGCGTAGGGGCCCAGGGTCGGCTGCCCGGCGGTGGAGGCCATGGACGACACGTTGATGATGTGCCCGCCCCCTTGCCGCCGCATGACCGGGATCAGTTCGCGCAGGGAACGGAAGACCGCTTTGACGTTGACGGCGAACATGAGATCCCATTCCCCCTCGGTCGTTTCTTCGATCGGCTTGCGGACTCCCGCCCCGGCATTGTTGATGAACAGGTCGATTCGCCCGAACCGGCCGAGCGCCGCGTCGACCAGTCCCTTCATACCGTCAAGCGTCCCGACGTCCGCCGGGGCGATGAGACAGCGCGAGCCGTCCGGATCGAGCGTGTGGGCGGCCTGCTCGAGCCCCTCCCGCCGCCTCGCGCAGAGCACGACCCGGGCCCCTTCGGCTGCCAGAAGCCGGGCGGTCGCCGCCCCGACCCCTCGGGAGGCCCCGGTGACGACCGCCACTTTGTCCGTGAGTAATGCCATGGCTACAGATCGACCCGACGAGCGCGGTTCACCCGGCGGAGAGTCTCCGTCGCCTCCGGCAGGCGCGCAAGCCGGCCGTTCAGCCCGGGAGATACCGCGGACCCGCGGATGCCCCCGGGAAGTGTTCTCACTCCGCCCCGCCGGCCAGATCCGTCTTATCTTCAGCCCGGAGCGCTGCGGTCCGGCGGCGCTCCAACCAGAACCAGACCAGCCCCGCGGTCACCACCACCAGCACCGCGAGCCCGGCCACGTGATACCACCGGATCCGCTGTCTGACCATTTCAAATGTACTCACTGCATACCTCCGTTCCTGGCGGTCCCGTTGAAATCATCGGCCTTCCCTTCCCACATCCAAATAACGCCGCCCCCGAAAAAACGCAATCCCATTACGCGCACAAGCGGCGATATCCGCCCAGAGCTGAAGCGCCCGCTCTCCGGCGGTTCGTTCTTAAAGTGATCGGCCAAAAAAATACCACCCGTGCTCCCCTCAAGCACGGGTGGCGATCCGCCAAAGAGAAAAGATAAGCGTAACAATTACTGCAACGCTCAGGGAGTTAAGATGACAGTTATTGGAACAGCAAGCTTCGTGCCGCATGGTGTCGCATTGCCTGACGACGCCGTAGTCGTTTGCATCACAGCATATTAGCTCTGTGCTACGGTTCCCTGTTCCACATTCGTTCGTGGAATTTCGTACGATCATACGAGTCCGGTCCCGAAAAAAAGCGGTAAGCGCCTGTCAATCAAACGCTTACCGCAACCAAGGAGTAACTGTGTCTGTTCGTAAGCCGCTACGATTCCACCCGCCCGGTTCCGGTACCGATGCCTCCAAGCGCCATCTCACACGCTCGGTCGCGACGATCACACGGAGCGGGGCGAGGAAATCCGGCTCGTGTCGGTTTCAGCCTAGTTGAGCGCACCTCCTTCCAGGCTGATGCCGTAGCGCTTGAGTTTCGTGCGGACGGTGGCCTCGTGGATTCCGAGGATGCGCGCCGCCTCCGACTTGTTGCCGCCGGTGGCCAGCAGGGCCTCGATCAGCATCTGCCGCTCGAACCGCTCAACCTGCTCGAAGAGCGAGGAGCGTTGATCCCGACCGGGGTCGCCGAACACGGCATGGGCCAATTCGGAGAGATCTCCCTCGGCGGCCAGTTCCGCCATCACCTCGAGCCGTTTGACTTTGTTGTTCAGCTCGCGCACGTTGCCCGGCCAGGCATACTCGACAAAGCGGTGGATAACGTCGGCCGGCAGCGGGCTCTCCGCCAGGCGGCGGCAGTTTTGGAGGAAGTGCCGCAGCAGGAGCGGGATATCCTCTTTCCGGTCGCGCAGCGGGGGGAGGTGGAACGTAATGCCGCTGATGCGGTAGTAGAGATCGCGGCGGAACAATCCGCGCTCCACCATCGCCTGGAGATCGCGGTTGGTCGCCACGACGAGCCGGATGTCGAGCGGCACCTCTTTCGTCGATCCGACCGGCACCACCCGGCGGCTTTCCAGAACGCCGAGCAGTTTGGCCTGGAGAGTCGGCGGCATGTCCCCGATCTCGTCGAGGTAGAGCACGCCGCCGTTGGCGGTCACGAAAAGTCCTTCTTTGTCGCGGTCGGCTCCGGTGAAAGCCCCCTTGGCGTATCCGAACAGCTCCGACTCCAGAAGGGTCTCGGGAATCGAGGCGCAATTGACCGCCACAAAAGGACCATCGGGCCGGCAGATCGCGTGGAAGTACCGGGCCATGTGGTCCTTGCCGACACCCGTCTCGCCGGTCAGCAGGACGGGGAGATCGGACTTGGCGACGTAGCTCAGTTGCTGTTTGAACCGCTTGATCTGCTCGTTGGCGGTCAGGAATTCCACCTCGGAGGTCCTCGCGGCCGCGCCGGGGGCGTCGCCCGGCCGCAGGCGGTCCGTGCCGGCCAGCAGGCGGTCAATCTCCTCCAGACGCCGCTGCATCCCCCCGCGGCGGAAATACTCTTCGGCGCGGAACAGGCAGGTCAGGCGTTTGCGCGGGTCGAAAGCGGCCGACTGGCCGGCCGCCACCAGCGCCTCGGCCTTCTCAAACCGAACGCCCGACTGGTGGAGCGTGTCGAGCGCTTTCACGAACAGCTCGCGGGCTTCGGCGATGCGACCGCCGCGTTCGGCGAGGATGGCCTGCACTTTCAGCACGGCTCCCTGCTCGACCATCTCGCCGGTTTTGGCCAGAATCGCCAGCGCCCGGGCCGCATAGCGCGCGGCAACCCGGTCGTGGCCGACACGCAGCGAGGCCTCGGCCAGGTGGCGCAGCACGCGGCCGGTCAGGGTCGTCTCCCGACCGATAGCCTCGGCGGCCGCCAGCGCGCTCTCGAGCATCTCGGCCGCTTCCGCCGCCCGCTCGCTCCGGTAGTACAGCTCGCCCAGGTAGGTGCGGAGGATTACCTGATCGCGCGGGCTTTCGACCCGGCGCAAACCGGCCGCCGCTTTCTGGAACGTCGTCTCGGCCCCGGCAAAGTCCCCTTCCTGCATCTGCACGTAGCCGAGGGACAGCGCCGCCCGCGCCGCCTCGAGAGTCTGTCCCAGTTCCTCGGACAGGGTGAGGTTGATTTCGAGATGTTTCTTGGCCTCTGCGAATTCGCCGAGGAATGTCTGGATACGGCCGATGTTGCCCATCATGTACGCAAGTTTCTTGCGGTCGTCCAGGCGCTTGGCGAGGCCGATGGCCTCCATCAGCACCGTCAGCGAATTGCGATAGTCGTTTTGGCG
This sequence comes from Candidatus Zixiibacteriota bacterium, assembly GCA_017999435.1. Lineage (NCBI taxonomy): Bacteria > Pseudomonadati > Candidatus Zixiibacteriota > Candidatus Zixiibacteriota bacterium. The sequence continues at coordinate 203,445 of JAGNLV010000002.1, forward strand.
GAAGTAGAGGCCGGCCAGCAGGTTCAGCGCCCTGCTCTGCCCTTCCGCACAATCGTTGCGCCGAAAGATTGATTCGGCGTCTCGGAATGCTTTCTCCGCTTGCTTCAGTTCGCCGCTGTCCCGAAGAACTTCGGCCACCGTGAGGAAAGTCTCCGCCAACTCGAGCGTGTCGCCGTGCTCGGAGTGGATGGCCTGCGCCATGCGGGCCAGGCGGAGCGCCGTGGGGTACGAAGCGAGCGCAAGGTGAGCCCGGGCCACCAACCGGAGAATTCGTCCCGCGAGCGCGCTTCCCGCCGTCTCAAGCTGGCGGCGATTCGCCTCGTAGTACTTGACCGCGCCCGAAAAATCCCGCGCGGCGAGCAATTCCTCCAGGTAGTGAGCCGCTGCCGCAAGCAGTCCGTCGGCAGTGTCGGTAATCACTCTCATACCTTCGTTCCCTCAGTTTCCTCGACCGTTGTTTGCCGGGGCCGTCGCACCCGGGTTGTTCTCTCCCACAATTGCGTTGCCGTCAGTCGACGGCTGCGGCAGTGTCACGATGGTGTGGCCGGTCAGCCGTTCGAACCAGAGCGGCATCACCAGCCGCCACAACAGGCTGGTCTCAATGCCGACAATTCCGGGCGCCACTCCCGACGAAGTGCCGGGCTGGGACAGGCGAGAATCAGGGAAATAGTTCTGCTCCCCGCCCCACGGATGGTCCTCGCTGGACGGCCGCGGATACGGGACAGCAATCGGGTTCCGGCGAGCACTGACACTGCTGACGGCGGTGGCCAACAACAGCACCAGGACAACCGAAACAGTGAGAAGACGTTTCATGACACACTCCTTGGTTTATAGTGACACAAGTTTTGCCAAAGACACAGGGCCGGCGGGCGAGAGAGGGGATTGTGCAGAGACATGAGCATACCTCCGGTCAAGTCCCTGCCCCTTCTACTATAATGTGGAGCGCACCGGTTGTCAATGGGATTTTTGAACTCACCCGCCGCGGAGCAGATTCCGCGCTGCTTTCCTGTCGTCTCCGGTAGGATGACGTACCATGCGAAAGGCGCGCGCCGGCGTGGCCGCCCCGCCCGTCGTCTGTTCGCCGGCCGGGCCCCGCAACACAGTCTCTGCGACCGCCGCACCGGCCGCTCCCCCTTCACGAGTGCAGCCGATTGAACTCGTCCACGAGTTCCGCAAGGCGGACCGTCGGCCAACCCTTCTGCCGGCACAACTCCTCCAGGCTTCCCCAGAACGGCTCCCCGCACACGACGCACGGCAGTCCCCGGCTCATGAGAAAGCGCACCGCGTCCGGATAGCGCTCCACCATTTCGTCGACTCTGGTTTCCGGCGTAATCATCTTCCTGCTCCGCTCGGGACCGATCGCGGTCGCGCCGTGCGGCGCGCCGCCTCAAACTGTTAAACGCCCGGAGCCCGACAGAGTGCCGTGGAAGACGCGGGGGAGGGTTTGGCGCGCCGGGCCGCGCGCGGGAGAAAAAAAGGCGGGGCCGGTCTGGCGGCCCCGCCCAATTGCCGTCGGTCCCCCGGCGCTATTTTTTGGCCTCCGCGAGCGCCTTCTTCAGGGCGTCGATGATCTTCACCGGCGTCGGGTCGACCTCGTTGAGAATCGCGAGGTAATAGGAGACGAAGTCGCCGAACTGGACCAGCGAGAGCATCCGCTCGAGCTCGGTCTCCCCGCGCGAGTGAACGTCGATCGCCTCCACCCCGCGCGAGCGGATCAGTTCGCCGACGATGTTCATGCGCTGGCGCACCTGCGGGTGGTCGCCAAGGTCGCGCAGGATCACGACGGCCAGGTGCGAGGCGAGTTCCTCGATCGACGGCGACCAGCCGACCAGCTCGTTGTGATTGAATTCCGGGAACTGGTTGGCGAAGGCGAGGGTCTTGGCGTTCTCGCACAACTGAGCTTTCCAGCGCCGCCCGACCGCATCGGTCAGGGTCGGTCCGCTATAGACGATCACGATCTTCTTGTGCAGTTTCTGGGCGAGGTTCTTGGCCGGGTTGATGGTCGTCGAATTGTCTTCGATATACTTCTCCCGGTGCTTCTGCAGCTGCGGGATGACCTTCTCGAGCTCCTTGGAGAACCCCTTGGCGTGGCCGACCTGTTCGAGAAACATCATGGTCATCACGAAGAGGTAGCCGAGGGCGGCGCGGGGCTGGAGACCGCCGGGCAGTTTGGCCAGCGGGATGTCGTTGAGCTGGGCCACTTCCTCAAGCAGACCGCCGGTGGCGATCGCGGCGAGCATGGCCTTGCGGTTGAGCGCGTCGTCCACCGCCGCGAGCGTCTCCTCGGTGTTGCCGCTGTAGGAGGCGGCGACCACCAGGGTCTCGTCGTCGACATACTCGGGCAGCGCGTAGGAGCGGCAGATGTCGACCGGCACGAGCAGTTTGGTGCGGAGGTAGCTGCGCATGAGGTCGCCGGCGATTCCGGACCCGCCCATGCCCACGGTAACGATATTCTTGATGCCCGGGAACGCGCTCGCATCGAACTTCCAGAGTTTGCCGAGTTTCACCGCATCCGCCAACTGCTCGGGAAAATCGAAGATTCGGTTGTACATGTTTTCCGGATCGTGGGCGCGGATCTTCTCAATGTCGTCGAGTATATTCAAAATCAGCTGTCCTCTCTCATTCTGGGGTCCACGTGTTCCAGGGTCTCTCTATAGTCACGCAGGCGGTCCACCACCGCCTGCAGCGTGCCGCCGGCGAGCACCGGCCCGACCAGGTCCCGCGCCCGGGTGGAGTTGATTTTGCGGATTAAACGGCAGACCTCGACCAGGCGCGCCGGCGCCATCGACAGCACGTCCACGCCCATACCGATCAGCAGGGGCAGGGCCAGCCGCTGGCCGGCCAGCTCGCCGCACACGGTCACCGGCACGCCGTTGGCCCGGCAGGTCTTGACCGTATGCCAGACCAGGTTCAGCACGGCCGGGTGCAGGGCGTTGTACAGGTGCGCCACGTGGCTGTTCATCCGGTCCGCGGCCAGCGTATACTGCGTCAGATCGTTCGTCCCGATCGACACGAAGTCCACACGCCGACTCAACGTGTCGGCCGTGAGGGCGGCCGATGGGACTTCGATCATGATCCCCAGGGGAACGTCTTCGCCAAAGGGGATAGCTTCCCGCCGAAGTTTCTGCTTCTCCTGCGAAATGATCTTCCGGGCCCGCTCAATTTCCTCCAGCTCGGTGACCATCGGCAGCAGGATCCGCAGATTGCCGTGGGCGGACGCGCGGAGGATCGCCCGGATCTGGGTGCGGAATTCTTCCCGCATCGCCAGCATAGTGCGGATTCCCCGCAGTCCCAAGGCGGGGTTGTCCTCGACCGGGAAGCCGCCGCCGTTGAACACCTTGTCGCCCCCGAGGTCGAAAGTCCGCAGCACCACCGGCGTCGGGCCGAAAGTCCGGGCGATCCGCCGGTAGTAATCGTACTGGGCCTCCTCCGAGGGAAACGCCCCGTTCGCGAGGTACAAGAACTCGGTGCGGTAGAGACCGACCTGGACGCGCTGGTGGGCGAGGATTTCATCGGCCGGGCCGGGCAGCGTCAGGTTGGCCCCGATCGCCACCTCAACGCCATCGGCCGTGACCGGCGGGATGCGGCCGAGCTTCTTGATGCGGCTGAGCACGGTCGGCCCGAGCCGTCGCCGGCGCCGCTGGTAATCTTCCCAAGTCGCCTGGCTGGGGTTGACGATGACCCGGCCGGACACGGCATCGGCGATAATCCGGGTGTTGTTGGGGATTTTCTGCCATGCCTCCTCGGCCAGCACGACCGGCAGCAAAAGAGCGCGGGCGATGAGCGCCATGTGAGAATCGGCGCCCCCTTCGCTGATGACGAAGCCGGTGGCTTTGCGCTCCCGGTACGAGACCACGTCGTTGGGGGAAAACGATTTCCCCACCATGATGGTGTTGGGGGCGAACCGCTTCTGCTGGGGGATCCGCCCCGATAGCCGGGCCACCACCCGGGCCGCAACCGCCTCGATATCGAGCGCTACCTGCCGCATGTAACGGTCGGGGGAGTTTTGCAGCGGGTCGACCGTCTCCTGCACCAGCTTCTGGTAGACATAGGCGGCGCCGAGCCGCTGCTCCTCGATGGCGGCCCGCACCCGCTTGAGGAACTCGGTGTCGCTGGCGATCATGACCTGAGCTTCGAATATCTTCGCCACCGGACCGCCAATCTTGCGGATGGCCGCCTGGTGGACCTCGCGAAGCTCGTCGAGGGTCTCGTCGACCGCCTTCTGCAGGGCGTCGATCTCCCGGGGCACCCGGGACGCCGGGATCGGCATTTCCGATACCTGCGCCTCGCCCGGCAGCATCACCCGGGCGGTTCCGAGAACAATCCCGCTGGAGATCGGCACCCCGTCTATGGTGTATTCCTTGCCATCCATGCCGATCATACCCCTTTCCGGGGTAACCATACATTATAGGAAGCCCCGCAGACTAAAGGCAAGCGGAATATCAGTCGGGCCGTTCCCCGAACCCCCCCTCGATCACGCGGAGGACTGCCTGGAGGGCCTCCTGCTCGTCGGGTCCGTTCACCTCGATGAGCAGTTGTGAGCCGCGCTCGGCCGCCAGCATCATTACCCCCATGATCGATTTCCCGTTCACCCGCAAACCGTCTTTGGTGACCCAGACCTCGGACTCGAAGCGCGATGCGGTGGTGACCAGCATGGCCGAGGGACGGGCGTGGAGACCCAGTTTGTTGACGATCGTCGCGGTGGCCGTGATCATGCGAATTCGTCGCTCAGCGTGAAGCGTTTGCCGGCCAGTTCGAGGACGACCCCCTTGAGCTCCAGCGCCAGCAGGAACTGGGTGAGTTCGGCGACCGGTTTGTTCAGGCGGCGCGCGAGGTCATCGAGCTGCACCGGTCCGGCCGTGAAGAGGGCCACGATTTCCCGCTCGGTCGGCGTCAGGTCCGGGCGCTCGGCCGCCCGCTGCACCTTGACCTCGCCTCTCAGGGTGGGCAACTCGCGAAAAATGTCCTCGACCGAGGTCACCAGCCCGGCCCCCTGCTTGAGAAGTTCATTGCAGCCGAGGCTGGCGGTCGCACCCGGGGGGCCGGGGACGGCGAACACCGTGCGGTTCTGCCGCAGGGCGTGTTCCGCCGTAATCAGCGCCCCCGACCGGTCTCCCGCCTCGACCACCACCACTCCCCAGGCCATGCCGGAGATGATGCGGTTGCGCTCGGGGAAATGCGGGCGGTCGGGGAACGTGCCGGGGAGGTACTCCGAGTAGATCGCCCCCCGTTCCCTGATCCGGTCGGCCAGGCCCCGGTTGGTCGGGGGGTAAACTTGATCGAGCGAGCTGCCCCAGACGGCGACCGTGCGGCCGCCCCCGTCGAGCGCTCCCGTGTGGGCGGCGGTGTCGATCCCCTCGGCCATGCCCGACACGACCGCGATGCCCGACTCGGCCAGCGCCCGCGCCAGGCCGTGCGCGAACATCCGCCCGCGTTCGGTCGGGTGGCGCGTGCCCACGATCGCGATCATGCGATCCGAGGCGTGCGCCGGCTCTCCGACCCGGAACAAAAGAGGGGGTGGCGGCTCGAGTGCGCTCAACATCGGCGGGTAGTCCGCATCGTCGGGAAAAATCACGGCCCAGCCCAGCTGCGCAATCTGGCCGGCGGTCGCTTCCGCCGACGCCTCGTCATACTGCTCATGGATAGCAGTCGCCAGGGCGCGGGAAATGCCCGGGACAGCCGCCAGCTCGGCGATCGAGGCCGCGGACGCCGCGCCGGCCGAACCGAAGGCGCGGACAAGTCGGTCGAATCGGCCGCCGCCGATGCCGGGCACCTGCAGCAGCCCGATCGTGTCGACTAATCGTCTATGTCGCTCGCTGCTGGTCAAGGATTCGCTCTATCGCCTCAAGGAAGCTCCCGGCCCCCAGGCCGGCCACCGCGGACAGGTAAATATAGCCGTCGGACAACTTTTCGGAAACCGCTTTCAGATCACTTTCGCTCACCGTGTCGATCTTCGTCACCGCCACCAGCGAGGGCCGCCGAGCCAACGACTCGTCGTACCGGGCCAGCTCGCGCCGCAGCAGCCGGAGCGTCCCTTCGATATCCCCGTCGTTGATATCGACGACATACACGAGCACGACGGTCCGCTGGATGTGCCGGAGAAACTGCAGCCCCAGTCCTTTCCCCTCGGCCGCCCCCTCGATGAGTCCGGGGATGTCGGCCATAACGCAGGACTTGTGCTCGCGCAGTCGGACGATCCCCAGATTCGGGATCAGCGTCGTGAACGGGTAGTCGGCGATCTTGGGGCGGGCGGCCGAGAACGTGGCCAGGATAGTCGATTTCCCCGCGTTCGGCTTGCCCACCAGGCCGACGTCGGCCAGCAACTTCAACTCCAGCGCCAGCCGGCGGTGCTCGCCGGGATACCCCGTCGTCGCCTTGCGCGGCGTCTGATTGGTCGAGGTCTTGAAGTGATTGTTGCCGAGTCCCCCTTTGCCCCCGCGGGCGAGGATCACTCTCGCCCCCGGCGAGTCGAGATCGGCAAGCTGCTCGCCGGTGTCGAGGTCGGTGACGATCGTCCCCACCGGGAGCCGCAATTCGATATCGTGCCCCGAACGCCCGGTCTTGAGCGACCCCTGGCCGGGCTGTCCGTTCTCCGCCCGGTAGTGCTTCTTGTACCGGTAATCGAGCAGGGTGGTCAGTTGGGGGTCGGCCACCGCGGCGACACTCCCGCCGTGGCCGCCGTCCCCGCCGTCCGGACCCCCTTTCGGGATGAACTTCTCCCGGTGGAAGGAGACTACTCCGTGTCCGCCTTTGCCGGCGGTGACCTCGATCTCGGCGTAGTCGACAAACATGGGTGACAATATGGGCCCCGCCGCCGACAATGTCAAACCACACGTGTATTGACAGAACCCCCGATCCGCGCTATCTTGGGAGAAAGCAGGAACGCGTTCATCGGTACCGCGCTCATCCCAAAGAAGGCTGCCATGAAATACTCAATTGTTTGCGGTCTGTTCCCGGCGCTCCTCGCGGGTGCCGCGGCCGCGTCCGTAATCCATGTTCCCGGCGACCACGCAACCATCCAGGCGGGCATCGCCGCCGCCGCGGCCGGCGACACCGTGCAGGTGGCGCCCGGAACCTATCTGGAAAACATCAGCCTCGCCGGGATCGACATCGTCCTTCTCGGAGCGGGCATGGATTCCACGATCCTGAAACCCGCCGACGGCGGCCTCCCGCTTGTCCGCATCCACCAGGGAGAGACCCGCGCCGCCGTGGTGCGGGGGTTCAGTTTCGAAGAGAGCGGGATGTCGAGCGCCCTGGTGATCGAGGGGAGTTCCCCCACGATCTGTTTCAACCGGATCACCCGCTGCCCGAATCTCAGCAACACGCCGGCGGTTCTCTCGGCCGATTCGGCGAGCGCCCCCGCGATCCATCACAACTTGTTTCTTCGCAACGACGGTTATTATCAGATCAAGGCGGCGGGGCCGATCTGGATCTACAACAACACCATTTACGACTCCCGTTATATAGGGATATCGGCCTCGCACGACAGCGCCGCCATCCTCAACAACATCATCATCGACTGCCAGCACCGGGCGCTCATCACCTCGCTCGCCCGGATCGACTACAACCTCGTCCTCTACGACATATACTGCTGTCTCCCGTACGCCGAACACGATCTGCTCGCGGACCCGCTGTGGTGCGATTCGGCTGCGGGCGACCTGCGCCTGTGGATCGGTTCGCCGCTGATTGACGCCGGGCATCCGGATTACCGGGATCCGGACGGCACGCCGACCGATCTCGGCGCTTTCTCGGTGGCCGGTGCGCCGCCCGCCGCCTGGCAGATCGCCGTCGACTCCGGGACTCTCGTTCCGACCATCGCCTGGCAGTACGCAGATACGAGCGGACTGACGCAGACCGGGTACGAAATCGAGATCGGCCGCGACCGCGACTGGACGGCGGCCGAGCTGTGGGCATCCGGGCCGGTACCGTCCGGCATCCCGGCAGCCGCGTACGGGGGCGGGCCGCTGGCCGACCGGGGGTTGTACTACTACCGCCTCCGCCTGCAGAACGCCGAGGGCTGGGGTTCCTGGCGGGAAGGGCTTTTCGCGGTGCAGATCGCCCCCCATCGGAAAATCGCCGTGCCGGCCGACCTTCCCACGATTCAGGAAGCCATTTTCGCCGCCGCCGACGGCGACACGATCGCCGTGGCCGCCGGCACGTACACCGGCCCGTTCAACCGCGACCTCAACTTCCTCGGCAAACAGGTCGTCCTCTATGCCCCGTCCGGCCCGGACTCCACAATCCTTAATCTCGGGGGCGACGCCGGCCTCCAGCGCCACGCGTTCACTTTCCGCAACGACGAGGGGCCGACGACGGAGGTGGTCGGGTTCACCATCACCAACGGTCTCGGCTTCATCCGCCCCTATTCCCAATCGGGCGTCATCAAGTGCGAAGGCACGGGGCCGACTTTCCGCAACTGCCGCATTGTCGACAACGCGGGCTCGGGCATCATGTTCTCAGCCGAGCTGGGAGACACTTTGCGGGTGATCGGCTGCGACATCAGCCGCAACTCCTGGGAGGGGATCGGCGGCGGGACGAGCGGCGTGATAGCGGTCGACTCGACGAGTTTCTTGGACAACAGCGCGGACGGCATACAGGTTGGCTGGGGGACGGTGCTCCGGGCCGATCGCTCGCTTTTTGTCGGCAACGCCCAGCGCGGAATTTTCGCCTGGTACGAAATGGTGCCGCGCGGTCTCTATGTCACCAACTGCACTTTCGCGGATAATGGGACCGGGCTCTGGTACGACTGGGATTTTCCGAAGGACGGCGCTCCGGCCCCGGCCGTGCTGGACTCGGGCCTGTCGCGGATAATCGGCAACGTCTTCGCCTTCAACCACGGCGACGGTCTGCACGGCTCCGCGCCCTGCCCGTACTTTGTCACCTGCAACGACTGGTTCGGCAACGGCGCGGCGGACGTGGTGATCTTCACCGACGACCCCATCGACAGCGCCAACAACAACTCGGTCGACCCGCTCTTCTGCGACACGGCCGCCGGCGACTACCGGGTGGCGGCCGGCTCCGTCTGCCTGCCGGAGAACAACGCCTGCGGGGCGGTCATCGGCGCCCGCGGCCTCGGCTGCGAAGGCGGCTGCTGCGCGCACATGGGCGATTTCCAGCACAACGGCGCCGTCACTATCGCCGACCTGACCGCTTTCGTCGCCCATCTCTTCCGCGGCGGTCCCGCCCCGTTGTGTTTTGAGGAGGTCGATTTCAACCGCGACGCGCAACTCACTGTCGTCGACCTCACCCTGCTGGTGGCGGCGATGTTTCGCGGCGCCCCCTGGCCCGTGTGCCCGTGACCGGGCGTGGCGGTGGTCCGACGCGGGCCGCCCGGCATTACATGATGATCGCCAGCTTGCCGAGCTGCACGTTGCCCTGCCCGTCTTCCACCGTCCAGTAGTACAGCCCGCTGACCACCGTCTGCGTGTTGCGGGTGATGAGATCCCACTGGTCGTGATTGGCGCGCGCCGATCCCGGCGGCTGATCGTGGACGATTTCCCGGACAAGGTCGCCGTCGAGCGTCAAGATCCTGATCGTGCAGCGGGCGGGGAGATTGGCGAAATGCACGGCCCGCACCCGGTCCTCCGGCCGGTCCGGGGCCAGCCGGCCCTCGAACCCGTTCCCCCGGTACCCGCCGTCGGCCCGGTAGGGATTCGGATAGGCGATCACCCGCAGCCTCTCGCCCGCCTCCGTTCCGCCGAGCACCGTGTAGATCGACTGCGCGCCGACCGTGACCGAGGACTCCAGGGCGGGCAGCCCCGTGCTCGGCGAACCGAAATCGAACGCGGTCACGTTCACCCAGTAGGGCACGGAGGGGAGCAGGCCGGTGATGGTGAATTCGTATTCGAAGTATTTCAGTCGCCCCTCGGCCGTCAGTTCGTCCGGCCGGACCAGCGCGGGATCGGGGCTTGAGGGATACGGCTGGTCGGGATAGCTCTTGACGATGGCGCCGAGATCGCCCGACCCGGCGGCATTGTAATCCTGCTTCTCGAAGCAGAAGAGGGAGTCCGGGTAGCGCGGGTGGACGAAGCGGTTGACCCGGGTGTAGCGCAACGGGTCAAACGTCGCATCGCCGCACGAATCGGCGTACAGACAGCGCAGCTCGGCCAGCGTGTAGGGGGGATCGAACAGCCGCCACTCGGACGCGTCGGCATCCCAGACGAGCTTGTTGAAGTCCTCACGGTCGTACGAGGCTGCGAGGCTGAAACTGGCCTCCCGGTCATCGCGCCCCAGGTACACCCGGTATCCCTCGAAATCGTACAGCCCGGAGAATTGATCCTGGGCGGTCTCGGACAGCAGGCCGTTGAAGCGGACCAGGATCGTGCCGGCCGAGGGAGAGGCGAGGCGGAATTCGGGGGGCGGAGGGGGGGCGGCCCCCCGGAAATCCGGCACCCCGTCGCCCTGATACCACACCGTATCCAGCCTCGGCTCGCCCCCCTGCAGACTGTCGCCCGGCGGCCCGATGTAGATCCCGTCGGGCAGGCACTCCACGGTGCCGTCGGCCCGCGTTTTCATCAGGCGAAATCTCCCGCGGTACCCGTCGCCGTCGGTGTCCACGCCGGGGTTGTCGTAGACGCGGGAGGCCCAGCCGGCGTTGAGGGCGAGATCGGAGAAATCAAGGTTGGCGTAGTAGAGGTCGGGCCGCGCGGGGAGATGGGCGGCGTTGTCGGGGGAGCGGTGGAGGTGTTCGCCGGCCATGTAGGCGAACGAGACCGGGAGCGAGCGGCCGGGCTGGATATCAAACGGCCCGAACGAGAGCAGGTAGCGGGTGTCATAGCCATCGGCGTAATCGGCCGCCAGGCTCGGGTCCGGGTAGAGCCAGCGGCTGTCGGAGCTTGAAATGGTCGCCGTGAAGATCTGGTCGTAGTCGAACTCCTGGTTGCGCAGCACGTAGTACTTGTTCCGGTCCCCCTCGGGCGTCCCCAGTCCGCCCGTGCCGAAATCCCGCACCGGCTCCTTCCAGCGCCCCACGAACTCCCGCTCGCGCGGACCGAAATCAAGCTGCGCGTTGCTGTTCCCGATCCACCAGTTGAAACTCACATCGAGATCCTCCGCCGGCGTCCGAATGATGCGGGTCGCGATCACGTCCGGGCAGGGATGCCGCCGGCCATCCGAGAATATCGTCTCCAGGTCGCCGTCGTTGTCCGCCTGCCAGGCGAGGAAGACGGTGTCGAGATACTCGCAGCGGCCGTACCGCACCGGGTAGGTGTGGAGAAATCCGCTGTGGTCGTCGGTGTACCCCAGGTTGCTGCCGAAGCAGTCGTAGCAGATCATGTCGTCGACGTAGATGCCCATGTACACCTGGCGCAGCGTCTCGCGGCCGATGTTCTTGATGCGGTAGTCGAAGAGGACGAAATCCTCGGTGTACTCGTACGACCAGGCGTACGACGCCTGCGTCACCTGCACGCAAAGTGGGGTGTGGACGGCGGCGAACGGATCGGGGTTGACCAGTTCCGGGAAGGTATCGGTGTAAACCGAGATGTAGTCTTCCTCGGAGACGGCCAGGGAGTCTTCGGGATCGCGGATGGAGCGGCGGACCATGTTGCCGAAGGGGGCGGGGTCGGGGAAGAACTCGTACACCTGCTGCCAGCCGTCGGCGCCCACCGACACGAGGGTATCGCGTCCGACCACGGCGCCGATCCAGAAGGCGCCGCCGAAGAGGTAGGCGACCAGCGAACCTTTGGGGTACTGGCAGGAGAGCGGGATGGCCTCGCCGGTGAAAGCGTCGGAGGCTTCGCCGGGATGGTACTCCTTGCCGAAGGTGCCGTTGTTGGCGACGGCCAGTTCGATGCGGCCGGCCCGGTGGGCGGCGAGCATGTGGGCTGGCGAGACGGCCGCAAGCGGACGGCGGTACCCGCGGAGGCCGTCCGCGGCTTCCGTCATGCGGGCCCGCGCCGGATCCGGGCCGATCCAGCAGGCGAGCACGCCCACGATCAGGACTCCCAGTCGTTTCATGGAACTACGCCGCGCGGCGGCGGGCGGAATACGTATGCGACCGCCGCCGGCCGTCTACTCCAACGAAAACAGTTCAACGCCGCCTGGCCAAGCGGTTTTCCGCGGCCGCGCTAAGCCCTTGCCGGGCAAGATGGTTTTTGCGGGCGGGGAGCACCCCGCGGGGCGGACACGGGCCCAAAAAAACCGCCGCGCGCGCCGGGTTGACTCGTTGACCTCCCCCAAAAAGCGCATATATTACTCGCCGGGATGAAAAGCATCGAAGGGACGAAAGCGGCGCCGGGACTCAACCAGCGCAAACGGCAGTTTTACGAAGAGTGGTCGCTCTCGCTCGGGCGGGTGTGCGTCCGGCTCGGCTTCAAACCCAACTACATCACCGCCGTCAGCCTCCTCTGCGCGATCATCTCCGGCGTCTTTTTCTGGCGGGGGCAGTGGTTGTGGGGGGTGGTGTGGATGGTCATCACGTCGTTCACCGACATGCTTGACGGCTCGACGGCCCGCGCCGGGAAAATGGGCACTGTCTTCGGCGGCATCCTCGACCACGTCTCCGACCGCTACGGCGAGTTCTTCATTCTCGCCGGCATCACACTCTCCGGCCGGGTGGCCCCGGGGTGGGGTCTGTTCGCCCTTTTCGGCATGATCATCGCCTCGTACACGCGGGCCGCGGCCGAGTCGATGGGCAAGATTGAGAATTGCGCCGTCGGCATCATGGGGCGGCTCGAGAAATTCATCCTCATCATCATCGGCTCGCTGCTGGAGTATTTTCTCCCCGTGGGCGCTTTCCCGCGCAGCGGCTGGCTGGAGCTGGCGCTGATCGTGGTCGGCGCGACCTCGTACATTACCTCCGTCCAACGGATGGTGTACACCTACAAGGTGCTGGGCGACAAGCGCGAGGTGTAGACGCCGCCGCGGGAGCCCGGAAAGGATTTTTCCCCCATGATCACCGCGCTCGGCAACCCGGTCTACGACCTCATCACGACCCGGAAGGTCCGGCCCACCGGCCGCGTGCTCTCCGGCTGCTCGACCAACGCCGCGCTCGCGTTGGCGAAGCTGGGCGAGCGCGTCCGCCTCGTCGGCGCCGTCGGCGAGGATTTCCGTCCGCAGCTGGCCGCCGACCTCGCACGCCACGGGATCGACCACGTCATCATCCCGTCAGCGGAGAGCGGCGGTTTCGCCCTGAATTACTACGACGACCACGGGAACCGGACGCTCGACCTGATCGGCCGGGCCGCGCCGATCGACCCGATCGACCCGGCCTGGTTTGCCGATGCCGAGGCGGTGCTGGTCGGTCCCATCCTCGGCGAGATTTCGCTCGATAATATCCGGCGCATCCGCCGCCTCTACGACGGGTTCTTCTTCTGTGACCCGCAGGGCCTGCTCCGCGGCGCCGATGCCGGCGGGCGCATCTATCACGAGAAAGCCCCCGGCATCGACGACATCCTCGGCCTCTTCGACGTCGTCAAGCCCAATGAGCTCGAGGCGCGCGTTCTCACCGGCGTCGACTGCCGCGAGGATCCCTACCGGGCGGCCCGGCTCATCCAGAAGGCGGGGCCGCGGGTGGTGATCGTCACGCTCGCCGAACTCGGCTCGGTCATTTACGACGGCCGGGAGTTCATCGACATCCCCCCTTACACGGACATCGCCCTGCTCGATTCCACCGGCGCCGGCGACACCTACATGGCCGGCTTCACGTTCGAGTACCTGCGTACGCGGGACCTTCGGCGGGCCGGCTGTTTTGCCTCGTGCGTCTCCTCTTTTATGATCGAGCACACCGGCCCCGATTTCCCGCTCGCCGAGCGCGCCGTCCGCGCCCGCCAGGAGGAGCTGCTGGCCCTGGCCGACTACCGCGTGCGGGTGGCCGTCAACCGCTAGCCCAGGGCGGGCGCGCCGTGTCGCGGCGCGCTCCCGCGCGCGCAGCAACGGAGAGACAGCATGGAACCCACGATTACGTTCGAGGATTTTGCCCGGGTCGACATCCGCGTCGGCCGCATTATCGAGGTGGCCGACTTCTCGCGCGCCCGCAACCCCTCCTACAAACTCCGCATCGACTTCGGCCCGGAAATCGGGATCCGGCAGTCCTCCGCCCAATTCAAGCAGAATTATGCGCCCGAAGCGCTGCGCGGGACGCAGTGTCTCGCGGTGGTCAACTTCCCGCCGCGCAACATCGCCGGCTTCATGTCGGAGGTGCTCGTCCTGGGAGTGCCGCGGGCTGACGGCAACGGGCTCGCGATCGTCCGCCCGGCCGATGACGCGGCGCTCGGCGGGCGGCTCCACTAGGCCTTGAGGCCGTCGAAGAGCAGCGAAATGACGCAGCGCTCCGCCTCCCGCGGCGGCAGGGCCCGCCCCGCGAATGCCCGCTCGACCAGCGCCCCGAGAATGAGCGCCACCAGCCGCCCCGTCAGCGCGCTCTCGAAATCCCGCCGAATTTCCCCCGTCTGCTCTCCCCGCGCGATGATCTCAGCCACGTAGTCGCTGAAGTGCCGCTCGCAGTCGATTCCCTCCAGCGCCACGGCCGCGTGATTGAGCGCCCGCGTAACGAACAGGTAGAACCGTTCCTCGGTCGGGTGCAGCCGCGAGGTAACCGCCGCCGCCCGGTAGAGGTGCAGCAGCCGCTGCCGGGCCAGCCCGCCCCCGTCGGTTCGCCGGATGTCCGCGAGCCACTCCCCCAGCGAACGGTCGAAGAGCAGCACGCAGAACTCCAGGAGGTGGCTCTTGGAGGGGAAGTACTGGAAGAACGAGCCTTTGCTGATTCCCGCCTCGCGGCAGAACCGGTCCACCGCAAGACCGTCGTAACCGAACTCCCCGAACAGCCGGAGCGCGGTCCGGTAAATGAACGCCTTCTTCTCGGCCGGCAGGCGGCGGAAAGTATCGGTGGCGGCGCCGCGCCGCACCAGCCGGAGGACTTCATTTTCGTCGAGCCGGTCGGGCGCCGGCCGCTGTCGCTCGGTCATACGGCCCTCCACAGGATATGACTGTTTGGTCGCCTGTGATATACTATTGTTCTATAATGACGGCAAGCGGTTTCTTTCAATTTGACAGGGGCGGCGGCCGATCTCTATATTCGCGGCGAAAAAGGCAAACGGGCCGCACCGGCCCGCCAGAGCAGGAAGGAAGAATGGTATGGGAAAAATCAGAGTTGCGGTCATCGGCGTCGGCAACTGCGCCTCATCGCTCATCCAGGGCGTTGAGTTCTACAAGAAGGCCCGCGAGGACGAGAAGGTCCCGGGGCTCATGCACGTCAACCTCGGCGGCTACCACATCAGCGATATCGAGTTCGTGGCCGCCATCGACATCGACAAGAACAAGGTCGGCAAGGATCTCGCCGAGGCGATCTATACCTGGCCGAACAACACCTACCAGTTTTGCAAGGTGCCGAAAACGGGCATCATCGTCCAGCGCGGCATGACGCACGACGGACTGGGGTTCTACCTGTCGCAGATCATCGAGAAGGCCCCCGGCGACACCGTCGACATTGTCAAACTCCTGAAAGACACCAAGACCGACGTCGTCGTGAACTACCTCCCGGTCGGCTCGGAGGAGGCCACCAAGTGGTACGTCGAGCAGATCCTCCTGGCCGGCTGCGGCTTCATCAACTGCATCCCGGTCTTCATCGCCAAGGAGCAGTACTGGCAGAAGCGGTTCAAGGAGAAGGGGCTGCCGGTGATCGGCGACGACATCAAGTCGCAGGTCGGCGCCACCATCATCCACCGCATCATGACCCGGCTGTTCATGGACCGCGGCGTCAAGCTCGAGCGCACCAGCCAGCTCAACGTCGGCGGCAACACCGACTTCCTCAACATGCTCGAGCGGTCGCGCCTGCAGTCCAAGAAGATCTCCAAGACCAGCGCCGTCACCAGCATGCTCGACTACGACATCGGCGCGAAAAACGTCTACATCGGCCCCTCCGACTACGTGGAGTGGCTCGACGACCGGAAGTGGGCGCACATCCGGCTGGAGGGCACGACGTTCGGCAATGTCCCGCTCAACGTCGAAATGAAACTCGAGGTCTGGGACAGCCCGAACTCGGCGGGGGTCGTGATCGATGCGATCCGCTGCTGTAAGCTCGGCCTGGACAACGGCCTCTCGGGCGCCCTCATCGCCCCCTCGGCCTACTTCAAGAAATCCCCGCCGGTGCAGTACCCCGACGACGTGGCCCGGCAGATGGTCGAGCAGTTCATCGCCGAGTACGGCTGGAAGCAGAAGACGACGGCGGTCCGGCCGGGCGTCCGCGCCGCCGCCAAGGATCGCAAGACGGCCCGCCCCGCGACCGGCGCCCGCCCGGCTGGGGGCGGAAAGAAACCGGCGGCGGCCGCGCCCAAGCGCATCATCCGCAAGAAAAAGTAGTTTCCCGCCCTCTTTGCGCAGGCTACTTTACCGGCGGTGGGTTCCACCGCCGGTATGTTTTTGTGGCCGTCAGGGTAGCCGTGTGAGCAAGAACCGACGCGGATTGTTCATCTCTTTCGAGGGCATCGACGGGTGCGGCAAGACCACCCAGGTGATGCTCGTCTACAAATACCTGATCGCGCAGGGGCGCCAGGTCAAGCTGGTGCGCGAGCCCGGGTCGACCGAGGCGGCCGAGCGGATCCGCGCCCTCCTCCTTGACCGCCGCCTGGCCATCGACGAGCGCACCGAGCTGCTGCTCTACGAGGCGGCGCGGGCCGATCTGGCAGCCCGGGAGATCGCCCCGGCGCTCGCGCGCGGCCTGGTGGTCTTGTGCGACCGCTTCTACGACAGCACCACCGCCTACCAGGGTTTCGGCCGGCGGCTGGATGTCGCCATGGTGCGGGCCCTTCACCGGGTGGCGGTGGACGATCTCGAACCCGACCTGACGCTGGTGTTCGACTGCGACATTCGCACCGCCATGGGCCGCCGGGCGGGCGACCCCGACCGGCTCGAGGCCGAATCGCGCGCCTTCTTCGAGCGGGTTCGCAAGGGGTTCCTCGAAATCGCGCGCAAGGAGCGCCGCCGCGTCAAAGTGATCGACGCCGCCCAGCCGGTGGAGACCGTGTTCGCCGACGTCAAGAAACACCTCGTGCGCAAACTGAGAAATCATGATGCCGAGCGCCGCCCCTGACCGGGTCGACCTGTTGATCTCGATGGTCGTCATCGTGCTGCTGGTCGCGCTCGCCGGCGGCATGGGCGTGTACGTCGTGTCCGACCCGGGCCTGCGCGCCGCCGCGCCCCTGGTGCGGGCCGCCGAGGTGATCCGCTCACGCTGGGTGGAGCCGGTCGACGGCGCGCGCCTGACCGAGGCCGGCCGCCGCGCCATGTTCGACCTGCTCGACCGCTACTCGGGCTACGTCGACCGCACCGACTTCGACCGCATGCGCGAGGAACTCTCCGGTGCCTACGGCGGCATCGGCGTGACCATCGTCCCCCACGACGGCGGACTGCTGATCATGTCGGTGCGCGAGGACGGACCGGCGGGCCGCGTCGGGCTGCTCACCGGCGACATCCTGGTCGGCACCGATTCCGTGCCCTTCGCCCGGCTCACCCCGGCCGAGGCCAGCGCCCTGCTCCGGGGTCGGCCCGGCACCGACGTGCGCGTCCGGGTCTACCGGCCGGTGGCCGGCGACACGATCACGGTCGCTCTCACCCGCCAACGTATCCCGCTCGTCCACGTGCCCTTCGCCGGCCTCACCGACCGCAACATAATCTACATCCGCGTGCTCGATTTCGATGCCGGGGCCGCCGACGATATCCGCGCCGCCGTCGATTCCCTCCTGGAGCGCGCCGAGAACCGGCCGGCGGGGCTCATCCTCGACCTGCGCAACAACCCCGGCGGCCTGTTCAGCGAGGGCTACCGGACGGCCAACATCTTCCTCAAACCTGGCGCCTTTATCGTCGGCACCGACGCCCGCTCCCGCTGGAACGAGGAGGTCCACCGGGCGATGTACCGCGACGTCACCGACGGTCTGCCGATGGCGGTGTTGGTCAACCGCGGCTCCGCCTCGTCGGCCGAGATTGTCGCCGGGGCGTTCCAGCAGGCGGGGCGGGCGGTGCTGGTCGGCGACACCACCTTCGGCAAAGGACTCGTCCAGGGGTTCATCAGTTTTCCGGATGGCGACGGGCTTCGGCTCACCATGTCACGATACTACTTCGACAACGGGGTCTACCTGAACCGGCTGGACGGGAGCCTCGCCGATTCCGGCACCGGCCTGGTTCCGGACTACTACTACGCCTACCCCGAACTCGACCCCTTCGTGCAGAAACTGGAGAATTCGCTGCTCCTGCAGGAATTTGCCTATGCGCACCTGGAGGAGCTGGCGGCGGAGGATGACCTCGACCCGGCAGGACCGCTGCTGTCCGCGTTCGGCCGCTTCGCCGCCGCGCGCGGATTCGCGTTCACCAGCGCCACTACCGCGGCCGCCCGCGAACTGCTCCGGCGAACGGAGGAAGAAGCCGCGGCGCCCCCGGCGGGGAAAGCCGCCGCGGAGGCGCTCCGCCTGGCGGAGCAGCAGGATCGCGCCCTGGTGTTCTCCTACGCCGGCTACATCGCCCAGCGCCTCCGGCAGATCGCCTGGGAACGGGCGCACGGCGCGGCGCGAACCTACCGCGAAGTGATCCTCCGCTCCCGCGGCGACATCCGACTGGCCGAAGAGATCCTCCTCGCCCGGCGGTCATGACATGCCACCCGAACTCGTCTGGTACATCGTTTGCGGGATGACCGCCGGACTGCTCGGCGGCTACCTCGGCCTCGGCGGAGGGGAAATCGTTGTCCCCTTCCTCACCGTCGTCCTCGGGCTTGACGTCAAGACCGCGGCCCCGGTCTCGCTGGTCGCCGTCACAGTGAACGCGCTCTCGTCGTCGGCCGAGTACCTCAAGCGGGGCATGGTTGATCTGGAACTGGCCATCATCATCGCCACCTTCATGGTCATGGGCAACATCGCCGGCAGCACGGTGAGCGCCGCGGTGTCCGAGGAGCTGGTGCGGGTTCTCCTGACGGGGGTATTGGTCTATACGGCGGTGACCCTGCTTAGGGGCCGCCGCCCGGCCGAGCGGCTGGTGTTTGCCGACAACCGCCGCCGCTTCATGGGCCTGGTCGTCGTGCTCGCCTTTCTCATCGGCGTTCTCGCCGGGCTGATCGGCGTCGGCGGAGGCGTCCTGCTGATCCCCCTGATGTACCTCGTGATCGGCTGCCCGCTGGCGACAGCCCGGGGGACGACCACCCTCATCGTGGTCTTTTCCGCGGCCGCCGCGTCGGCGGTCTATTTCCTGCGCGGCGCGGTCGCGCTGCCGGTGGCGGCGCCGGTCGTCTTCGGCATTCTCCTCGGCGGCCGGGCCGGCGCCTATTTCGGCGCCAGCGCCCGCCCGGCGGTCGTCCGCGCGCTCTTCTTCGCGGTGATGATGTACCTCGCGTGGCGGCTCTCCGCCCGCGCGCTGGAGGGCCTCTGGTGAGAGAACACTACTTCCGCACCGACATCGTCGTCCGCCTCCAGCGCTGGTTCTGGTGGACAATCGTGCTGCTGTTCGGCGCCGCGACCGCGCTGTGGGCGGTCGATGCGGGCCGCGCCCGATGGGTCACGACCTGGGGGATCAACGTGGTCTTCCTCATCGTCGCCTTCATCATCGTCCTGATGGCGGAGCTGTTCCGGCGCGCCCGACTCTACCGCTACGCGCTGCTGTCGTACCTGCTCCTGGTGATTCTCCTTTCGACCATTGCGCTCAAGTTGTATGTTACCGGATGACCATGACGCGACCGGCCGTTTTCTGCGACTTCGACGGCACCATCGCCGTTCGCGATGTCGGCTACAGCATTTTCCACCGCTTCTCCGGCGGCCGGAATCTGGCTCTCCTCCCCGACTGGAAAGCGGGGCGCATGTCGAGCCGGGAGATCCTCCGCCGCGAGGCCGCGATGGCGCCGGTGACCGAGAGCGAACTGCTTGAGTTTCTCGAGGATTTCACACTCGACCCCGGTTTCGCCGCCTTCGCCGACCGCTGCCATCGGCAGGAGATCGATCTGGTGGTCGTGTCCGACGGCCTCGATTTGTACATCAACCTGCTCTTGGCCCGCAACCGCCTGTCGCACCTTCCGCTGATCGCCAATCACGGCTATGTGCGCGACGGGCACATCGAAATCGAATTCCCCTTTGACAACCGGGACTGCGCCAGGTGCGGCAGCTGCAAAGGGGAGCGGATTCGCGAGTACCGCTTAAGCCACCCGGGGGCCGGGCCGGCGGTCTTTGTCGGCGACGGATTTTCCGACGCCTGTGCGGCGCACGAGGCCGACCTTCTCTTTGCGAAAAAAGACCTTGAACGCTACTGCCGCATGCACAATATTCCATTCGTGCCGTATCAGGATTTCTTCGACGTTGCTCGCGAACTGGAGCGACGCGAATTGTTAAGTCGTAACGACGTTTAGACTTAAGGGAGAAGTCGACATGAAGGCGATCGTCATGGCGGGCGGTTTCGGAACCCGACTGCGCCCTTTGACCATTAACATACCCAAACCCATGGCCCCGATCGGCAACCTGCCCATGATGGAACACGTGGTGTCCCTCCTGGTCAGGCACGGCATCACCGACGTGACCGCGCTGCTGTACTTCCAGCCGGAGAAGATCCGCAATCATTTTAAGAACGGCGCGGCGTTCGGGGTGAACATGGAGTACGCGCAGCCGGATGACGATTACGGCACGGCGGGGGCGGTCCGCTACGCTCTCACCACGGCCACGGAACCGGTGCTCGTGATCTCGGGCGACCTGATCACCGATTTCGATCTCACCGAGGCTATCGCCTGGCACGCCGCCCGGCGCTCGCAGGCGACGCTCCTGCTCACCCGCATGGAGAATCCACTCGCCTACGGAATCGTGATCACCGACGACGACGGTCGGATCGTGCGCTTCCTGGAGAAACCCTCGTGGGGCGAGGCCTTCTCCGATACCATCAACACCGGCATCTACATTCTCGAGCCCGCGGCCATCGAGATGATCCCGCCCCGGGTCAATTTCGACTTCTCGCAGAATCTCTTCCCCCTCATGCTCTCGCGGCAGATGGGGCTGTTCGGTAAGATCATGGCCGGCTACTGGAAAGACGTCGGCAACGTGGGGGAGTACCGGAGAGTGCACGCCGACTTCTTCAACGGCACGCTCAACCTCGATCTCAAGCGGCCGGTGCAACCGCTCCCCTCGGGCGAGCTCTACGCCGGGGAGAATGTCCGTATCGCCGACAACGTCCAGCTCTCCGGGCGTGTCGTCCTCGGCCATGATGCGAAGATCGAGGCGGGGGCCAGGCTCCACAATTGCGTCATCGGCGACCGCACGCGGATCGGCCCGGGCGCCAAGCTCAGCAACACGGTGGTGTGGCACGACGCCAACATCGGCGCCGAGAGCCTGGTGGCCGAGAGCGTGATCTGCAACTCCGCACGGCTCGGCCGCAACGTGCAGTTCATGGACGACGTCATCGTCGCCGACGACACGGTGATCGGCGACCGCGCGACGGTCAAAGCCAACTGCAAAATCTGGCCGGGCAAGACGGTCGATTCCGGCGCCATCGTCTCCACCTCAATCGTCTGGGGCGACCGCTGGAACCGGGAGTTGTTCACCAACTCGAAAATCACCGGCCTGGCGCTGACCGAAATCACGCCCGAGATGACGGTCAAAGTCGGCGCCGCCTTCGGCGCTTTCCTCGGCAAGGGCGCGGCCGTGTTGACCAGCCGCGACGCCTCGGACGGGTCGCGTCTGCTCAAACGCGGGCTCATGTCGGGCCTCCTGGCCGCGGGCGTCAACGTTGCCGACCTCGAAACCCAGCCCATTCCCGTGGTGCGCTACGGTCTGACGCGGGGGAGTTACGCCGCCGGGATCTACGTGCGCCACTCCCCGGCCGATTTCCGCTTGATTGACGCGATCTTCTTCGACGGCTCCGGGCTGGACATGCCGACGGCCAAGCTGAAGAAGGTGGAGCGCATGTATTTCGGCGAGGATTTCGAACGCGCCTCGCTCGGCGACATCGGCCACCTCGACCAGCCCCAGCACGTGCTCGAGGACTACCGCGAGGATTTCCTCAAATCGCTCGACATCGACCTGATCCGCAAGGCCGGATTCAAAGTCGTCATCGACCACTCCAACGGCTCCTCGAGCCAGATCTTCCCGACCCTGTCCTCCGAGCTCGGCGTCTCAGCCGTCGAACTGAACGCGAACCTCAACCCGCGCAAGTTCTCGACCTCGCCCGAGGAGATGGCCCAGGCCATGGTGCAGCTCTCCGCCATCGTCTCCTCCCTCAAGGCCGACATCGGCTTCCTGCTCAACCCGGCGGCCGAGAAACTCACCGTGGTCGATGAACTCGGGCAGCCGGTCGACCCGCAGCTGCTCCTGCTCATCGTCCTCGATCTGTTCCTGCAGTTGAACAAAGTGCGGCGGGTGGCGGTCCCGGTGGCGGCCTCGATGGGCGTCGAGGAAATCGCCCGCGACCGCGGCGCCGAGGTCATCCGCGTCGCCAACGACCACCTCTCGATGATGGAGGTGATGCGGCGCGGAGAGGCGGACTTTGTCGGCGGCACCCGCGGCGGCTTCATCTTCCCCGGCTTCCAGAGCGGGGCCGATGCGATGTTCGCCACCTGCAAGATCCTTGAGATGATGGCTGCGACCCGCAGCCGCTTCGGCGCCCTCCGCCGACAATTCGAGGACCTCCAGCGCGAAACCATCTCCGTCCCCTGCCCGTGGTCGAAGAAGGGCACGGTTATGCGCCACCTGATTGTAAACTCCCAGACGCGCGAGCGGCAGTTGGTCGACGGCGTGCGAATCAGAGAAAACGGGGGCTGGGTCCTGCTCATCCCCGACCGCGAGACGGCGTCGTTCAACATCATGGCGGAAACGCGTTCGCGCGAGGCCACCCAGGCGCTCGTCAACCGCTACCGGAGCCTGGTGGAGGAGTGGCAGACCGAATAGGGGGAAACACGCCATCAGGCATGTGCGGCGCCGACCCGGGCAGGAGCGCCGCCTCTCGGCGCGGCCCGGCCCGCCGACCGCGGAGACCGCCGCTGCTCAGGGCGCCGGCGGAGTGTCGTCGCTGCCGGCCGCGCGGGTCCGCGACGGATCCTTAATGATCAGCGCGACCGGGATCAGGACGCAGTAGCCGACAACGAGTAGCAGGGGCGCCAGCGTGATCGAGCCCATGCCGAGAGCGATGTAGCCGATGATGATCACGGCCAGGGCCACCGCCAGCATGATGTAGTTGCGCTTGCCGAACGGCCAACGGGTCTCGGTCGTCGCCGGCTGCGATGCCGTTGTTTTTGCTTGTTTTGCCATAACCTGTCGACTTCCAATAAGATCGCCGGACCTGTTCCTGTCAAGCGGTTTTCCGGGGCGGCCCCGCCCGCTCACTCCGCCGAACCCGCCGCCGTCGGCGTCTCCTCGGACGGCCGGTTGACCCAGCCCAGTCCCATCCCCCAGACGCCCATCAGCAACTGGCGGGGCTCCTCATCGGCAAACGCCGCCTCCGACAGCGAGCAGAGGGCAAACATGACCGACGCCGCCATCGCCGCGCCGATCAGCGCGCGGTAAGCGGGATCGCCCCGGAACCGCTGCCAGCCGCGCCGGAGATACCAAAACACGATGACCCACATGGCGACAAAAAGGAGGGCGCCGGGAATTCCGGCCACGGCCGCGACGTTGAGGACGTCGTTGTGCGCATGCGGCCACACCCGATTCTCACCGCGCAAAGAATCGTTCTGCCGCGCATAGGCCTCGTAGAAGTTGCCCAGGCCGACCCCGGTGATCGGGTTCTCCGCTACGATCGCGAGCGATTTCTCCCAGATGTACGTGCGCGACGCCTGGTTCTCGCCGGTCAGGTCCCGATCCAGCGCCGCCCGGAACCCCCCGGCCACCCCGGGCACCCAGAGGTACACGGCGACGGCGCCGATCGCCACTGCGCCCGCGGCCGCCGCCAGCCACCGCCGCCCTTTGAGGGCCGCGAGGAACAGCAGGGCGAGCGGCAGCCCGGCAAGCGCCATCCGCGCATAGGAGAGCACGGTCGCCGCCAGGCCCACGAAGGCCGCGAGGAAAAGAAATCGCCGCCACACCCCGGTCTCCCGCCCGGCGGCCAGTATTCCGCAGGCCAGCACGAAGATTGAGGCCACCGCGAAATAGTTGCCGTAGGTGAGGCGGTGCGCAAATGACCCCTGCACGATGTACCCTCCCTCGAGCGCTTTGAGCGGCGGCGTCGCGTGCGGCCAGTTGAGCCCGGTGAAGTGCTGCACGACGCCGTACGCGCCCATCAGCAGCACGGCGATGGCGAGCGTCCGCACCAGCCGCCGGCGGAACGGCTCGATGCGCACGAGGTGGACGGCGATCGGAATGATGAGGAAGAGCCAGTCCTCCCGCTCCCGCAGCACCGACCGGCCGGGGGTCGGTCCCGCCAGCGCCGAGATCAGCACCCAGAGAACATACAGCCCGATCGCCAGGTAGACCGGCCGGAGCGCGCCGCCGAACGGATTTTCCCGGCGCACGGCGAGGATGCCGATATAGACGGCCAGCGCCAGGCCGAGGCTGCTCTGGGCCAGCGCGATCGAGAAACTTGAACTCAGAAGGAAGAGCGCGAACAAGCCGAAGAGCACGCGGTCGGCGAGTGTGGTCGCCGGCGCGCTCATCCGAACAGGTCGCTTTCTATGTACTCGACGAGCAGGTGGATGAGGAAGATATGCTCCTCCTGGATCCGCTGGGTCGACGCGCTCGGCACGATCAGGGCAGGGTCCACCAGTCCGGCCAGCCGTCCCCCCTGGCCGCCGAGCAGCCCCGCGGTCAGCATTCTCCGTTGGCGCGCAGCGCCGACTGCCCGCACGAGATTCTCCGAATTGCCCGAGGTCGAGATCACCAGGAGCATGTCTCCCTTGTGGCCTAGCCCTTCCACCTGGCGGGCGAACACGTTCTCGAAGCCGAAATCGTTCCCCGCGGCCGTCAGGACCGATGTGTCCGCGGTGAGCGCGAGCGCCGGCAGGGCCTGGCGGCTCCGGGCCGCCGTCAATCGGACCACCATCTCGGCCGCGAAGTGCGCGGCATCGGCCGCCGAGCCGCCGTTCCCGGCGATCAGCAGCTTGCCCCCCGCGCCGATCACGCCGGCGACGCGGGCGGCCAGGTCGAGCAGGAGGGGGCCGAGTTGTTCGACGACCTCAAGGCGGAGCCGCGCGGTCTGGGCGGCCAGGTCGCGCAGTTCGGCCAGACGATTTTCCCGTTTCATGATCGCACGGACTCCTTCGCATGCACCGCCGCCGCCATCTCCCGCAGGCGCCCGAACGACGGGTCGGTTTCAATCGAATTTCCCACCACCACCATTGCCGCGCCCGCCTCGATCCGCGCCGCGCAGTCCTCCGGCCGGCACAGCCCGCCCCCCGCGATCACCGGGATCTCGACATAGGCGCTCACCTCGCGGACCATCGCGCACGGCACCGCCTCGTGCGCCCCGCTCCCGGCGTCGAGATAGACCAGCCGCATGCCGAGGTACTGGGCCGCCAGCGCGTGCGCGCACGCGATATCGGCCTTGGCGGCCGGGATCGGCAGCGTCCCCGAGATGTACTGCACCGAGGTCAGGTTGTTCGATTCGATGAGCAGGTAGCCGGTGGGGATGGCCTCGAGGCCGAAGCGCTTGACCAGCGGCGCCCCGCGCGCCTGCTCCCCGATCAGATACTCCGGGTTGCGGCCGGAGATGAGCGAGGTGAACAGCACCGCGTCCGCATCGGGCGTCAGTTGCGCAAACGACCCGGGGAAAATGATCACCGGGAGCGCGGCCGCCTGTTTGACCTCGCGGACCGCCTCGGCGAAATGGGTGTCGAGCATGAACGAGGTCCCCACCAGCAGGGCGTCGACGCCGCACTCGGCGGCCGCCTCGCAGAGCCGGCGGTTGTGCCGCGCCGAGGTGCGGTCCGGGTCGATCAGCAGGAGAAACACCCCGCCGCGGTCGGCCCGGATCTCCATAAGCCTGCGGTATACTTTGCCTTCAACCATCTCGTGTCCCTAAGCCGGCGCGCCCGCGGTGAGGGCCGCTACCGGCGCTGCGCCGCGGTGAGGCTCGCCCGCACCGCCGCGAACACCCGGGCCGCCTCGGCTTCGTCGGCCACGCTCCCCTGGGCGAAAGTCGGTTTGCCGCCGCCCCGGCCTCCGAACTGCGGCAGGATCTCTTTGGAGAGCGCCCCGATGTTCACCCGGTGCCGGCTGACCGCCTCGCTCGAGGCCGACGCCACGTACACCTGCTTGCCGTCGACTTTCCCCAGCGCCACCGCGACCACCGGATCGGGCCGGTCTTTCTGACGGTCGATCCACCCGGCCATGATGTCGCGGTCGGTGTCGCCGAAATCGTGGGTGGCCAGCGTCACGGCGCCGATCTGCTCCTCCGCGCCCACCGCGCGCGGCGAGCCGGAGAACATCTCCGCCTTCACCCGCTTCAGTTCGCGCTGCAGTTCGGCGCAGTTTTCGCGAAGCTGCCGCACGCCCTCGAGGGCGTCTTTTTCGCTCCGCCCGACCGCCTGGGCCGCCTCGCTGCGGAACTGCTTGGCATCGAGCATGTAGCCGATCGCGGCCGTGCCGGTGATCGCTTCGAGGCGCCGCACGCCCGAGGCAATGCCCGTCTCCAGGGTGATGAAGAACGGTCCGATCTGGGCGACGTTCTGCACGTGGGTGCCGCCGCACAGCTCCTTGGAGAATCCCGGGACCGACACCACCCGGACCCGGTCGCCGTATTTCTCTCCGAACAGCGCCATCGCTCCCGTCCGCCGGGCCGCGTCGATATCCATGATCTCGGTCTGCACCGCCGTGCCGCGAAGGATCTGCTCGTTGACCAGCCGTTCGACCTCGCGGATCTCTTCCGGCGTCATCGGCCGGTGGTGGGAGAAGTCAAAGCGCATGCGGTCCGGTCCGACGTACGATCCCGACTGTTTGATGTGCGGGCCGAGCACCGTCCGCAGCGCGGCGTGGGTGAGGTGGGTGACGGTGTGGTTGCGCATGATGGCCCAGCGCCGCTCGGCGTCGATTTTCGCCGTAACCCCGTCTCCGGCCCGCAGGTCGGCCGGCGAGCCCTCGGTCACCACCCCTTCGTGCACCGACCAGTCCCGGTAGCCGTGCACGGCCTCGACCCGCACGGCCGCGCCCGGGCCGACGATCACGCCGGTATCGTCCACCTGGCCGCCGGCCTCGGTGTAGAACGGCGTGGTGTCGAGGATGATCCCGACCCGCCGGGGATCGCCGCCCGGCCAGGGGAAGACGTGCTGGATGGAGGCGGCCGCCTCGAACCGGTCGCGCGCGAACACAGTCGGCGCCGCGCGCAGACCGGCGGCGTCGAGAACCTCGTTGAGCGACGACACTTGCGCGGCGAAGCGCGCCCCCGCCTTCGACTGCGTGCGCTGCCGCTCCATCGCCCGGTCGAACCCTTCCCGGTCCAGCCGCAGGCCGCGCTCGGCGGCGATGATCTCGGTCAGGTCGTACGGGAACCCGTAGGTGTCGTACAGGCGGAACACTTCCTCGCCCGGCACCACCGCGCTCCCCTCCCCCGCGACTTTGCGCGCGACCCGCTCGAACAGCTCCAGCCCCGTCTCGAGCGTGCGGCCGAACGACTCCTCTTCGGTCCGGATGACGTTTTCGAGGTGCGGCTGCTTTTCGCGGATTTCCGGGTAAGCGTCCCCCATCTCGGCCGCCAGCACCGGGACGAGCCGGTGGATGAAGGGTCGGTGCATGCCGAGATTGCGTCCGTGCCGGGCCGCTCGCCGGAGGATGCGCCGCAGGACGTACCCCTGGCCTTCGTTCGATATCCCCGCGCCGTCGGCGATGGCGAAACAGAGGGCGCGCAGGTGGTCGGCGATGACGTTGTGCGAGGCGGAGCGGGCCCGGGGGCCGGCCCCGGTCAGGTCGGCGATGGCCTCGATGATGCGCCGGAAGAGGTCGATCTCGAAAACCGAGTTCGCCCCCGCGATCACCGCGGCGATCCGCTCGAGCCCGGCGCCGGTGTCGACCGAGGGTTTCGGCAGCGCCACGACCGCGCCGTCGGCCAGCGTCTCATACTGCATGAAGACGAGATTCCAGATTTCGACAAACCGGTCGGACTCGCCGTTGACCCGGTCCTCCGGCCCCGTGCCGTACTTCGCCCCGCGGTCGTAGTGGATTTCGCTGCACGGTCCGTTCGGCCCGACGTCGCCCATCGACCAGTAGTTGTCTTTCTTGCCGAAGCGGAGAATGCGCCCGTCCTTCAGCGCCGGCGCGATCTTCGCCCACAGCGCGAACGCCTCGTCGTCAGTCTCGTACACCGTCGCGGAGAGCCGCTGCGGGTCGAGCCCGAGATCCTTCGTTACCCACTCCCAGGCGAACGCGATGGCCTCCTCCTTGAAGTAGTCGCCGAAGGAGAAGTTGCCGAGCATCTCGAAAAAGGTGAGGTGCCGGGCGGTGAATCCGACGTTGTCGAGGTCGTTGTGTTTGCCGCCCGCCCGAATGCACTTTTGCGAGCTGGTCGCCCGGGCATAGGGCAGGGTGCGCTGCCCGGTGAACACATCCTTGAACTGGTTCATCCCGGCGTTGGTGAACAGGAGCGTCGGATCGTCGAAGGGAATAACCGGAGATGACGGGACCACCCGATGGTCGTGGCGGGCGAAAAAGTCAAGGAAAGATCGGCGAATATCTGATGTCTTAATCGTTGCCTCCGTCCGTTGATTCACGCGCGAGCGTCTGCACGGCGGCGCGGGCGATGTCGAAAGGGAAGCCGCGCCGGGCCAGGTAATTATATGCTCTGCGGCGGGCCGTTTCAAGGTCAAACTGCCCGAACTCCCGCCACTTCGCCCGCAGCGCGCGCTCGGCCAGCTCTTCCGGCGAGTGCTCCGAAAGCACGGCGTCCGCGGCCTCGGCCGCCAGCGCGCGCTCGATCCGCCGGCTCTCGAGGAACGCGATCACGTAACCGCGCCCGCAGGGTTTTCGGCGCACGAGGCTGTCGGCCAGCTGGTGCGCGTACTGCGCATCGTCGAGCACGCCGCGCGCGGTGAAATCGCGAATCGCCGCGCCGACCAGCTCCGCATCGAATTGCCTCAGCAGCTTCTGGCGAAGCTCTCCGGCCGAATGGGGGCGCCGCGCCAGAAGGCGGGTCGCCTCGCTGGCGACCGCGAACCGCGCCGCCTCGGTCTCCAACTGCGCGGCTTGCGATCGGGTCAGAACGGTTCCTTTGACCAACCGGTAGCGGTGCACGGTCTCCGGCGACAGCACCAGCGGCCGCTCGTGCGTGGACAGATGAATTTCGGCCCGGCTCCCGACCAGGCGGATGTCTATCAGAGAGATTCTCTCGTCCATTGTTGCCAACCCCGGATCAAGCCTTCATTAATAGCGATTTCTTCGGCGGGTAAAGAAAAAAAGCGCTGGGCGGGCCGCAGGCTGCGGAAAAATCCGCCAGCATCCGTGTTTTTATAGTGCATTTTCTCACAGACATTTGTACTTCATTGTTGACAGGTGTCGACAGAACGATTATTGTGAGTTGTTCTGAATGATCGCGTGTAACCTTTTATAAGCAAGCAGGTTTCCGCGAACAAAATTTGTTTGAACCTTAAAATTTTGCTGTTCATAAAGTAATGACTGAGGCTTCGTCCGCGCTCACCGAGGACGGAGCCGGTGGACAGCCCAAACATATCGGGGAGCATCAATGGATCTTGACCTGCAGGGAAATATCGAGCGGTTCACTCTTCCGGAAATCCTTCAATTAATCGCCTCGGGCCGCAAGTCCGGGACTCTCGGGATCCAGAAGGCTGACTCGATCGTCATGGTCTATTTCCGGGAGGGCAACATCATTTACGGCTACGGCCCGCGCGAAACCTACCACCTGGGGCAGTTGCTCAAGGAACGGGGACTCATCACGGCCGAGCAGCTCGAGGAAGCGGTGCGCATGCAGGCGGTCACCGATAACAGCCGCCGCCTCGGGGAAATCCTCATCACCCGCGGCTTCATCGACCGCGCCGATCTCCAGGATGTGGTCCGCCGCCAGGTCGAGAGTCTCCTCTATTCGCTCCTCTCGTGGACCAGCGGATCGTTCAAGTTCTACGAGGATCAGTTCCCGACCGAGGAGGAGATCACGGTGGACCTGTCGGTCGAGAATGTCATTCTCGAAGGACTGCGGCGGATCGACGAGATGAACCTGATCCGGGAGACGCTGCCGAACCTCGAGGCCGTCTACACGATCTCGGCCGCCCAGGGGGGGCGCGCCCGCAACGTCGCCCTGCACGCCGACGAGTGGAACATCATGGCGCTGGTCGACGGGCACCGGACGCTCAACGAGGTCTGCCGGCTCTCGCCGCTGGGGCGCGACGAGACGCTGCGGAAACTCGCGCAACTGAAACTGGCCGGGCTGATCACGAAGACCGACCGGCCGATTGAGCCGCCCGCGCCCGCCGCCGATCTGGAGAAAATGGTCGGCCGTCTGGCCGGTCTGCTGGAGAGCTACATGACCGAGAAGGCCGCCCCCCGGCCGGCCGAGCGAAGAATCACCCAAAGCCTCCTGGAGCAGGTCGATTGAGCCAGATTCACACCCTCAAGTCGCTCGAGCAGGTGCTCGAGACTTTCCTGGAACGGGTGGTCGCGTACAAACAGCCCCGCCTGCAGGTGCTCGAGGGGATCAACCGGCTCGATGATCTCGCCCGGACGCCGGATCCCGGGACCGATTTCACCGAGCAGGTGGGGGAGTGGTTTGCGGCCCACAACCGCCTTCTGGACCAGAAGCAGCTTCGCACCGCCGACCTCAACCGGATCGGCGGCATTTTGGCGGAAATCCGCAGCCGCCTTGACCTTGGCGGGGATTCGCCGCCGGCGGCCCACAAGATCTCCTCGGAGATTGAGCGCTGGCGCTCCGGCGCCCCGACCGCGGTCCCGCCCCGCATTACGCTCGCCCGGGGCCCGGAGAGGAGTTCCCCGCCCGCCCCGTCCCCCCACCCCCCGGTGACCGACCCGGGCGACTCGATCGCCCGCTTCGGCGACTTCCTCACCCATGCCCAGGCGCTGTATGCCGATACCGCCGGCAACAAAAAACACCTCCTGTCGGTCCTCGACGACCTCCTGTCGGCCGCCACCTTGCGGCAGAACAAAGATGCTTTGATTTTGTCCGCGTTCATCATATATTACCTGAAGCTAGGCAACTATAAAGTCGAGCCGTTTGTTAAACGGCTCAAACATGCCGAGGAGCTGGTGAAGGGAGGCCAAAGCCATGCTGAGGCCTGACGAGAAAGCCTATTGCCAGGCGTTGCTGGCTCTCCGGCAGAAAGACTATCGGGCGGCGCTGCGGTTTTTCGATGCCGCGGCTCCCGGGTTTTCCGACAACCGGGAGTTCAGCCTGTACCGCGAAGCCACCCGCCTGCTTCTGGCCGTCAAAGATAAATTGGCGGAACTGGAGAACAAGGACACTATCGATACGAAGGAGACCGTGACCCATGGCCAAGAGACAGAGCTTCGCTGACAAGGCCAGCAAGAAGTCCCACCAGGTGATCTGCCCTGTCTGCGAATCCCCGGTGCAGTACGTCAAGCACGTGAAGGCCGAGAAGAACGGGGCGGGATGGAAGTTCCGCGCGGTGAGCGTGGGCGTCTGCAAGTGCAACGAGAAAGAAATCTACGCCTGAGCGGCGCCTGAACCGAATGCGCAAACCCTCCGCCGCCCGGCGGAGGGTTTTCTGTTAGTCGTTCCGCCCAACCGCCATGAACCGCCCAGGCGATACTCCCGGTCCCGGAATTTCGTTTCTGCTGGCGACCCTGCTCACGCTGGCCGTCTGGATGCTTGTGGCTCTGTTTCCCGGCGGGCGCACCTGGGGACTGGCCATCTGGGCCTGGCTGCCGCGCCTGCCGGCCCTGGTCGTCCTCGGCCTGGCCGTTCTCGCCGCAGTCGCCCTGCACGTGTTCTTGCGGCGCGCTCCGGCGGCCGCCGGCCCATCGGACGCCCCGCTGTCGGTCCGCCGCCGCCCCTGGCTGCTCCCGGTGGCGCTCACAGGCGCGGTCGCGCTGTTCTGGTGGGCGCGAACCCGGACCCATTTCCTCGGCGACGGCTACACGCTGCTCAGTCTGCTCGCCGCCGATCGCCCGTTTCTCAAGACCCGCCAACTCGGGGAGGCGCTGCTGCACGTGTGGGTCAAGGACCTCTCCGGGCTTGAGGGGCAGCAGGGGGCCCTGTTCAGTTTCCGGTTCCTTTCGATTCTCTCGGGGACCGTGTGCGTCGGCGTCGTCGCCTGGGCGGCCGCCCGGCTCTTTCAGGACAGGCGGAGCCGGGTTCTCTTTTCCGCGGGCGTGCTCACCGGCGGTTACATGCTCCTGTATTTCGGTTATGTCGAGAACTACTCGCTCTTCGTAACCTCCGTGTGCGCCTTCGTGCTGGTCGGTTTGCTGGTCGCTCAGGGGCGGCTTTGGCGCGGGTGGCTCCTGGTCCCGCTGGGGGCGGCGATCTTCTTCCACATCATGGGGGTGACGCTCATCCCCGGCGCGGTCTACCTGCTCCTGGCCCCCACCCGGCTGGGCCAGCGGGCGCGCGGCTGGCCGCCCCGGACCTGGGCGGCGCTGGCGGTGCTCGTCGGCGCGGCGGGATTCTCCGCCGTGGCATACTTCCGCCATACGTCCGTGTTTTTCCGTCTGGCTGTGCTGCCGCTCTACGACGGTCGGCTGACCAACGGCTACACGGTCCTCTCGCCCGCCCACTTGGGCGACTTCCTCAACCTCATTCCTTTGCTCCTGCCGGCGGCAGGGCTGTTGGCGCTGGCGCTTGTCGGTTTCGTGAAATCCCGCCGGCCGGTGACCCGGCCGTTCGCTTTTCTGGTTGTGGCGGTGCTTTCGACGCTCGGCGCGGCCTTCATTTTCGAACCCGAACTCGGCATGCCGCGCGACTGGGATCTGTTCGCTTTCGCCGGCGTCCCTCTCGTGGTCGGCTTCTACTACCTCGTGCTCAATGGGCGCAGGGAAAGGCGGCCGACAGTGGAAGTCGCCGCCCTGGGGATCCTGCTCGGCGCGGCGGCGCTGGGCGGCCGGGTGGCCACCCTGCGGGATGAGCAGGTGTCGCTGCGCCCGATCGCCCACTACATCGCCCTCGACCCCGCCCGCATGTCGCCGGTGTTTCACATCCTCCGCGAATACTACGCCGCCCGGGGCGATGCCCTGGCGGCCGATTCGGTCGAGGCCGAGTGGCGGAAGCACAACCCCGAGGCGGAGCTGACCTCCCGGGCGGTCGACCTGATCGAGATGGGCCAGTATGCGGAAGCAGCCGCCCTCGCCCGACGGGCGATCGAGATCAACGCCGCGCACTGGTCGGGCTACGCCGAGTTGGGCGCCGCTTTGATCCGGATGCAGCGCTACGACAGCGCCCTGAGCTGCCTTCAGATGGCCGGCGGACTGAATCCGTACAGCCCGAGGATCCTCCACAATCTCGCGCTCTGCTACGATCGCACCGGCGACTGGCGGAAAGCCGAACAGCTTTGGCAGAAGGCGTACCGCCTCGATACCACGCAAACTCCCACGCTCGTGGAGCTCTGCCGCCTCTACCAGATCCGCCGGCTTCCCGACAAGCTCCTGGCCGCTCTCGAACGTCTCGCCGACCAGCCGGACGCGCCGCCGGAGGGGCTGGCGAAACTTGCCGATATGTATGCTGAGGCCGGCCGGCTTCCCGAGGCCGGGGAGGTATTCCGGCGGGCGGTGCAGGCCGGGCTGGATACCGCGCTGGCACGGCAGATAGTGGCCGCCCGCCCCCGACTGAAATCTTTCGTCCCGGGGTTTCCGTAGCCCCGGTCTGCAGGATGAGGATGCGCCGATGGAGTGGTTGCCCCGTCTCTGGCTGCTGAGTGTCGCCGCGCTGCTCTTTCAAGCGGCCTACTACTGGCCGCGCCTGCCCGAGCGCCTGGCCTCGCACTTCGATGCCTCCGGCGTACCGAACGGCTACTCCTCCCGCGCCTCTTTCATAGCCGTGTGGCTGGCCGTGGTGCTCCTGGTCAACATCT
The DNA here is from genome assembly GCA_017999435.1 of Candidatus Zixiibacteriota bacterium. Lineage (NCBI taxonomy): Bacteria > Pseudomonadati > Candidatus Zixiibacteriota > Candidatus Zixiibacteriota bacterium. The sequence goes on from JAGNLV010000002.1 coordinate 237,304, forward strand.
GGCCGGCGATTATCGGCCCGCTCATCCGCAAACTCCCGCCGGGCCTGATCAACACCCCGAGGAAAGACTACTGGCTGGCGACGCAGGAGCGCCGCACCCGCCTGATCGCGATCGTGGCCGCCATGCTCTCAGGCATCATGCTGGGGGCCAATGTGATGTTGCTCGTCACGTTCCACTACACGGCCGCCTACAACACCGGCGGCCGCGGTTCGAGCGGAAGTTGGATCGGGTATGCCGTCGTTGCCGAAACCCTGCTCACCCTCGGAGCCGTGGTGTGGGGGCTTGGTGACTCTCAGCCGCCCGCCCGCCGACTTCAGACCGCAGCCTCCTTCGTGAGAACCATCGAGTAGAAAGCCGATTCGTCCTCGAACAATCGAGAGACCTGCCAGCCCGTCCCGGCAACGATCTCCCGCAATTCCTCCGGCGACACCAAAAGGTAATCGAACCAGGGAGTCGCGAGCTTCTCGTACCGGACCCTCAGCCGGAGCTGGCCTCCCCTACGCCCCCGTCGGCGATTGCACTCGTGGTATTCCAGGTGCTGCACGTCCGAAACCTTGTACGGATGTCGCACCGAGGCGATGATGCGGCCGCGGTCCGATGTCATCCCGTGAAGCCGCCTCAGCATTCTCCGCCCCTTTTGGAGCGTTTCGAGAAGTCCGAAATTCCCCCCGAACAGCACGACGGCGTCGAACACTCCCATGTCGGCGGAGACATCGGCGAACCGCATCAGCCGGACATCCCGCACTCCCCGCTCCCGGCACACGTGCACGAGCAGAGGCGAGTAGTCGATCGCCACTACCGGGTGCCCCTTCTCCTGCAGATGCAGCGCGACCCGTCCGGCCCCGCATCCGACATCAAGCACCCGGCCGCGGGCATAGCGAATCGCTTGCCGCTCGACTTTCCACCACCTGGCGTAACGCTCCAGGCACAACCGGTGTCCGACATGACTGGCATCGATGAACCCGTCGTCGCGCTCCACAATGAGGGAGGTGTACCGCCCGTGCAGATGATCGCACATCCCCCGTCCGAACGCGTCCTCTTCCGGCTTCAGCATGATCCCGCTCCCTGCTTCAGGTGGAGTTTTACGTAAGTCGCAGGTACGGCACGGCGTTCGCCGACATTTCCCCCGCGCCTTCTTTGCGGTAGCGAAAGTACCCCGCCGCCGCGATCATCGCCGCGTTGTCGGTGCACAGTTCCGGCGGCGGAGAGAACAGCCGCCGCCCCTCCGGCGTCAGCCGCTCGCCCAGGAGGGCGCGGAGCCGGCTGTTGGCGGCCACGCCGCCGGAGACGGTGACGTCGTGTATCTGGAGGTCGCGGGCCGCCCGGAGCGTCTTCTCCGCCAGCACCTCGGCCACCGCTTCCTGGAACGACGCGGCGATATCCGCCTTGTGCCGCGCGAGCTCCCCGGGCGATAGCTTCTTCAGGTGCAGCGCCACCGCGGTTTTCAGCCCAGAGAACGAGAAGTGGTAGTCCTCCCGGTCGAGCATCGCCCGCGGAAACCGCACGTAGCCGGGGTTTCCCTGCTGCGCGAGTTTGTCCAACCGCGCGCCCCCCGGGTAGCCGAGATCCATCAGCTTGGCCACCTTGTCGAACGCTTCCCCGGCGGCGTCATCCTGCGTCCGGCCGAGCACCCGGTAGACGCCGAACCCATTCACCTCGATGAGCATCGTGTGCCCTCCCGAAACCACCAGCGTGAGGTGGTGGGGGGAGAGGTCGGCGTAGGCCAGCAGGTTTGCCGCGAGGTGTCCCTCGAGGTGGTTCACCGGCACGAACGGCAGGCGCGCCGCGAAGGCCAGTCCTTTGGCGAAGGTCAGCCCCACCAGGAGCGGCCCGACCAGCCCCGGCCCCATGGTGGCGGCGATCAGTCCGAGGTCGCCGATCCCCACCCCCGCCGTCTCCATCGCCTGCCGGTAGATCGGCACGATCGTTTTCAGGTGTTCCCGGCTGGCGATTTCCGGCACCACGCCGCCGAAGCGGGCGTGGTCGGCCTGCGAGAGGATGACGTTGGCGAGCACCCGCGAGCCGTCGGCGATCACGGCCGCCGCGGTTTCGTCGCACGATGTCTCAATACCCAGCGCGAGCATGGCCGGTCACTGCGGGCGGCGAGTCGTGAACTGGACCGACTCGGCCGAGGTTTTCTTGACCCGGAAATTCGAGGGCGCGTCGACCTTGATCGGCGCCGCGTTGAGCGAGTCGCGCCGGCGGTAGTCGACCGAGGCCACGAGCGCGTTCGGGTTGAGCAGGTCGATATCCTCCGGCGGACCGGTCAGCTCCACATTGATCACGCGGGGCTGAATCGACACCTGGCGGTCGGCCGGCACGTTGTAGACGACCACCGGGATGTTCTCGAAGACCCGGGTCTTGATCGCGAGAACCTCGACCTCCACCAGCACCGAATCGGGATCGAGCCCGATGCGGTATCCCTCCGGCCGCCGGAGCGGCAAGAGGAGGGAGAGATTGTTGCGCACGCCGGTGATCTGGCGGGGGATGGTCGACACCGCGCTCAGGCGGTCGACCACCAGCTCGGCCCCCCGCACCACCACCTGGGGCGGCAGCGGGTCCGAAATCCGGCTCACCGCAAAACCCTCGTCGGTCTTGATGTCGAGATCGAGCACCACGTCCACCGTGGCCCGCACGATCTCGTCGACGTGCAGGTTGATCGAAGTCGGCGACACCACGCCGTCAATCGCCACCCGGTTGCCGCCTGCGATCAGCGTCGTGTTCGCCGCCGACAGCGGCACAACGTGCCGCCCCGGGCCGTAAGCGGTCGCCAGGATGCGCACGCCGTAGTCCCGCCAGGTCTGCCGGAGGAGCTGTTTCCCCTTCGCCGCCACCACGACCGTGATCGAATCGGGCGGCCGGTTGGCCAGCGTCAGGGAGTCATCCAGCGCGATCTCCGATATCGGCACCCGCACCTCGTAGTTGTAGATTTTCTCGGTCGCGACATGGAACCACAGGAGGAGCCCCATGATCAGGGCCACGATCTTCAGCCAGAAGTTCTCGAGCAGGGATTTCATATGTCACGGTTCCCACGGCCGGGCGGCGGGCGACCGGCCGCCGATATGGTAACACACGTCCCGGCCGCAAACAACCAACAATTGCGGAAATCCGGCCGGAACTAGTCCACGCGGTCGGGATTGTTCCAGAGAAACCGGGTCAGCCCCCGGTCGGTCCCCACCCACAGGTAGTCCCCATCCACCGCCAGTGCGTAGACGTTGTTCGAGGCCAGCCCGTCGTCGACCGTGAAATCCCGCTTGAACGGTTTGTCCGCGGTGTGAAAGAGGATCGTCAGCCCCTTGTCCGAGGCCACCGCCGCGATCGTCTCGTTGACCGCCAGCGCCCGCGGGAGCAGCTGCTGGGTCATGTCGTGGAACGACCGCGACTCCGCCGTCTGCAGATCCAGCTCCGCCAGCCCGCCGTCGGACACAAACCAGAGCTTGTCCGCCCACCGCTCGATGTCGTAGACGTGGCTGAACAGCACGTTCTCCGGATCGCGATACCGCTGGAGTCGCTCCGCGCCCTTCGTCAGCCGGTAGGCGCCGCTCTCCGCGGCGACCCAAACGTAGTCGCCGACTTCCTCGATGTCCCAGATGTACTGGCCCTCAAACGTCGTGGGGAGGATCAGGGCGGCCGAATCGGAGGCCCCGATCACCAGGTTCAGCCCCTCGTCGGTCCCGATAAACACCGAATCGCCGGTCACCGCGATGCTCAGGACATTCTCGCCGGCCAGTCCCTGCCGCTCCCCGACCGTCCGTATGATCATTTCGCTCTCCAGGTCCATCACGAGCAGCCCGCGCGCGGTCCCGATGTACAAGTGGGCGGAATCGGAGCGGAGACAATTGATGTCGTCGGCGGGAAACTCCGGCCGCACCCCGGACTCGAGGTGGCGGAAAGTCATCATCGCCGGCTCGAATCCTGTAATCCCGGTGCGCAGGTCGTCGTACACCGCCCCGGACACCCACAGCCGGCCGCCCTCCTGATCGAGGGCGTTGACGCGCCGCTGGACCAGTCCGAACGGGAGCAGGTCGATGATGAGGTTGGTGGTCCGCGCTTTCGCCGGGCCGTATCCCCAGATGGCCATCCAGTACATCCCGCTCCCGTCGTCGACCATCTCGTTGATCTGCCAGGTCCGCCCGTAGGGGTCGATGAGCTGTCCGCCGGCGAAATAGTTGAAACCGGGCGGAGCGTGCATGATGGCCGGCGGGGGCACCTCGCGCGCCGCCCCGTCCCCCTCGGGCGTCTCGCTGGTGAGGAACCACATCGCCAGCGTCTGGTCGTAAACGTACCTCCCGTCCGGCGTCGCCGCATAGAGCGTGCGCCCGAACTGGTCGGCCCAGATCCGGCTGATATCTTCCGGATCGACTCCCGGGATCGCCGGCAGGGGCTCCTCCCAGCGGTCCTCCCCCTGGTTGTAGCAGATGATCCCCTGGGCGGTGGCGAAATATACGCGGACGACGGTCACGGCGATGCTCCTGGTTCGGGAGAAATCCGAGAAGGTCACGGCCTGCCCCTCGGGATAGCCGGCGTGGGCCGCAACGGCCAGCAGGAGTCCCGCGAGGATCCCCGCGATCGTCGTGCGCGCCTTCATGCGAGCCCGCCTGAGAGGACGTCCAGGACCGCCGCCGCCAGCAGCGCGGTGCCGACCGGCAGGGCCGCTTCGTCGGCTATGAACGCCGGCGAGTGCCAGGGTTGGTCGGCCTTGATTTTCCTGTTCCCCACACCCAACCGCACCATCGCCCCCGGCGCCTGCTTGAGGTAGCAGGCGAAATCCTCGCCGCCGAGCATCACCTCGGTCGTTTCGATTTTACCGCGTCCGTAGAGCCGTTCCATGTTGCGGGCCAGCACACGGTTGGCGCGCGGGTCGTTGCTGAGCACCGGATAGTCGGCGATCAGGCGCAGCTCGACCCGGGCGCCGCGGGCCCGGCCGATGTTTTCGGCCACCCGGCGGATCAGGCGCGGCACCGCCTTCTCGGCCCGCGGCGACAGCGTCCGCGCCGTCCCGGCCACCCGCACCTCGTCGGCGACCACGTTGCGCGCCACCCCGCCCTCGATCTGCCCGAACGTGATCACGGCCGGCTCGACCGGGTCGATCTCGCGCGCGACCACTTTCTGCACCGCCTCGATCACCTCGGCGGCGGTTGTGATCGCATCCACTCCCAGGTGGGGCCGGGCGGCATGGGCGCTCCGGCCGCGCACAATGAGATCGAAATCGGTCACCGCCGCCATCGTCGGACCGTCCCGCAGGCCGATTTTCCCCGTCCGCACGTGCGGGTCGACATGGAGACCGAACACCGCGGAGGCGTCTGTCAGGGCGCCCGACTCGATCATCGGCCGCGCCCCGCCGGGGGGCATTTCTTCGGAGGGTTGGAAGATGAACCGGACGGTTCCGGCGATTTGGCCGCGCAGACCGCTCAGCACGGCTGCCACTCCCCAGACTACCGCCATGTGCATATCGTGGCCGCAGGCGTGCATGCAGCCCGGGTTTTTCGATGCGAACGGCAGGCCGGTGCGCTCCGTAATCGGCAGCGCGTCGATGTCGCTGCGCACGACCACCGTCCGCCCCCCCGCAACCCCCTGCAACTCCGCCAGCACACCGGTGTCGGTCGTGGTCGCAAGCAACCGCAGGCCCAGCCGCCGCAGCGCGGCGGCCAAGTACTCGCTCGTCCGAAACTCCCTCGCGGAAAGTTCGGGATACTGATGGAGGTGGCGGCGCAGCGCCGCCTGGCGGGCAGCGATCCGCTTCGCCGCGGCGAGAATCCGGTCTGGTCGGTCAGGGGAGTGGGGCACGTTCAGGTTCGCTCCGGTGGGGGTGATCCGGCCTTACGGCCGGCTGTTCCGTTTTCCTGATAGCGCTTGTACTTATTGGCAAACACATGCGCCAGCCGCAAAGGTTCCGGCAACCGGTAGTCCCGCAGACAGCGGACCACCAGTTCCCGGGCGCCGGCCAGATCGCAACCGTGTCCGGGGGAGACAAAGATCGGTTTCACCCGGTCTTTCGAACGGTAGGCGCACCCGACTTCGGCTCCCTCAATGCGGATCGGCTCCCAACTCCCTTTCGCATCGGCTACCGGCCGATGAGTTCCCGCGAGGAGCTTGCGGCTGCACCCGGTCGAGGGCCGGTTGAACAGGACGCCGAGCAGGCCGGCCATGCCGCAGCGGGCCGGGTGGGCCAAGCCGTGGCCATGGATCATGAGCATGTCCGGCTCGGTCGCCAGGCGGTGGAGCGCTGCGATGACCGCCGGTCCCTCGCGGAAAAACAGCAGCCCCGGCACATAGGGAAAAATCGCGGGGGCACACCCCTCGGCCCGATCCACCGGCTCCAGGCCGGGATACCGGACGACGACGGCGGCGGCGTAAATCCGCTTGCCGTCGCGGCCATAGGCGGTGTCGACCGCCGCGATCAGGCGGGGCTCGGAGGCCGCGGGGGCAATCCGGATCTCGCGGGCAAGGGCCGTCTGGAGCGCCGCCGCCTCGGCCCGCGTCACCGGCCACTTCTCAATCTGCCGATACTGCACGCCTGCCTGTGAACACCGCGGGCTGCGGTTCTGAATTCTGCGAAACGATACGAAGAACCTCCCGTCCCGTCAAGGCGCGGGACCGTCACTGCGAACCCCGCAGGCGGAAGAACCCCCACTGCGGGAGATCGTCGACAAGTGCCGCGAGGTGCCCCGGCGTGATCCAGGGGGAGTGGCGGTCCGGCGTCAGCAGCGGAATGTGCAGGTCGCAGGCGTTCGGTTTGGGGCAGCCGGTCGCCACCGTATACATCCGCTCCCCCTCGTCGTTGACCAGCATGTTGACCACAATGTAGACCTTTCCGACCAACAGGCGGTCGTCGTGCCCGATGACGAGGTCTCCGGGTCGCACCTCCTCAGGGGGGAGGGAATCGCAGTTGGCCGCCAGCGTCTGGTACGTCTGCTGCTCCATCGCCACCGTCAGGAACCGGTAGAATTCCATCTCGCTGGCCTCGCGCGGCGTGGCCGGCACCAGCCGCGGCCCGCCGAGCGGCGTGTAGCTCACTTTGCTCTGGAGCCAGGCGGCGTAGGCGAGCGTGTCGCCGTCCGCCCGCGTCACGATGTGCATGGCCGACTCGCGGCCGGCGTACCGGCAGTACTCCGCGAACACGCGCAGCGGAAACCCGATATCGGTGTACATCGTCCCCCGCCAGGGCATGTGCACGACGCGCGAGACCTCGCCGTACTCGTACGCTTTCCCGCCCTTCCACACCCCGACCGGCTTCCACTGGTTCCACAGCGGCAGGTGGGAGACCCAGTACTGGTATCCGGTCAGGGCGGCCGAATCCGGCCGGTGGAACCCCTCGGGGAGACGGAACTCCGTCTCGAACGTGTAGATCGTGTCGTCCATGCTGATGAAGGAGTAGGTCTGGCGGTACCAGGCCAGCAGGGAATCAAAGGGGGCCGGCGGGGCCGGATCCGCCCCGCGGCTGTCCCGGAGCGGGACGGCCGCCGCCAGAATCGCAAGCAGCGCAGCGACGCAGCGCGTCATTCCTCTTTCATCTCCTTCCACAGCCGGGCCGCCCGGCGCAGGTGGGGAATGGTGATGGAGCCGCCGACCACCAGCGCGATCGCCATCACCTCGTCGAACTCCGCGTCGGTCACGCGGTTCTCCCGGGCGCGGATGACGTGGTAGGCGATGCAGTCGTCGCAGCGGAGCACCAGCGAGGCCGCCAGTCCGAGCAGCTCCTTGGTTTTGGCGTCCAGCGCACCGTCCCGGTACACGGCGCCGTCCAGAGCGAAGAAGCGCTTGATATCGAGGTTGTCCCGCTCGAGGACAATCTCGTTCAGCTTCTCCCGCTCCTGCCTGAACTGTTGTACCCGATCCGACATCGATTTCTCCGATATTTTTCCGCGCCGCCGGGGCGGCCGTTGCCGCCGCCCCGGGGACCGCCGCCCCTTATTTGCCGCTCTCGGCCAGCAGCGCCTCCATCTGGTCCACCAGGTCGGCGAACAGCTTCATCGTCCGCTGGACCGGTTCGGGCGAGGTCAGGTCGACCCCCGCCTTCTTCAGGATCTCCACCGGGTAGTCGGAATTGCCGACCGCCAGGAACTGCATGTAGGTATCGAGATATTTCGGATCCTCGAGCACCTTCTGGGACATCGCCTGCGCCGCCGCGTAGGAGGTGGCGTACTGGTAGACGTAGTACTGGCTGTAGAAATGCCCGATGCGCAGGCACCCCAGGTCGTTGACCGCCCCGATCGTCAGGTCCGGCCCCCAGTACTTCTGGTAGATGTCGCGGTAGGTCTTGCGCATGAATTCGGCCGACAGCGCCTGCCCGCTCTCGATCCGCTCGTGGATCGTCAGCTCGAATTCGCTGAACATGACCTGGGTGAAGAACGACCCGATGATCTGCTCGATGTAGTAGTTGAGCAGCTCCATCTTGTCGCCCCGGTCGGTCGTGTTGTCCAGGAGGTACTTCATGAGAACCGCTTCGTTCCCCGTGGAGGCCACCTCGGCCGCGAAGAGCGAATGGTTGTGGCTGATGTACGGTTCGTGCCGGTTGGTGTAGTAGCTGTGCATGGCGTGGCCCATTTCGTGGGCGAGCGTGAACACCGAGGCCAGCGTCCCGTTGTAATTCAGCAGCACGTAGGGGTGCGAGCTGTAAGTTCCCCACGAGTACGCCCCCGACCCCTTCCCCTCCGTCTCGTAGACGTCGATCCAGCCCGACGTGAACCCTTTCTCGAGGTCAGTAAGGAACTGCGGCCCCAGCGGCTGCAAGCCGCGGCGGAGGATCTCCTGGGCCTGCTCGTAGGTATACTCCTTCCGCCCCTCCGGCATGAGCGGCACGGAGAGGTCAAACGTGAAGAGCGTGTCGACCCCGAGGATGCGTTTGCGCAGCGAGGCCCACTTGTGCAGCGGGGCGAGGTTCTCGTTGACCGCCGCGATGAGGCTGTGGAAGACCGCGACCGGGATGTTGTAGCGGTCGAGCGAGGACTCCAGGCAGGTCGCGTAGCCGCGCGCCTGGGCCTGGAAGTAGTCGCTCTTGACCGAGGCCGCCAACGTCGCCGCCAGCGTGTTCTCATAGTCGAGGTAGGCGGCGTTGTACCGGTCGCTCACCCGTCGGCGGAGTTCGCGGTCGGTGGACTCGAGCATCTTGTATACGCGCTCTTTCGTGAGCGCCACCTCCGCGCCGTTCTCATCGGCCACCGTGCCGTAGTCGATATCGGCGTTGTCGACCATGTTGAAGATTTCTCCGGATGCGCTCACCGCAGGCCCGGCCAGCGCCAGGAGAGCCTCCTCCTTGTCCGACAGCACGTGCGCCTGCTTGCGGAAGAGATCGTCCAGGTAGTGGCGGTACACCGCCAGCTTCGGGTCCTGCCCGGCGAATCCGACGATCTTGTCCTTGCCGGCGGCGATGATCTCCGGTTCGATGAAGGAGGTCCCCTCGGAAATCCGGGACCACAACTGCCGGATGCGCCCTCCCATCTCCTGGTAGGTGCTCACCCGGTTGTCCTCATCGAGTATCAGGTAGGCGTAGACATACAGGTTGTCGGCGATCAGCTCGATGCTGTCGCGGGTGGCCAGACAGGCCAGGAGGGTCGCCGGTCCCTCGCCCAGACGGCCGCGGTATTGGTCGAACAGCCCGATGCTTCCCTGGAGACCGGCGAAGGCGGCCTCCCAGGCGCTGTCGGTCGGGAAGATGTCGGCGACCCGCCACTTGTATTGGTCGGCGATATCCGCCCGCTGGGGAATGGCGCTGTCGGCGGAAATGACGGCGGACGCGGCTGCGAGAAACAGCCCGACCGCGAGGAGGACGGGGGAAAGGACACGCGATGTGAGCCACATAGGAGGTCTCCGGGATGAGTATTTCACTTGTTCCACGCTTGCTTTCGGCGTTACCATAGGCTGCAAATATACGCGCCGCCCGCGCGTCGCGCACGAACTTTTCTTGAAGGTCACCGCCATGTACACCTATCGGACTGCGGTCAAGCTCCACGATACCGACGCCGCCGGAGTGCTCTTTTTCGCCAATTATTTCCGGCTCGCCCACGAGGCCTATGAGGCCTGGATGTCCGCCGTCGGGTTCGACTTCTTCCACCTGATCCACGAGGCCGACTATCTCGTGCTCATCGTCCGCGCCGAGTGCGATTTCAGGCGCCCGCTCCGCGTGGGCGACGGTGTGACCGTGCGGATGACCGCTTCCGGCATCGGCCGCTCCTCCTTCACGCTCGCCTACACTGTTGTGGACGACGACGACCGCGTCGTCGCCCAGGGCGCCACCGTGCATGCCTGCGTGGGCAAGCCGGATCTCAACTCCGTCCCTCTCCCGGCCGGACTGAAAACGGAACTGGAGAAGCTGCAGTAAGGGGGGCGGGGCGCCGGCAACCCTTCGGGGAGATCCTGAAGCTTCCGGAGGAGCGTTCTTTTCGCGGCCCTCTCTCCCGTAAAAGGGAACGCTCGCCGTCTACCCCGCGGTCTTCTCTCCTGCCTGCCCGTAGAGTGCTTGCGCCACCCGCTCGAGATACTTTCGGTCCGGTTTCAATCCCGCCCGCGCCTCCTCGGGGATCAACGCCACCCGCACCGGCACCGCGTAGGCCGGGAGCCTCTCCCTGAACATCTCCCGCACCTGCGCGGGAGTATCCGCCCGCCCGCCGGCGAGAAGGACATAATCCCGCAGGAGCCGCGTCGTGCCGTCGTACGTGCGCGGATCTTTCCGCACGAAAGAGACGAAAGCGAACGGCCGCTGCCCGTACTGCGCGTCCTCGACCGCGACCACCACCGCCTCGGCGACATCCGGCAACTCCAGAAGCATCTTTTCCACCAGCTCCGGCTGCACGTTCTCGCCGCCGGAGATGAGCATGTGGTCCTTTCGGCCGGTCACGCGAAGATACCCGTCGGGCTCCAGCTCCCCCCGGTCGCCCGTGTGGAACCATCCCTCGGCGTCGGCGATCGTCCGCAGGCCATTCGATTCCAGGTACCCCGGCGAGAGCACAGGCCCCCGCACGAGGATCTCGCCCGACTCATCGATTCGAAGTTCCCGGAAGGGCAGGAGTCTGCCCGACCCGAACAGCCGCCGGAGGGGATCGTCCGGGGCCGTCGTGGTCACCTGAGAGCACATTTCCGTCAGACCGTAGGAGGTGAACAGCGGCAGACCCCGCGCGGCGGCCGCTTCGATCAGGCCGCGCGGCGCCGCCGCTCCCCCGATCAGGACAGCCTTCAACCCGGCCCGGTGGCCTCCCTCGGCGAGGTACCGCCGCAGTTGCGTCGGCACCATCGAGCAGTGGGTGACGCCGAGCGTCTCGATCGACTCCGCCGGATTCGCCGGTCGGCGCCCCGGCACGACCGCCGCGCCGGCGAGCATCGCCCGGTACAGGATCGCGATCCCGCCCACGTGGTGCAGCGGCAGCGACAACAGCCACCGGTCGCCCTCCGCCAGCGGGAGGTTCTCGTTTGATCCGAGCGCGCTGTAGTAGTGGTTCCCGACCGTGTGCAGACACAACTTCGGCGTCCCGGTGGACCCCGAGGTGAGCACGCCGGTCGCCTCCAAACGGAGGTTGCGGCGGAAATCCGTCCGGTCCGCTTCCGCCGGCGAGAGGAGAATCTGCGCCTCAATTTCGGCAACCTCCTCCCAGGTGGCGGCGGCGAAGGGGATATGCTCCCGGCGGTCCTGAGCGACGACCGCGACAATTCCCTGCTCCGCCGGCAGCGCCGCCCGCACCAGCGGCGCCGGCAGAGCGCCGTCGACCACCAGCGCGGTCGCCCCGGCTCTTCCCGCGGCCAGGAACGTGATGATGACGTCAAGGGAGGGCTCGTCCCCGGCTTTCGGGACAAGCAGAGCGAGCCGCCGCAGCGGTCCGAGCCGCGTTTCCAAGCGGGCCAGCGCCGCCGCGCGGCGATTCACGGCGCGGTTGGCCTCGGCGTAGCTGTACTCCCGCGCCGGCGTCACGAGAAAGGGCGCCGCGGGCCGCCGGCGCGCCGCCTCCCCCAGCGGACAGGGGATATCAGTCATGCGCCGGTTCTCCGAGGCGGTCCGGACGCACTTCGAAAGTCCCCGCGGGAAGGGCGGACAGGTCGATTTGCCCCTGCGCGATGCGGAGCGGTTCCACGGTCAGATCCTCGGCGAGCGCGTCCTGCGTGTCCAGTCCCATGGCGACATTCTCGCCGGCCTCGCCGTCGTTGAGGCAGGCGCCGATTTCGGCCAGCATCGCCAGTGTGAGGCTCGATTCGTAGGCCGAGCTGATCACCGCCAGCATCCCCGCCCGGCGCGCCCGCCGGGCAAACCACATCGCCCACTCGAATCCCAGCAGGGTCGGCTTGAGCACGATCGCCCGCACCCCGCGGACTTGCGACAGCGCTTTCGGCGAGATCGTGCGCAGGCTCTCGTCGAGCGCGACAGGAAGGCGGAATCCGCCGCGGTGAGTCAGTTCGAGCAGCTCGAGAAAACTGCGCACCGGCTCCTCGATGTACTCGATGTCGTACGGCGCGGCCGCCTGCCCGAACCGGATCGCGGTGGGGATATCGAACGCCCGGTTGGCATCGAGCCGGAGCTTGGCGCGCGGGCCGATCGTCTCGCGCACCCGGCGCACCGCCTCTATGTCCTCGTCGAACGGCCGCCGCCCCACTTTGAGCTTGAACGCCCCGAAACCTTCGCCCTTGCGGCGCTCTGCCTGCCCGAACGCCTCATCCGCCGATCCGCTCAGAAGGGCGTTGACGGTGATCCTCTCCCGGGGATTGGGACAGAGCAGGCGGTGCAGCGATTTCCCCTGGCGGTGTGCCACCAGTTGGAGCACGGCGGTCTCCATCGCGACCGACACCGAGGCTGTCAACCAGCTGTGGCCCAGCCAGTTGCCGAAACCGCCATCGAGCCGCTCGAGACCGGCGGGGATTTGCGCCCCCTGCACACCGGCCCGGAGTTCCCGCAGTTCCCGCTCGGCATCGGCCAGCGATTCCCGGCTGTGTCCCGGAAGCGGCGCCGCCTCCCCCCAGGCCGTGGCGCCGTCCTCGAGCGTCACTTTCACAAGCATGCCCTCGCGGGAGCGCAGTTCCTCGCCCCGAATGACCGGCGGCCGCCGGAACGGCAGTACATAGCGGTAGAGCTGAACCTGCGCGATTCTCACCACCACCATCCTATCGAAAACAGCAGGCTGTACAGCAAGAGCAGTTTCCCCGTCGTGGCCAGCAGCCTGTTGAGCGTCGGTCCGTCGGTGGCGCGGCGGATCGTACGGAACGCCGCCAGCGCCGGAAGTATCGTGAGCGATGCAATAATCGCCGACGAGTGCCCCTCGGTCAACAGCGCGAGCGCAGCGGGAATGCCCGCGGCGATTGCGACGGCGAGGACATACTCCCACTGGGCGAAGGTTCGCCCGAACCGCGCGGCGAGCGTGCGCTTGCCGGCCCGACGGTCGCTCTCGATGTCGCGGAGATTGTTGACCGTCAGGATCGCCACGGAGAACAACCCGGTCCCCGCCCCGGCGACCAGCACCGGGGGAGTGATGGCCAGCGTCTGCACGTAATAGGTCCCGCCGACCGCCACGGGTCCGAAGTAGACGAACACAAAGAGGTCGGCCAGACCGATATAGCCGAGCGGGTACGGGCCGGCCGTGTAGAGAATCCCCCAGAGGACGGAGCTGAGTCCGATGACGGTCACCGGCCAGCCACCGCGATATACGAGGTAGGCGCCGCAGAGCACGGCCAGCCCGAACACCAGCGCCGTGGCCGCCTTCATCGCGCCCGGTGTGACCAGACCCGCCTGAGTCACCCGGATGGGACCGACCCGGGCGATCGCATCGGCCCCCGATTTGAAATCGGAATAATCGTTGGCGAAATTGGTCCCGATCTGGATGAGCAGCGCCCCGGCCAGCGCCGCGAGCGCCGACCAGAGGTGAAAGGCGCCCGCCTCCGCCGCCATCGCCGTACCCATCACCACCGGCGCCGCGGAGGCAAAGAGCGTCTTGGGCCGGGCCGCGAGCAGCCACACCTGCGGGCGGCCGATCGGCGCGCCCGCCGCGACTGTGTCAGGGCTGCCGGGGAAACTTGCCGAAATCCGGTTTGCGCTTCTCCTTGAAAGCATCGCGTCCTTCCTGCGCCTCCGCCGTCATGTAGAACAGCATCGTCGCGTTGCCGGCCAACTCCTGCAGCCCCGCCTGCCCGTCGCAGTCGGCGTTGAGCGCCGCTTTCAGACAGCGGATCGCGGTGGGCGAGTTGGCGAGAATCTCCCGGCACCACTGGACCGTCTCCTCCTCCAGCCGGGCGAGCGGGACCACGGCGTTGACGAGCCCCATCTCCAGCGCCTGCCGGGCGTCGTACCGGCGGCAGAGGAACCAGATCTCCCGCGCCTTCTTCTGGCCGACCAGGCGGGCGAGGTAGGATGATCCATAGCCGCCGTCGAACGACCCCACTTTCGGCCCGGTCTGTCCGAAGACGGCATTGTCGGCCGCGATCGTGAGGTCGCACAGCACGTGGAGCACGTGCCCGCCGCCGATCGCGTAGCCGGCCACCATGGCGACCACCGGCTTGGGGCAGGTCCGGATTTGCCGCTGAAACTCCAGCACGTTCAGGCGGTTGACCCCGCTGGTATCGGTGTAGCCGGAGTCCCCCCGAATCCTCTGATCCCCCCCCGAACAGAACGCCTGGTCGCCCGCGCCGGTGAGAATGATGACGCCGATCTGCGGGTCCTCCCGCGCGTCGGCCAGCGCCGCCATCATCTCCTGCACCGTCAGCGGCCGAAACGCGTTGCGGACCTCGGGGCGGTTGATCGTGATCTTGGCGATCCCCTCCGCCTTGTGATACGTGATATCGCTGTATGCGCCCGCTTCTGTCCAGATGATCCTCGCCATGGCACCCTTTCTATCCGCTCAGGAACTCCTGTACCAGCTCGACAAACCGGGCCGGTTGTTCGACGTGGACCGCGTGCCCCGCCCCCGCCACCGTCGCGACCCGCGCCCCCGGCATCCGCTCGGCCATCCGCGCCGCGATCTCCCGGAATTTAGCATCTTCGGCGCCGACAATCAACAGCGTCGGCGGCGCGTCGGCCAGGCGGTCCCACTGCGGTTCCTGCGCCCCGGTCCCCATCTCACGCAGCGCCCGGGCCAGAGCTCCGCCGTCCTGGGCGCGGCGGCGTTCCAACATCCCGGCGAATTCCTCCGGAACCCGCTTAAGTCCCGCGAACATCGGCTGATCATACCAGTCGCGGAGAAAGCGCTCGAGGGGCTCGGTCTCCAGCCGCCGCGCGAGTGTATCGTCCTGCCGCCGCCGCGCGATCCGCTCGTCTCCGTCGCTCAGTCCCGGCGAGGCCGACTCGAGCACGAGCCGCCGCACGCGCGCGCGGCAGTGCAGCGCGAGGTGCAGCCCCAACCGCCCCCCCATCGAGTAGCCGATCAGATCCGTCTGCGCGATCCCCCGGCGCGCCAGCTCGAGGGCGAGCGCGGCGGCGACCTGCTCCATGCGCCACGATCCCGCGCCCTCCGGACCCCGGGTCTTTCCGTGCCCCGGGAGATCGGGAGCGAGGCCATACCGTTCTCCGGCCAGGGCCGCCATGACGGTGCTCCAGTCCGCGCCCGTTCCCATGAAACCGTGGAGCGCCACCACCGCCGGATTGCGCGGCGACCCCGCCGTCTCGAGGTGAAACCGGAAATCCCCCGCCATGCGCTTACCCCTCGAGCGCGCGGACCACCGCCTCGGTGAGCCGGGCGTGCAGTTGCCGGTTGCGCCGCCGGTCTGTTCGCACCTCGATGAGCGTCCCCCCGCCCGGCCCGGCCTGGGCCTCCCGGTAGATGCGCGCGAACTCTTCGGCGCTCGTGGGATGGGCGTACGAAAGCCCGAACATCTGCGCCGCTTGCTTGAACGTGATCCCGTGGGGCGTTCCCCAGTACGGCTCAAACAAATCGGCGCGCTCGGCGATCGGGAGGAAATGGAATATTCCGCCGCCGTTGTTGTTCAGCACGACGATAGTCATGGGCTGCGCCAAGCGCCGCACGAGCGCCAGGGAGTTGAGGTCGTGCAACAGCGCCAGATCCCCGGTCAGCAGGGTCACCGGCCGCTCCCACCCGAGCCCGAACCCGGCCGCCGAGGCGACCGTGCCGTCGATTCCACTCGCGCCCCGGTTGGCTGCAACCGGCGCCGCCGGGCCGTCGCCGGCGGCCAGGGCATCCAGGTCCCGGATCGGCATGCTCGAGGCGACAAAGAGCGCGCCCGCGGCTGAGATATTCTCCGCCACCAGCCGCGCCGTCAGCGGCTCCGACAGCGTCGCATCCTCCGCAAGCACTCGGGCGATCGCCGCTTCCGCCTTGTCCGCACCCGCCCGCCAGGCCGCAAGGCCGGTCTCTTTGGCTTTCTCCCTCAGGAACGGCAGGAGAAAACTGCAGAACATGTCGATGTCCGCTTCGAACCGGTGGGTGACCTGATGGTGCGGGTCGTGGCGTTCGGGGGCGGCGGCTGCGTGGATATAGGCCGCCGGTTGCGACCGTTTCAGCCATTGGGCGACCCGCTTCGAGGTTACGATCGGACCGAAGTGGAGCACCGTGTCCGGCGCGAGAGCGTCGGCAAACGATTCCGCGGCGAGCATGTACTCGGCCGGTGCGATCACGTGTCCCGCCGCCCCGAGCCGCAGGCCCGACCCGATATCGGCTATGACCGGCCACCCGAGCGCCTCGGCCACTTTCGCGATCGCGACCCGCTCGGCCTCGCGCCGAAGACGCCCGACCACGATCACACCGCGGCGCGCCCGGTTCAGCAGCCCGGTCGCCGCTTCCATCCGCGCCGGTTCGCACACTTTCACCGGCGAGCGATAGATTGTCCACGGGCTCTCGCCCGTTCGCCAGCACCCGACCGACCGCAGGTAGTCGCCGAAATCTTCCTCCGCGCCGACCGGGGCGAGCGGTTCCCGGAACATCCAGTTGAGGTGCACCGGACCGGCCGGTCCGTGCTGCGCCCGGTAGACCGCCTGGTCGATCGTCGTGAGCACAAACTCCGGCGGTGTCTCCCGGCTGGGGCAGGGGAGATCGAAAAACCACCGGGGATAATCGGCGTAGAGCTTCGTCTGGTCGATCGTCTGATTCGCGCCGCTTGCCCGCAGCTCGGGCGGGCGGTCCGCCGTGAGGACCAGCAGCGGCACGCCGTCCATCGCCGCCTCGATCACCGCCGGGTAGAGGTTGGCTGCCGCGGTTCCCGAGGTCACGACCACGGCCGCCGGTTTTTCCGTCGCCCGCGCGTAGCCGAGCGCGCAGAAGGCCGCCCCGCGCTCGTCGAAATGGACGATCTTCCTAGCCGCCTCGTGCCGCGCCGCCGCCGCCGTCAGCGGCGTCGACCGCGAGCCGGGGCAGAGGCAGAACAACCTCACCCCGCAGCGCACCAGTTCTTCGACCGCGGCCTCCGCCCAGAGGCTGTTCAGATTCGGAAATCGGCTGTTCATGGCCCCGCCAGCAGCTTCAGGTAGTTATCGATCTTATTTTCGATCTCGTCCCATTCTCTGTCGGGATGCGAACCGCCGACAATCCCGGCTCCCGAATAGAGCCGCAGCGTGTCTCCGGCCGCCAGCGCCGAGCGGATCGCGACCGCGAATTCCGCGCTGTCTGCCCCGATCCAACCGACCGGTCCGGCATACCAGCCCCGGTCGAAAGCCTCGAGTTCGCGAATCCGCTGCCGGGCGGTTGCGGTCGGCGCCCCCCCGACCGCCGGCGTCGGGTGGAGGCGCGCCAGAATATCCGCGTCCCCGACGCCGTCTCTGAGAACGCCCGCGAAACGGGTCGCGAGGTGCTGCACGCGCGCCAGTTTGACCAGTTCCCGTCCCTTCTCCTCGGCTGCCTCCCGGCACAGCGCCGCGAGCGCCCCGCGCACCGCGTCGGCGACGCAGGCGTGTTCCTGCGCTTCTTTCCGGCTGGTCAGGAGTTTCTCGCCCAAGAGGGCGTCCTCCGCCGGCGTCTCCCCGCGCCGCCGGGTTCCGGCCAGAGCCTCGCTCGTGATCCGCCGCCCCTCCCGGCGGTACAGCCGCTCCGGCGTCGCTCCCAGGAAGGCGGCGCCGTCCGGCGGCTTGAAGGCGAAGACGAAACAGCCCGGCGCCGAGGCCGCCAGCCGGGCCGTCAGGCGGAACGGATCCGCCGGACTGCCCAGCTCACAGCGGCTTTCGCGCGCGAGCACGATCTTGTCCATCCGCCCGGCGTTGATTTCGTCCACCGCCGCTCCGACAATGTCCAGCCAATCCTCTCGGCCCGGCGTATCGACCCGCCGGCGCACGCCGGCCGGCGGGATACCGGGGTCCGCCGGCGCGAAGCGCAACTGCGCCAGGTCTTCGATGATGCGGGAAACCTGCCCGCGGTCCTCGGGGAACCGCAGATTGACTGCCAGCACGGCCGCCCCGCCGCGGGCGGCGAGCTCGAAGCGGGGGAGCACAAACCGCGCTCCGCCGAACTGCCGCCAGTGATCGGCCTGCTCCCGGTCGCTGTCGAACCGTATTCCGCCGTAGCACCGCACGCCCTCGGCGTCGCCGATCAGTTCCCGGATCCGCCCCATCAGGTCATGCGGATCGGCGCAGACCGCGCGGAATTCCACCGCCGCGGCGCCCACCCCGGCGACGGCCGAGCGGTCCTCGCGGTCGCTCCAGAAGATCCGCTCGCTCTGCCGCTGCGCCGCGAGCCAGGCCGCCGGTTCCATCGCGGCGAGAGGGACCTCGCACCGCTCCACGTGCGGGCTGCCCGCCCGCGGATGCGCCGCCCGCCGGGCGATCTCTTCGGCCAGATGGGCCGCCGCCCCGGCGGGCGTGTGCGTGTCGCTGTCTTTGAATACTGAGGGCATCATGGGCCTGCACCGTTGGTTCCGCACTATATCACTTTTTCTCCCCGCTGTAAACAGTGGCCACTCCGAACGTCAGCGGCCGCGGCCGGACCGCCGCGAACCCGGCCCGGCGAAGGAGGTCGCAGAACGCCTCGCCGTAGGGAAACGACTCCACTGTCCGGTCGAGGTAGCGGTAGGCCGCCGCATCCCCGCTGATCGCCGCGCCGATGCGCGGGAGGATGTGCCGGAGGTAGACCAGGTAGGCCGCCCGGAGGGCGCGGTTGTCGGGGAAGGAAAACTCGAGCACCAGCACGCGCCCGCCGGGGGCCAGCACCCGGTGCATCTCGGCCAGTGCCCGCGGCACGTCGGTCACATTGCGAATCCCGAAACTGATCGTCACGACGTCAAAACTTCCGTCGGCAAACGGCAGGCGCAGGGCATCGCCCCGCACGAATGCGATCCGCTCGGCCAGCCCGCATTCCCGCGCTTTGTCCCGGCCGCGGGCCATCATGCGCGCCGCCGGATCGAGCCCCACCCCCAGGCTCACATTCTTCCGCTGCTTCAGCCCGATCGTCAGTACATCCCCGGTGCCGCAGGCGACGTCGAGCACGGCAAGATTGTCCCGGTCGGGAAACATCGCCGCCAGCTTCTTCCGCCAGCGGACATCCAGGCGGAGTGTCAGCACGCGGTTGACCAGGTCGTACCGGTGCGCGATCCGGTCAAACATCTGGGGCGACTCCCCCTTTTCGGGGATCGGGTCCGCCGTCTTGTCCGCGTGATCTTCCGCCGCCATTTCTATCCGCTTTCCGGCCGATCCGTTCCGACCGCCGCAATATACGCAATCCCTCCGCTCCCTCAAACCCGATTGCCTCGCGCGGTCCTTTTTCGTACCTTGCCCAAAAGGCTGCCGCAACGCGAAAGGATCAGCGTTCATGAAGTATCGTCGAGTCGGCCGCAGCGGGCTGAAAGTCTCGGAGATCGCTCTTGGGGCCTGGTTGACTTACGGCGGGCCGGTCTCCGCCTCACAGACTGCGCCCATCGTCCGCCGGGCGATCGCCCACGGCGTCAATTTCATCGACCTCGCCGACATCTACGCCCGGGGCGCGGCCGAAGAAACCCTCGGCCGTATTCTCAAGGAATTCCGCCGCGCCGACCTGGTCCTGTCCAGCAAGCTCTTCTGGCCGATGTCCGACAACCCCAACGACCGGGGCCTCTCGCGCAAACACATCAGGGAATCCATCGAGGGAACGCTCCGCCGTCTCGGCACCGACTACCTCGACATCTACTTCTGCCACCGCTTCGATCCGGAGACGGAGGTCGAGGAAACCGTCCGCGCCATGGATGACCTGGTGCGGCAGGGGAAGATCATCTACTGGGGAACCTCGGTGTGGGAGGCGGCCCAGATCGAGCGGGCGGTCGGTCTGGCCCGCGACTACCGCGCCTACGCGCCGATCGTGGAACAGCCCCGCTACCATCTGCTCGACCGTCACATCGAGCCGGAGATCATGCCGGTGTGCGCCCACAACGGCATGGGCCTGACCGTGTGGTCCCCCCTCGCCCAGGGGCTGCTCACCGGCAAGTACAACGCGGGGATACCGGACGGAAGCCGCGGCGCCACGAGCATGTGGCTCAAGCCGAGCCTGACCGAGGCCAACATCGCCGCCGTCCGGCGGCTCAGCGAACTCGCCGCGTCGCTGGACATCACCGTGGCCCGGCTCGCCCTCGCCTGGGTTCTGCGCCGGCCGGAAATCAGTTGCGCCATTATCGGCGCCACCGCGCCGGAACAGGTCGATGAGAATGTGAAAGCGGCCGACACCGTCTTGTCGGCCGAGACCCTCGCGGCGATTGAACAGATCCTCGGCAACGACCCGGCGGCCCGCACCCAGGCGTAACATCCCCCTCCGGTCCGAGAGGGTGCGGGGTCCGGGCGCGCGGCCGCGAACGGATTGGCACAGATGCGGCTGATATTCCATCCGACCTGTCTGACCTACCACCTGCCGGGGCATCCCGAAACGCCCCGGCGCGTGCGGCTCGCCTGGGAGCACCTGTCCCGGCAGTACGAGACGGTGCCGCCGGAACCGGCCGGCGACGAGGATATTTTGACCGTCCACACGCCCCGCCACCTGGAGATGGTGCGGACCGGGCAATTTCTCGACTGGGACACGCCCGCCCTCCCGTTCATCTTCGACCATGCCCTGCTCGCGGCGGGCGGCGCCCTGACAGCGATGCGGCTTGCGCTCGACGGGGTCGCGGCGATCTCCCTCCTCCGTCCGCCCGGCCACCACGCCGGCCCGGACTCGGTCGCCGGGTTCTGCTATTTCAACAACATCGCCATCGCCGCCGCCCGGGCCCTCGAACAGGTGGACCGCGTCGCCATCGTCGATTTTGACTGCCACCACGGCAACGGCACGCAGGACATTTTTCTCGGCCGCGACCGGGTCGTGTACCTCTCCCTCCACCAGAGCCCGTTCTACCCCGGCACCGGGCTGTTTTCCGAGCGGAACTGCTTCAACTATCCGCTCCGGATGGGCGCCGACGAGGAGATGTGGCTGCGGGCGCTGGATGACGGCCTGGCGAAAGTGCGGGCTTTCGGCCCCGACCTGATCGCGGTGTCGGCCGGGTTTGACCTCTACAAGCTCGATCCGTTTTCGTTTATCCCGCTGTCGCACGAAGCGTTCCGGGCCGCCGGGGAGCGTATCGGCGCGCTCGGCCGACCGGTGTTCAGCGTCCTGGAGGGGGGCTACTCCGACGGCCTCGGCCGGTGCGCCGCCGCTTATCTTGAAGGGCTGGCCGGGTAAACCGGCCGCAATTGTCCTTGCGGCCGCCGCCGCCCGGCATACTATACGGTATGAAGCGGTTCGAATTTCTCGACCACACCGCCGACGTCATCCTCCAAGGCCACGGCGACACGCTCGCGGAGGCATTCGCCGCCGCGGCCGACGGATTGTTCGCGGTGATCACCGATCTCGACCGGATCGCACCGACACTCGACCTCGACGTCGCGGTCGAGGCGATCGATCGCGAGGGGCTGCTGGTGGCTTTCCTCAGCGAGCTCATCATCCGGCACGAGGTCGACCGGATTGTGGCGAAGGATTTCGCGGTCGTGTTGGAGGGGGACACCCGCCTCGCCGCGCGCGGGCGGGGGGAGAAGTTCGACGAGCGCCGCCACGAGTGCGGGATGCACGTGAAGGCGGTGTCGTACCATATGATCGAAGTCGTCGCGGGCGGCCCGGGCCGGCCGGCCCGGGTGCGGGTCGTCCTCGACGTGTGAGGATCCCCGCGGCCGGGAAATGCGCCCGGCGCCGCCGGAAATCGGAGTGTGCTATGGCATGGCAGGGTCCGCTGGACAAAATCGATGCGTGGCGTTACCAGATCCCGTCGTCGTTCGCCAGCCCCGTGATCAGGGAGAAGGGGCTGCGGATGCGCGTGCCGGGGCTGATTTTCACCGATGAGGCGATGCTCGAGGCGATCCGCCGCGACGACTCGCTCTTCCAGGTCGCCAACGTCGCCACCCTCCCGGGCATCGTCGAGAAGTCGATCGCCATGCCCGACATCCACCACGGTTACGGGTTCGCCATCGGGGCGGTCGCGGCGTTCGACGGCGCGGCCGGGGTGATCTCCCCGGGCGGGGTCGGGTACGACATCAACTGCGGCGTGCGCCTCATGCGCACCGACCTCCATCTTGGCGACGTCCTCCCGCGGATCGAGACGCTGGTCGACACGATGTTCGCCAACGTCCCCTCCGGCGTGGGTTCCTCCGGAAGAATCAGCCTGTCGGAGCGCGAGGTCGATGAGGTGCTGGCCACCGGCGCCCGGTGGGCGGTCAGCCGCGAGTACGGCCTCGCTGAGGATCTCGAAGCGATGGAGGAAGGGGGGTGTCTGGAGGAGAGCGACCCGTCGGTGATCTCGAAGAACGCCAAGGCGCGCGGCCACGACCAACTCGGCACTCTCGGCGCCGGGAATCACTTTCTCGAAATCCAGCGCGTCGACGCCATCTACGAACCGGACGCCGCGCGGGTGTTCGGCCTGGAGGAAGTGGGGCAGATCGCGGTCATGATCCACACCGGG
Organism: Candidatus Zixiibacteriota bacterium; assembly: GCA_017999435.1. Taxonomy (NCBI): domain Bacteria; kingdom Pseudomonadati; phylum Candidatus Zixiibacteriota; species Candidatus Zixiibacteriota bacterium. The sequence continues at coordinate 260,095 of JAGNLV010000002.1, forward strand.
TCGCGCGGCTGCGGACACCAGATTTGCACCGACTATCTGGAGAGCATGCGCCGGGCCTCAAGGAAATACGGCATCGCGCTGCCCGACCAGCAGCTCATGTGTGCACCGGTCGATTCCCCCGAGGCCCGGCAGTATTTTCTGGCGATGAACGCGGCGGCCAACTTCGCCTGGTGCAACCGCCAGGTGATCATGCACTGGGTGCGGGAATCGTTCGAGGCGGTTTTCGGACAGCCGGCCGATCGGCTCGGCCTTCGCCTCGTGTACGACATCGCCCACAACATGGCCAAACGCGAGCAGCACGACATCGGCGGGAAGAAGCGCTGGGTGTATGTCCACCGCAAAGGGGCCACCCGGGCCTTCGGCCCGGGGCACAGGGATGTCCCGGAGAAATACCGGGCGGTCGGCCAGCCCGTGATCATCCCCGGCGACATGGGCACCGCCAGCTACCTCCTGGTCGGCACGGCCCAGGCCATGCGGGAGACTTTCGGCTCCTCCTGCCACGGCGCCGGGCGGCGGCTGTCGCGCACCGCCTCGATCAAGGAGCACCGAGCCGAGGACGTGATCCGCAAACTCCGCGAGGGGGGAATCTACCTCCGGGCCAAGAGCAAGCGGGTCGTCGCCGAGGAAGCGCCCGGCGCCTACAAGAGCGTCGACGAGGTCGTCGCCATCTCCCACCACGCCGGCATCACCCGCAAAGTCGCCCGCCTGACTCCGGTCGGGGTCGTCAAGGGATAGACCCGGCGCGGACGCGCTCCGCCCAATATAAAGCGGGCGGGTCGACCGACCCGCCCGCATGGCGTCTGCCGAATTCCTGTCCGGACGATGCTACTTCACCAGCAGCATCTTCCGGGTTTCCGTGAACTCGCCGGCCGAGAGCCGATACAGATACACGCCGCTGGACACGCCGGAGGCGTTCCACTCGACGTGGTGCGTGCCGGCCCCGTACGGCCCGCTCGCCAGCACCGCCACCCGCTGACCGAGCACGTTGAACACTTCGAGCGTCACGTCGCCCGGGGTCGGGAGCGTGAAGCTGATCGTCGTCGTCGGGTTGAACGGGTTGGGGTAGTTCTGGGCGAGTTCAAACCCGGCCGGGACGAGCTCCGCCGGCGCCGCCGGGGCCTCCGCCCAGGACGCCGCGGCGTTGACGCAGAAGTCGTCGAAGTCGCTGTTGGACTTGGTGTAGCCTACTCCCACCAGGCCGGCCCGGGCCGAGAAGGTGTAGGAGCCGATCGACGTCGACCCGACCATCATCGAGACCGTCCCGCTCGCAGCCACGGACACGGTCACGTCATACCAGACCCCGGTGCTGAAAGTGTAGCTCGCATACGCCCGCGTGTACTGGCGCCCGCTGAGGATCTCGCCGACGTACACCCGGTTGTAGTAATCGTCGAACTGCACGTAGCGGTAGTTCGAGCTGTTGGTGTAGGCGAAGATGATGCGGGTGTTGCGCTGCGTGCGCCCGGTGTTCATGCGCACCTTGCACGTAATCGTCGCCGTCGAGAACGTCCCGAAGGGCGAGGTCAGCCGGGCATTCGAGGTCGTCGAGTTCCCCTTCAGGTAGTAGTTCGCGGCCGACCAGGTCCCGAGCTTGTTGCTCCACCCGGTGTAGTTGCCGTCGTTAAAGTCGTCGCACTGCGCGGTCTCGGTCGTGACCGTAATGTAGTTGGTCTTCGTCTCCGAGTCCGAACCGTACGCATTGGTCGCCGTCAGCGTCACCGTGTACGTCCCCGCCGATGTGTAGGTGTGGGTCGGGTTCTGGGCGGTTGACGTGCCGCCGTCGCCGAAATTCCACGACCAGCTCGTGGGAGTGTTGGTCGAGGCGTCGGTGAACACGACCGTCAGCGGCGCCGTCCCCGAAGTCGGCGTGCCGGAGAAGGCCGCCACCGGCGGGTAGGTCGGCGGCGCCGACACCGTGATGTAGCCGGTCTTGGTCTCGGAGTCCGAACCGTACGCGTTGGTCGCCGTCAGCGTCACCGTGTACGTTCCCGCCGAGGCGTAGGTGTGGGTCGGGTTCTGGGCAGTCGACGTGCCGCCATCGCCGAAATTCCACGACCAGCTCGTGGGATTGTTGGTCGAGGCGTCGGTGAACACGACCGTCAGCGGCGCCGTGCCCGAGGTCGGCGTGCCGGAGAAAGCCGCCACTGGCGGGTTGTTGGTCGAGATCGACAGCAGGGCGGCGTTGGCGTCCACCAAGCCGTAGCCGTAGTACTGGTCCCACCCGGCGGCGCCGAGATCCTCGGCCGTGTTCTGCAGGGCCGCCCGCACATCGGCCGGGGCCATCGAGCCGCCGTTCTTGGCGATCAGCAGGGCGGCCACACCGGCCACGTGCGGCGACGCCATCGACGTCCCCTCGTAGAAGTAGTACCCGAACGTCCCGTAGTTGGTCCCGTCATGCGTCTGCTGCAGCACGCCGTCAACATAGCCGTCGCCGTTCTGGTCGACGCTCACGTCGCCGCCGGGCGCACAGATGTCGATGGTCGAGCCGTAGCTCGTGTACGACGTGTACGTCTTGTTGTAGCGGACGGCCGAGACGGAGATGCACTGGGAGTAGGCGGCCGGATACTGGGGCGTGGAGGTGCCGGCGTTGCCCGCGGCGCAGACGATCGTCACGCCCTTGTTGTAGGCGTAGACGACCGCGTTCTGGAGGGTGGACGAGTTGTAGGATCCGCCCAGGCTCATGTTGATCACGTGGGCGCCGTTGTCGGCGGCGAACGTGACCCCGTTGGCGATCGCCGTGTACGAACCGCTGCCGGAGGCATCGAGCACTTTCACCGGCATGATGCTGCAGTTGAAGGCCACGCCCGTCACGCCGAGGTTGTTGTTGGTGGTCTGGGCGACCGTGCCGGCCACGTGCGTGCCGTGGGCGCAGTCGTCGTTGGGGTGGCTGTCGTTGTTGATGAAATCATAGCCGGGCACGAAGCTCGTCCCGGCCAGGTCCGGGGCCTGCGTGAAGCTGCCGTAGGTCTCGTAGGCGACCCCGCAGTCGACCACCGCCACGATCACGCTGGGCGAGCCGGTGGTCTGGTCCCACGCCGCCGGCATCTTGATCAGCGGCATGTGCCACTGGTACGTGTAGTAGGGATCGTTCGGCGTCATGAAGGCGTGGGCGATATAGTTTGGCTCGGCATACTCGACATCGGGACGGGCGCCGAAAGCCGCCACCATCTCCTCAACCGTCGTCCCCGCCGGGATCCGAAGCTGGTGGAAACCGATCTGGCGGTTGGTTGAGATCGTGGTGGCCCCGAGGTCGGCGAGCGCGGCACTGACCGCCTGGCGGCCCACGCCGTCCTTGAACTTCACAACTATCTCGTCCGGAACGTACTCATCTCCGGACGGCGGGACGCATGACTGCCCGACCCGAAAGTCCTCGGCGAAGACGAAACCGCAAAGGACAGTCAGCATCACCAGCACGAACACTGCTCTCATGGTTTGACTCCTTCTTCGATTGGGAGGAACGCTGCCCGCAAAGGAGACCCTTTGCTCCGGGCAGCCGGGTTTAATCAAGTGACGGTTGCGAACAAGGGAATAGTGTCTGTCGGGCGCACCACCTCCTCACATGCAATGAGAGTCCACGGGCAGATTGCATGATGATCCGCACCATACGCGAAAACAAAGGGCTGACTCAGCCTATAGTCGTTGTGATTACTGAAAAAATACAGGGCGGGCGCGCCCGAGTCAATAAAAAAAAGCGGACCCCCTTTTCCAGGTTCCCCCCGCGCGGCGGGCCTAGTCGTGCTCGCCGGCTTTGCGCCAGCGCTCCTGCGCCTCGCGCACCACGCGCTCCGCGGCCGCCCGGTCCTCCCACCCCTCGACCGCCGTCTTCTTCTCCTCCAACTCCTTGTATACCTGGAAGAAATGCTCGATCTCTTTCACCAGGTGCGGCGGGACCTCCTCCAGCGCCCGGATCCTGTTCCACATCGGGTCGTGGATCGGCACGCACAAAATCTTCTCATCCGGGCCCTTTTCGTCCTGCATGCGGAACAGCCCTACCGGACGGGCATCGATCAGGCATCCCGGGAAAGTCGGCTCCCAGGTGAGCACGAGAGCATCGAGCGGGTCGCGGTCGCCCCCCAGCGAATTGAGGATGAAACCGTAATCGCTCGGGTAGTGCACCGCCGAAAACAGCATGCGATCGAGACGGAACAGCCCGCGCGCCTTGTCGTACTCGTACTTGTTCCGGCTCCCCTTGGGGATCTCGACCAGCACTTCGACAGTGAAGTCATTTTCCATCATACGGTTCTCCGAGAGAGCCCTCCGCTCTCAGCCTCCGGCGGGCAGGCGCCGCTCTATTCGTATTCCGCACACATCGCGCGCCGCACGGAACCGACCGGCCCCCCCGGACCCGGTCGGCGCCAATCCGCGCCGACGCCTCCTACATCGACTTCGCCAACTTCACATACGCCTCGACCTCGGCCAGCGCCCGGTCGACCGCGCTGCGCCAGAAACCCTCGTCGGCCAGATCCACCCCCAGGTGAGTCCGGGCGAGCTCTTCGCAGGTCATGCTGCCGGTGTCCGCCAGGAGCGCGCGGTAGTCCTTCGCGAACTTCTTCCCCTCCCGCTTGGCCCGATCGTAGACGCCGCCGGCAAAGAGGAACCCGAACACGTAGGGGAAATTGTAGAAGGGCGCCGAGGTCATGTAGAAGTGCAGTTTGGATGCCCAGAAGAGCGGGTGGCACCCCGAATCGTCCAGCATTCCCGCAAACGCCTCCTTCTGCGCCGTCACCATCATCTCCGACAGCCGTTCCGCCGGGACCATCCCGTTCCGGCGTTCCGCGTAAAAGGCTCGGTCGAAAATGTACCGGCAGTGCAGGTCGGTAAACATCACATAGGCCGACTGGAGTTTCTGGTCCAGCAGCATGAGCCGTTCCCCGGCGTCGGCCGCCTGGCCCAGGGCCGCATCGGTCACCAGCGTTTCGGAGAAAATCGAAGCCGTCTCGGCCAGCGGCATGGGGTACTGTTGCGCGAAATACGGTTTCTCGGTGATGACCTGCTGGTGGTAGGCGTGGCCGAGTTCGTGGGCGAGCGTGAGAAGGTTCTCGAACGACCCGCCGTAGGTCATGAACACCCGCGACTGGCGGACCGGTCCGAACCCGGTGCAGAAGGCTCCGCCCGCTTTGCCGGCGCGGTCCTCGGCCTCCACCCAGCGGCTGTCGATCGCCCGGCGGTAAAAATCCGCCATGTCATCGGAGAACGACCGCACCTGGGCCACGACGAAATCGCCGGCCTCCGCGAAGCTGTACTGCCGATCGGACCGGCCGGCCGGCGCGAATTCGTCGTACCAGCGGAACCGGTCGATCCCCAGCAGTCTCTTCTTCGCGTCGACATAGGCGCGGAGCCGCTTTTTCTCCTCCGCAATCACCCGCCACATGGTGTCGAGCGTCGCCTCCTGCAGGCGGGCGTTGCGCAGCGGTTCGTACATGAGATCCCAGCCGCGGTACTTGTAGAGCGACAGGCGGAATCCCGCCTGGGCGTTGAGCGCCATCGCCGCCAGATCCTGACGGCGCTTCCACCCGTTGGTCATCGCCTCAAACGCCCGCCGCCGCACCTCCCGGTCGGGGCTGGACATTTTGGTCGCAATCTGCCCCATCGAGAGCAGCTTCGTCTGGCCGCCTTCCTCGAACGGTTCCCGAAGGTCGCCGGCCATCTTGTCATACAACTGGTTCCAGGTGTGATAGCCGTTGACCGCCAGATCCAGCGCCAGCTCCTCTTTTTCCACCGGCATTTTCCGGCGGGCGGTCTCGCGCACCTCGTTGAGGAAAAACTCCGTCCCGCGCAGTTCCGGGGCCGCCGTGAGCAGCTGCCAGGCCGCATCCGACTGCTGCAGAGACATCGCCTCGATCCGGGTCATGAGCTTCTTCCACTGGGCGACATCCTCCTCTCCTTCGGCATCGGCGGCGTGGGCAAGCGTGTCGCTGACATTCTGGGCTTTCAGACACGATGCGAACGCCAGCAGCAACTCGAGGTCGGCGAGGATGGACTGGAGGGTGGAAATAGCCGCCGCCCACTGGGGGCGGTTCTCCGGGGTGATGGCGGCGGGGAGCCGGTCGACCGCGGTCGCGGCCCCGGCGAGATCTTTCTTCACTTTCTCGCGGAACGCTTTGTACTCGGCGGAGGCGCTGCCTCCCGGGAAGATCGAGTCCAGATCCCAGGTGGGCGCGGCGGGGATGTGGGTGGCGGTGTGGGACATATTCGCGGTCTCCGATTCGTGGGGGTTAGAGCATTTTTCCAAGTATGGTGAAGGTAAGAAAAAAGCAGGGGAAAGGCAAGGCGCCGCTGCCCGCACCCGGCCGCATTGCGCCGGCCGGACTCACCCGTCGGGCGACCCTGCGCCGCTCCCCAATGCCGCCCTCTCACCGCGCCGAGGGTCCCGCACAAATCGGCGCGGAACCGCTCCGAAACATGTAGGCCACAAGATAGGTCAGGTCGGCGACCGTAATGTCGGCCCCTGGCGCGCCGGCGCCGTCAACATTCGCCGCCGCCGGAACCGGCGGCGGGGGCCCCCCGCGGAAGAGAAACGACACAAGAAACGAGAGATCCTGTATGTTCGGTCCGACGCCGTCGCCGCTGACATCGCCGCAGACGTAGGACTCGTCGACCGCCACGGCGAGTTCTCTGACAGCGCGGGCCCCGACCTGATCAACCACTTCCGCCACGAACGAATACCCGCCGGCGGCGACCGGCGTCCCGCTCAGCAGCCCCGACGAGTCCAGGGCCAGGCCGCTGCCGGCCAAATCAAGATCCCGGTCGCGCCACACCCGCCCCCCGGTTCCGCCCTCCGCTTCGAGCCGGCGGCTGTAGGCCGCGCCGACCATGCCGCGCGGCAGCCAATCGGTCGCAACCTCAAGGACAGGGTTGATCGTGAACGGGAACGTGCGCTCCCCGACCCGCCCGCTGTCATCGACCGCCTGCGCCGTCAGATTGATCGCTTGCGCCGCGAGCGGCACTCCCGAGAGCGCGCCCGAGGGCTCCAGGACCAGCCCGCTGCCGGCCAGCGCGTCGTTCTTGTCCGTCCACACCAGCAGGCTGCAGCAGGCCGCCGCCGCCAGCGAGCAGGAATAGGGGACACCCGCGGTCCAATCAGGCAGGGATGCGGTCAGCACGGCGGGATCGCAGGTGTAGCGCCATACGGTGATGTCGTCCACCGCCGCCTCGACGTGGGAGTCCGCGCCGGCATCGGAGGCGTCGAACCGGAGCTGCAGAGCACCGGTCGTCGCGACGATCTCCCCGGCCATGAACTCACGCGCGTACCACCCGCCGTCCGCCTGCACCACCGGGCCGACCGTCTCCACGAGCCGAAATGACTGGCTGGGGCTGGGCCGGACATAGACGCGGAAGGTATCGCTGTACGGCTCGCCTTCCGGATAGTAGTCGGCAAACCAGCGGGCGTACCGAATCCGCGCCTCGCCCGCGCCGACCGCAATCCAGGGAGACACCAGCATCGTCGTGCCGCCGTCCACGTCTTCAACCGTGGCGTTACCGGTCAGGAAACAGTACCCGGAGTTATCATAGTCGCGTCCGGGCGCCCCCCAGAAGGCTGCCGACTGCGGCAGAACCCGTTCCCACACCCCTTCGGTCGCCCCGCCCATTACCTGCCACCCGCAATCTTGATTGAAGTCATCGCGAAAGACGACCTCGGACCGGGCGGCAACCACCGCCAGGAAGGGCGCCTCGCGGTCATGATAGGCGAACACCGACCCCGAGGTGTCGGTGGCCGTGAAGTAGAAGTGCAGCGGCGTCATCTCGTACACGGGCGGCAGCTCGGCGCGGTAGCGATCGGCGCCGCTCTCGGCCATCGAGAGCGAGTCCCACGCCCCCTCGCCGAACGAGTAGTGCAGCCGGGCGCCCCCGGCCGCCGGACAGCCGGAGCCGGCGGCCCGCAGATACACCTCGAGTTCGATCGGACGGCCGGCCGGGAGTGGGTCGGCCAGCGGCCCCGGCAGCGCGAATCGGAGCAGCCCCGGCGCAAAGGTCTCGGCGGCCACCAACGTCGTCGCCAGCGTCCCCCGCACAACGCGCGCGAGGTAGTCGAAATTGATGTACACGGCGCTGTCGCGCGCGGTGTGAACAAACGGCATACGGACATACTCGTGGAGGGTGAGGGCCTCGTATCCCCGCTGCTCGAACGGCTCGGCATCCCACGCCGCGCCGGCCGCCAGGTGCGCCGAGAGGTCGACCCCCGCCAGCGAATCGGCCAAGGCTCCCCAGAGCGCTCCGTACGAACCGGGCACGGTGTGATAGACCCAGACGGCCGAGTCGTTCTCGTGGTAGCCGATCATGTCCATGTTGAGCACAAGCGCGATGCTGTCCTCCCGCCGCGCCGCCTCCGCGGCGTAGTAATCAGAGCCCCACAACCCGCACTCTTCAGCGTCGAAAGCCGCGAACACGAGCGACACCGGGGTCTCCAGAGCGGCCGCCACGCGCGCGATTTCGAGCACGCCGGCGATGCCGCTCGCATCGTCGTCGGCTCCCGGCGACTGCCGCGGAGAGGAATCGCGGTGGGCGCCGATCAGAATGTGAAAATCGGGATACAGCGTCCCCGGCTTGACGGCGATAACATTGAATGCGGCCACCGCCGGACCGTCTCCCCAGTTCTCGTAGGCGGCGAAGCTGTCTGTGATCACCGAGTCATAACCGAACGACCGGAACTTGTCGACAAGCCAGTCGCGCGAGGCGGCATTCTGGCTCGTGCCCACCTTGCGCGTCCCGAAAGCCTGCAGCCGCTCCACATAGGAACGGCAGGAATCCTCATTGATCAGACTGATCAGCGAGTCGAGATCGAGCGCGCGCTCCGGCCGCGCGCGGCCGATCGGCCGGGCCGTGCGGCAGACAATCGGCAGACTGGTCGATGGCAGCGGCGCCAGACCCAGCCAGCCGTTTTCGTCCGGCACAATCCCCCCGCGCACGTCGACGAGACGCAACCCCCCGCTCTCGAAGACTACCGGATAGCGGGCGCGGTCCCCCGGATCCGTTCGCAAGTCGCGCGCCAGATCGCTCCGGGCGATGTTGGCCCGAACCAGCCGCGACCGGAGCGCGCTCGTCTCCAGAGCGGCCGCCTGCGGCGGGTCGATGAGCACCAGGTAGCCGTCGGCGACCCGGGCCACCGCATCGAGGCCCAGACCCCGGAGCGCTTCCGCGTCCGTCGGACCGGTCAAGGTAACGTGATAGAGATCTTTCCCCCCCGCAGGGGCGGCCGCGCAGAGAATGAGCGCCGCGATAAACGACAGGCGGCGGAGGGCCAGGGCACCCCTGCTGCCGCGCCGTCCTGACAGCGTGCCGGCCATACTCGCACCTCTCGCCGGGCGGCCCGGCTCGGCTTGCATTCGGTTGAACTTCTACGGCGATGACTACCTATAGTATACTGCGCACTCCCTGTTTCGTCAAGCCCTGTCCGGGCGGGCGGAGGATCCACTCCCCGGCGGTGCCCTGTTCTCCCCTACGCGTTGGCCTTCTCGTCCCTTTTCACCCACCAACTGTACCACACCATCGCCGCCGCCGACAACAGGCCGACCGCGGCGAACTGGTACCAGAGCTTGTAGGGGTGGTAGGCGTGCCACAGGGCATCGGTCGCCTCCTGGGCGTTCATTCCTGAAACCTCCTGCAGTTTCGCGAACGCCTCGGTACGGGCGACATCGAGCACCTGGTACTTGGCGGCGAGGTAGTCGGCGGCCAGCTTGGCTTTCTCACCCATGGTGCCGTACACCTGTCCGCCGTAGAGCGAGCCGTACCCCCAGCCGACCGCGAGCGGCACGTTGGCGTACCCCATGTAGAGCCCCTTCTGCCCCTCGGGCGCGATCACGCCGAGGTACTCGTTCATTTTCGGCGAAGCGAGCATCTCGCCCACCGAGAAGACCATGATGCCGAGAATGCAGAACACGCCGGCGGTCGTGAATCCGGCCAGCACGAGGCCGACCGAGGAAATGATGACGCCGATGGTGATCGAGTGCACCCGCCGGAGCCGCGAGACCATCCACGACAGCGGCACGACGAGCAGGATGATCAGCCCCGAATTGGCGTTGATCATCCACTCCTGCGACAACTGGGGCGCCCGGTCGGAATTGAGCTGCAGCATCCAGTCGGGCAGCCCGAGCGTTTTCACCAGCGACGCGGAATTGACCCAGTCGACAATGAAATTGGGCAGCATGTCGAACAGCTGCATGAACATGAGCCAGAACCCCGACATGATGAGGATGAACACGACCAGTTTGCCGTTGAGGAAATTGCGGGCGGTGATCGCCAGGATGTGCAGCGGCCCCCCCTTCTGCTCCCCCCCCGCATGCACTTCCTTGTAGGTGAAGAGCATGATGTAGTTGAGCGAGATGATCCCGGCGCAGCCGAAAAACACCGCCGGCCAGGAGATACCGTAGAAGAAGTGCGCCAGCGGCGGGCCGAGGAACCCCCCGATATTCACCAGCATGTAGAACGTCCCCCACCCGATCGACGAATTCTTGTTGTTCAGCGTCCGCACCAGCGTCCCCTGCACCCCCGGCTTGAACACCGCCGTCCCGAACGCCAGCAGGCACACGCCGCCGAGGAAGGGCCAGAACTCCCGCTGCGTGGCCATCGTGAGGTACCCGATAATCTTGACCGTGAACGCGAAGGCCATCGTCTTCTTGTAGCCGTAGCGGTCGGCGAAGCCCCCCGAGACCATCGGCACCAGCGACTGCACGATCGCCCAGATCATGAAGATGAGTCCCTTGTCGGCCTGGGTGAAATGCAGCCCGCCCGGCTCGTCGGCCTGGGCGATGTAAATGGGAATCACGACCCGCACTCCGTAGTAGGCCAGGCGCTCGAACATCTCGATGACGTTGGCCATCCAGAAGGGGCGCGGAAGGGAAGCGAGTTGGCGGAAAAGGCCGGGGTTGGCGGCCCCGCCCGCGGCACCGGCTGCCGGCGCGGTTGACGTCATGGTACCTCCTGATGTATATTTTCCAGACCGCTGCGCCAATTAACATGCCGGCGGGGCGCAAGGCAATTGATTCATGCGCCCCGGCAGCTTCCGCGCCGCGGCCGCAACCCGCCACCGGGAGAAGAACCTGTGACCGACCACGCCCCCGACCCGGTCGAGTACCCGATCGACGGCACCCTCGACCTCCATCAATTCGCCCCCGAGGACACCCGCGCGGTAGTCGAGGAGTACCTTCGCGCCTGCCTGGAAAAGCGGATCTACGCTCTGCGGATTGTGCACGGCAAGGGGAGCGGGGTCAAACGCCGCATCGTCCACGCCCTCCTCGCCCGCCACCCCAACGTTGTCCGCTTCCGCCACGAGGAGGGTTCCGGGGGATCATGGGGCGCCACGGTGGTCGACCTGAAGCCGGATTGACAAGGTGGAGGCTGTGGAACCGTATCTGAGGGAGATTCTCTGGCGCCAGTGCGGAGCCGCCATTGACATGCTCGAGAATGCCATCGCCGCCTGCCCGGACGAGGTCTGGGCGGCGCCGGACGGGCCCGCCAAGGCCGGGGACTGCTGGTACCTCGCCTACCACACCCTGTTCTGGCTTGATCTCTATCTCGATGGTGCGGCGGAGGGGTTCGCGCCGCCGGCCCCGTTCGGGCTCGAGGAGCTCGATCCGGCTGGACGGCTTCCGGAGCGGGCCTACACGCAAGACCAACTGCTGGCCTACCTGGCGCACGGCCGCGAGAAGTGCCGCGCCGCCGTCGCCGGGCTGACCGATCAATCGGCGCGCCGCCCCTGCGTCTTTCGCTGGGGCGAGGTCGCATACGTGGAACTGCTGCTGTACACGATGCGCCACGTGCAGCACCACGCGGCCCAAATGAACCGCCTCCTGCGCGAGGCAACCGGCTCGGCTCCGCACTGGGTCGGGATCACCCGGCGGCCGCTCAGCCGGTGAGCGCCGCCTGCGTCCCGGCCGCCGCCAACGACAAACCCCGCGGGCAGTAGGCGCGGGGTTTGTCGTTTATGAAGGGTCCCCCTCTCGGGTTACCCTCCGGGTCGGTGGCCCTGCCGCTACTTCAGCAGAACCATCTTCTTCGTGGCGGTGAACTCACCAGCCGTCAGACGATAGAGATACACCCCTGAGGCGTATCGTCCGGCATCCCACACAATCTTCATGTACCCGACGTCCTGGGTCCCCGTGAACGTCTCGACCGTCTGGCCGAGCACGTTGAAGATCTTGAGTTCCCAATCGGTCGTCTTGGGCAGGGCGAATTCGATTGTCGTCGCCGGGTTGAACGGGTTCGGGAAGTTCTGCGAGAGCGCGTAACGCGACGGCAGGCTGCTCACCTTGGCCGTCAGCGCGAGGCCGTTGAAGGCCCCGAGGTCGATCGTCTTAATCCTCGCCGCCCCCCCGATCCGCAGGACCTTCCCGCCGGAGAGCGCGGCCGCCGCCTGGCTGTTGTAGACGAGCACGCGGGTGTCGGTCCCGTCGAAGCTGTACCGCAACTCCATCCCCTTTGCCTCCGGGTGCAGTTCCGGCACGGCCTCGCCTTCGAGGATCAGGGCGATGGCGCCGATCTCGTAGTCGGTCCTCTGGATCTCCAGCACGCCGTCAATCAGCGCCAACTGCACCTCAGCCGACTTGTTGGGATCGAGTTTCGGATACGGGAGCGCGTCGCCGACCACTACCCGGATAAGGTAGACCAAATCGGCCACCGACAGCGCCAGCCCGTCGGCGTTCACGTCCGTGGCCGCGATCTGCCCCTCCACGTTGATCGTGAACACGCCCAGGCCGTAGACGAAATAGTTGCTCAGGAGCACGGCGTCGGCGATCGTATTCATCTGGCCGTCGAGGTTGATGTCGCCGCGGGCGTCGATCGAGTCGGCGCACACGATGTCCACGCCGCCGTTGGTGAAGTCCACGCAGCGCACGGTCGAGGGCTTGCCGGGACCGCCGCTCGTGATGCAGACGTCCGGCGCCCCCGTGAACCCCGGCAGCGTCCCGGTGTACGAGGTCATCTCGTTGAGCTCGAAATCGAACACCTTGCGCGAGATAAAGAGCGTGTCGCCGGTGCGCGACGACACCGCGTTGTCGCCGCAATCCACCCAGAAGAACCGGATCGGCGCATACTGGCACTCGAGGTTGCGGTCGTTGGACACGACGAAGTCGAGCGTCGCCAGCGAACCGGTCAGATCCTGCAGGAAACAGCCGGGGTGGTTGGCGCCGTTGTTGTACTCGGCGATCGCCACAATCCGCACCAGGCCGTTGGGACAGCCGGAGCAGTTGCCCGCCGGACCCTGGCGGTAGGTGAAGTACTCCCAGCCGCACTGCTCGAGCAGGTCTCCGGGCACGGCGTTGTTGAACAGGAGAGCCGTGGGATCATACTGCAGCAGCAGGTCGAACCCGCCGATCTCCTTGCCCGATCCCTGCTGGAAGATGTCGACGAACTCGTGGTTGCCCTGGAAGCTGTTGTGGGTCTTCTCCACCCGGAGGTGGATGCACTCGTCGATCGCCACCGTCACGCAGATTGTGTCGACGGCGGCAACGTTGCAGGCATCGTGCGCCGTCACGACAAAGCAGTACACGCCCGAAGTATCAGCCCAGAAGCAGGCTTCGTTCCCCGCCAGCGCCGCCGGCGCCGTCACCCCGACCCCGGTGAGATTGTTGTCCGGGTCGGTCGCCGCGACGCTGAAGCACACTTCGCCCGAGAAGTCGAGGTAGATCGTGAAACTCGGCGTCACGGTGAGCGCCGGCGGGCGGTTGAAGTTGACCGTGACAATGCTGGTGTCGCGCCGCGAGCGGCCGCAGGCATCGACCGCCTCGACAATGACCGGGTAAGTCGGCTGGCCGAGCGCGGTCGCAAAACAGACCTGGTCGCCGTTGAGCGTCGCCCCGGCCGGCGAAATGACCGTCGTGCTCTGCAGGTTGTTCTCGTCATCGGTCACCGCCACCGGGCGGCACACCTGCTGGGGCTGGCAGAGGAACAGCGTCGTGTCGGGTCCGAGGTTCACCGCCGGCGGCTCGTTCACCTGGAAAGCGACCGTGAAGTCCCCCGTGCACACCGTTCCGCACGAGTCGATGCACAGCACCTGCACCGTCACCGTCTGGTCGGCCGTGGGCGTGTAGACCCAGGCGCCGCTCTGGATGGAGCCGGGGCCAGTGATGATCTCGCACCGGTCGAGGTTGCCGTCGACGTCGGTCGCGCTCACCGGAAGCTGGACCTGCGCCGGCAGACACTGCGCGATGGTCGTGTCGTTCGGCAGGTGGCACACCGGCGCGCTGTTGATCTCGACCGCCACGAACGCGGTGTCCTCGTCGGCCTCCCCGCACACGTCAACCGTCCGCAGGATGAACCCGTAGATGCCGGCCGTGTCGGGCGTGAAACAGATCTGCCCGCCGCTGTACGTCCCCGCGGGCGTGATCAGGTAGCAGCTGTCGAGGTTGTTGTCCGGGTCCGTGCAGCCCGCCGGCCAGCAGAGCGGCGTGCTCGCGCACAGGAACAACTGCTGGTCCGCCCCGGCGTTCGCCGTCGGCGCGTAGTTGATCTGCACCGTCACGTCGAGCGTATCCAGGTCGAATGCGCCGCAGGCATCCTCGACCCGCACGATGAACCGGTAGGTGCCTGAGGCGGGGGCCGTGAAGCACAGCTCGTTGGCCGCCGTGTCCAGGGTCGCCGTCCCGCTGACCAACTCCTCGCGGACGACGTTGTTGTCCGGGTCGGTCACCGTGTACGGCAGGCACTGCTCGCTGGGATCGCACTGGAAGAGCGTGAGCTTGTTGACCTTGCCGCCGCCGAGGTCGACCACGGGCGGCGTATTGAATGTCAGATTATAGGTCATCGTCGCCGTATCGGCCGCGCCGCACGGATCGGCCACAATGACCGTGACCGGGTACGCGCCGCTCTCGGTCGGCGTGAAACACCATACCCCGGCCGGCGTCACCGTCCCCGGCCCGCTCAGGCGCGTCCAGGTCAGCGGATCGCCGTCTGCATCCGCGGCCGCGAACGCAAAGCAGATCTGGCCCGAGGCGCAGAGGAAACTGTCGACCGGATCGGGCAGGTCGGCCGCCGGCGCCGTGTTGATCGACACGTCGGCGATCACCGTGCAGGTGTCCGCCCCGCAGGTGGTCGCCGCAATCACCGTCAGTTCGTAGTGGCCGCTGGTGTCGGCGAAGAAGCAGACGTTGCCGCCCGCGTACCACCCGATCGGGCTGACCGTCACCGTGTCGCTCCGCATCAGGACCGTCACGGGCACACACACCGTGTCGGGCGTGCAGATGTCGAACGTTTGCGGCCCGGGGCAGCTGATCTGCGCGGCCGCGCCGATGTCGACCGTGAACTCAAGGATGCAGGTGTCGGCGTTGCAGTCGGTCGAGGCAATGACCTCGATCGCGTAAGTCCCGGTCGTGTCCGCCGGGAAGCAGAGCTGCCCGCCGCTGTACGTGCCGTGGGACGTGCTCACCGTCGCGCTGCCGGGCGTGATGCCGAGCAGGTAGCAGACCTCATCCGGTCCGCAGAGCGAGACGGCGATCGGCGTGCTCGGGCAGTCAATCGAGACGAAAGTCCCGAACGCCACCGTCACCACCATCGTATCCCGGTCGCTCGCACCGCACGAATCCGTCACCCGCACGACGAACTCGTAGCTCCCGGCGGCGGCCGGCGTGAAACAGATCCGGTTGGCCGCCGTGTCGATCGTGCCGAAACCCGAGAGCATGGTCTCGGTGAGCCGCCCCCCGTTCGGATCGTCGGCCGCGTAGTCAAAGCAGACCTCCTGCGGCGCGCACAGGAAGAGGCTCGAGTCGCCCGGCAGCTGCACTGTCGGCGGCTCGTTGTTCGTTACTGTGATCGTTACCGTGTCCGCCCGGTACACCCCGCAGGCATCGGTTGCCTCGAGAATAAAATCGTAGTCGCCCGAGGTCGTCGGGTTGAAACAGATCTCGTCCCCGTCGAACGTCCCCGGGCCGATCAGATTCACGCTCGTCAGGTTGTTGTTGGCGTCGGTCACCGACGCCGGCCAGCAGATCTCCGCACCCGTCTGGCAGAGGAAGAGATCCTGGTCGCTGCCGGCGTTCACCGCCGGCGGCACGTTGAGCCCGACGGTCACGTTGATCGTGTCGTAATCAGCCCGGTTGCAGTGGTCGGCGATGCCGATGATGAAAGTCGCGGTGCCCGGGGCCGCCGGCGTGTAGCAAACCCGGGAGTTCGCCTGGTCAAGCGTTCCCGGCCCGGACACGAGCGTGATGGTCGTCGTCCCCAGCCCCTCCGGATCGGAGGCGGTGTAGGGCAGACAGATTTCGGCGAGCTGGCACTGGAACGTGTTGATGTCCGCGCCGAAGGCGATCTGCGGGGGACCGTTGACGTCAAAATCGACCGTGAACTGCGATTCGCAGTAGGCCCCGCAGGAATCGGTGCAGCGCATCACCACTGTCACCGTCTGGTCGCTGGCCGGCGTGTAGCACCACTGGCCGTTCACCAGCGAGCCCGGACCGGAAATAATCTGGCACATGTGCAGGTTGCCGTTGGCGTCGGTCGCGTAAGCCGGCAGACAGACCTCCTGCGCCGCGCACTGGGCGATGCTCGTGTCGCTCGGCGCCACGCAGACCGGGGCCTCATTGAGCGCCACCGTTATCGTCGCCGAATCGTAATCCGCCGCCCCGCAGGCGTCGGTCGCCCGCAGCACGAACAGGTACGATCCGTCGGCGGACGGCGTGAAGCAGATTTGCGAGCCGTTGAACGTCCCCGGGCCCTGCGTGAGCGTCACGCTCGCCAGGTTCCCGTCGGGGTCGCTCCCCGCGGCCGGCCAGCAGATCGGCGCGGGCGCGCAGAGGAAGAGCGTCTGGTCCGCTCCCGCATCGGCCGTCGGGGCGCTGTTGAGCGTGTAGTACACGAGCGCCGTGTCCTCGTCAACCGCCCCGCACGCATCGGTTGCCCGCACGATGAACTGGTACGTCCCCGTGCCCGTCGGCGTAAAGCACACCTGGTTGCCGACCAGGGTGCCGGGGCCGCTGACCAGGGTCACCGCGCTGAGGTTGTTGTCCGGATCGCTGCTCGCCACCGGCAGACAGATCTGCGCCGGTGCGCATGCAAACAGCGTCTGGTCGGCTCCCAGACTCACCGCCGGCGAGCTGTTGAGCCCGACCGTGACCACCATCGTGTCGCGGTCGCTCTGCCCGCAGGCGTCCGTGACCCGCAGGATAAACGTGTACGAACCGGCCCCGGCGGGCGTGAAGCAGAACCGGCTGTTGGGCTGGTCGAGCACCGCCCCCGGCGCGCCGGCGAGAATCTCTATCAGTGTAATGTTGCCGTCCGCATCGGTCGCCGCGTACGGCAGGCACATCGCCGTCGCCGCGCACTGGAAGACCGTCGTATCGTTGCCCAGCGCCATGACCGGCGCGCTGTTGATCGCCACCTCGTAGGTGAGGCTGACCGTGTCCTTCGCCCCGCACGGATCGGCCGCCACCGCCGTGACGCTGTGGCTGCCGGCCGCCGCGGTGAAACACCACAGACCCGAGGAACTCACGGTTCCGCTCCCCGAAAGACGGCTCCAGGTGAGCGGATCGCCCTCGGCGTCGGCCGCCGCGAACTGGTAGCACACCTGCGCCGCCGCGCACATGAAGGTGTCGACCGGCGAGGACGGATCGGCCGCCGTCGGCGGCGTGTTGATCGTCACGTCCACCGTGAACGCACAGGTGTCGGCCCCGCACAGCGTGTTGGCGATCACCGTCAGCGCGTAGTGGCCGCTCGTGTCGGCGACGAAACAGACGTTGCCGGCCGAGTACCAGCCGGTCGGCGTGACCGTGACCGAGAGGTTGCCCCCGTTGATGCTGACCGGCACGCAGACCGTGTCGGCCGCGCACAGCGACTCCGTCTGCGGCTCAGGGCAGGTGATCGAAGCCGCCGCGCCGATGACGACGTTGAAAGTGAGCAGGCAGGTGTCGGCGCCGCAGTCCTCCGAGGCCACCACCTGAATGTGGTAGGTCCCGCTCGTATCCGCCTGGAAACAGAGCTGGCCGGCCGCCCACGTCCCGAACGAGGCCGTCACCGCCGCCGTGGGCGGCGTCACCGCGAGCATCTGGCAGACTTCGTCGGCCGCGCAGAGCGACACGTTGATCGGCCCGGTCGGGCAGTCGATCGCCGCGACGTCGCCGAAACTCACCAGCACCAGGGCCGTGTCGAGGTCGCTGTCGCCGCAATTGTCAGTCGCTTGCACGATGAACTGGTAGAGACCGCCGCTCGTCGGCGTGAAACAGATTTGATTGGCGGCCGTGTCGATCGCGCCGTACCCGGACACCATTGTCTCGGTCACCAGGTCGCCCGCGTCAGGATCGCCCGCCGCGTAGCTCAGGCAGATCGGCTGCGGCGCGCACAGCGCCAGGGCCGTGTCCGCACCCAGCGCGATCGTCGGCGGCTGGTTGATCGTGATGTTGTAGGTGTGGCTCACCGTGTCGGCATCCCCGCAGGAATCCGCCACCTGGGCCGTCACCGCGTAGGCGCCGGCGCCGGTCGGCGTGAAACACCACTGCCCCGCCGCACTCACCGTCCCCGCCCCGCTCAGCTTCGTCCAGGTGAGCGTCCCCCCGTTGACATCGGTGGCCGCGAACGTGTAGCACACCTGGGCCGGGTCGCACTGGAAGAGATCGGCCGCCGGGCCCGGATCGGCCGCCACCGGCGCCGAATTCAGGGTCACCGTGTACTTGATCGAGGTCGTGTCGGCCAGGCCGCACGAATCGCTCACCACCGCCGCCACCGCGTAGATGCCCGAGGTGGTCGGCGTGAAACAGAACTGCCCGTCCGACTGCACCGTCCCGACGCCCGCCAGCTTCGTCCACGTGAGATCGTCGCCGTCCGGGTCGGACGCCGTGAAGGTATGGCAGAGTTGAATCGGATCGCAGAGGAAAATCACGACGTCGTCCGGCTCGTCCGCCGTCGGCCGGTGGTTCCCCTCGACCGTCACGGCCACCGTGTCGTAGTCCTGGTCGCCGCAAGCGTCGACCGCCCGGATGATGAAGGTGTAGGTGCCGGCCCCCGAGGGCGTGAAGCAGATTTCGTTGCCCGCGAGCGTGCCGGGACCGGAGACTTTCTCCGTCAGCGCCAGATTGTTGTCGGGATCGCTGAACGACACGCCGAAACAGATCTCCGTCGGCTCGCACAGGAAAATCGTCTGGTCGCTCCCCGCGTTGGCGACGGGCGGCTGGTTTACCAGCACGTTGACCGTCATCGTATCCGCCCCGACCAGCCCGCAGGCGTCGGTAGCCGACACGATCACATCGTAGGTGCCGCTCGCGGTCGCGGTGAAACAGACGTCGGTGCTCGTCGGCGAGGGCGCGGTGCGGGCGGCCACCCCGTCGATCTCGGGCGCGCCGCTCAGACAGGCGATCCGCACCCGGTCGTATGTGAGGCCGTCGGGAAGGTCGAAGGTCACGCCGCCGAAACCGCTGCCGTTGGCGGCCGCGGCGATGGCCTGGGAGACCGTGTGCACCGGGCTCCCGCCCAGGAGAAATTGCAGCTCAATCGTGCCGCCGCTGCTTGTGTTGGTGAACAGGAAGAAGTCCGTGGCCGATCCGTTGCAGGTTGTCACGGGTGTGTAGAGCCCAAGCACACAGTAATTGCCGCTCGCAAAGGCCACTGAACCGTCCCCGTCCCCGCCGTCCGGTCCCCCGATCCCTGGGGTGGTGAAGGTCAGATCTGTCGGCCCACCCAGAAGGTGGTCGGCCGAGTTGGCGGGAGTCAGTCCTGACGGGAAAGACCCGTAGTCGGCCACGTAGTCGGCGAAGCCGAAATTGGGCAGGCTCACCGCGACGCCCGACTGGGTGTTGACCGGGGCCACAAAATCGCCCGACCCGTAGAGAACTGTCCCCGGCGCCCCGCCGCCCACCTGCGTAACCGTCGCCCCCATCTCATTCAGGCGGGCAATCTGGTCGAACCCGGCCGCCGTGCCGGCATACGACCCGTAGTTGCTGGTCACCGAGACCACGTTGCAGTCCGCATCGGTGATCGCCGCCGGGAAACAGAACTGAGTCGTGCCGCAGAGGAAAACCGAGGTGTCCGCCGGAAGGTCCACTACCGGCGCCGCATTCAGCACGACCGTCACACTGGTGGTGCAGGACGACATGTTGAGGTAGGAATCCATGGCCGTGAGCACGAGGTCGTAGACGCCGGCCCCGGTCGGCGTGAAGCAGACCGTCGAATCCGTGAGCGTGCCGAGGGAGACGGAGCACGCCATCAGATTATCGTCCGGGTCGGAGCAGTAAAATCCGGTCAGGCAGATCTCACCCGACGCGCAGAGCAAGAGCGTCGTATCGCCGGGACAGGTTGCGTCCGGCGGGTACTGGCAGGCGCTGTCGCTGACCACGAGATTCCGGCAATCATTGGAGTTGGACAATTGAATCCGCTTGCTCGGATCACAGGCGCTGTTGGGAGGCTGGTTGTTGGCCGGTTTCGGCTCCCCATTGAACTTCACGCGGAGCGAGTACAGACCGTTCGCCATGGGTATAGGGATCGTCGTGCAGGCCACCCCGTTCGAATCGGTGAAAGCCGAGTCGGTGGGAATCAGCGAACTGCCGACCCCGCAACTGCCTGCATTCAGAAAGAAATACACCGGCCGGTTGGGCAACGGCGCACTCACGCCGCCGCCGCAGGCCTCCGTGAGCTGGGCGCAAATCTCGAACGGCTGTCCCGGGCAGGCGCTGTCCGGCACGTAAGTTGTAATAAGCAGATTAGTGTTGGTGGCATGAGCTGCTGATGCCAGCGTCAACAGCGCTGCCAGAACCATCACCTGCCGGATCGCCCCACCCGAGGCTCCCGCACGCCAGGCCCGACCTGTCTTAATACCGCGCATAGATTCTCCCTCTGCACCTAGAATATATCCCGCGTCGTTCGGCGGAACACGGGTTCAGCGACGCATCATTTTCAATTGTGCACCGGCAGTTCAGCATTCTCTTTCAAGCTGCCTGCTATATTTCGATCTGTTCGTTTCTTCAAACCCTGCGCCTCGGAGACGGCATGCCGCCTCCGTGTCCCCGTTGTCGGGAGGTAAATTGCGTGGGCGATGTCAGGAAGGGAAAATATACCAACCGATCATCGTGTTACTCCCGATTACCTAATTTGCACCGGGCCCTGAGGGCCGTTTCGTCCTTATGATGCCAATACCTGGGGAGCCAGACTGATATAAGCTAAGAATTAATCTGTTATCAGTCAAGCGAAAAAGCCTGTTTTCGCCTGTCCCACAGGCGTTTTCTCACCCCCCCATGTCATCGAACGACGCGTACAGGATCTCATTTGTCCGCTTTCTCCGGAAACAGCCGCCGGCCGGCTGGATCCGCGACACCGGGAACCGCACTTTCCGGGGAGGTTCACGAGGAAGGGTTCCCATACTTCAGCCCCCTCGCACGCCTGTTCCCGCAATCCTCTCTGGTGTCTCCTGCTTCAAGGCGTGAGGGATGGGCCTCTTCTTGTGTGTGTTCAGGCGAGACCACTGCCCCAGCCCCCCCTGCGACGCCGGGAAGATAGCTGCTGAAGAGAGGCCCACTCTGGGGGATTCAGGCTCACCATCCACTCGGGCAGGAAATGTTATCGTATTACTTTACAATAACATAACTTTTCCAAACACGGGCTCTCGGCGAGCTCCTTTGTAGCGCCGTCTGGGGCTTACATATTCCCGGCCCGGGTGCGGGGCCCGGGAGATTCGTGGTCGGCCGGATTACTCGAAGGTTACTGTCGCACAGCCGGTTGCTTCACCGTCTGAGCCGCGTACTCGCGGACGAACGCCATCCGGCCCTCGAGCGCGGGATGGTCATAGAACCAGAACTCGACCAACGGGCTCGGCGAAGGATCGGACAAGTTGTACACCGCCAGCTTGTCGAACGCCCGCGCCGCCGTCTCGCCATCCACCCCGGTCACGTCCACCCCGTACTTGTCGCACACGTGCTCCTGCATGCGCGAGTAAGTGTTGGTGATTGGCTGGAAACCGAACTCCAGCACGGTCAGCAGGAGGATCAGCAGCGGCAGCGAGGCGACATCCCCCACCGTGCTGAACCCGAACCGCCTCTGAAAACGGCGAATCAGCGCAGGCGCGATCCGACTGATCAGCCAGACGAGAAACCCGATGTACACCAGGGCCACCGCCAGCCCCCACCAGATGTGGTGCTTCACATAGTGCCCCATCTCATGCCCCATGACGAACAGGATCTCGTCATCCGTAAAATTGTCGATCAGCGTGTCATAGAGCACAATCCGCTTGGTGCCGAACAGCCCGGTCACATAGGCGTTGATTTTCGACGACTGCTTGGAGGCATTGATCTGGAAGACATCGGGGTCGTGAATCCCCACGCTCTCCGCGAGGTTCACCAGCTTGGTCCCCAGCCCCTGGTTCTGGATCGGCACGAAGTCATTGAACAGCGGGCTGATCAGGACCGGCGCGATCACGATGAAAAAGATCGTGAACGGGATTGCCCCGATCATGAAGACCAGCCACCACCGCCGGAACCGGTTGATCACCCAGTAGAGAAACGACACGGCGATAATTGCGATGACGCACGCGACCACCAGGCTCAGGACCGCCTCCCCGAACCACCCGCCGAACGACTGGTTCACAAATCCATAATCCGACTCGACCATGTAATTGCGGTAGATGCTGAAGGGGAGATTGAGCAGGAAATCGACCGCCATGAACAGGACGACGAATCCGGCGACCGCGAGCCCCCGCCGCCGAAAAATCCTCTGCGCCAGCGTGCGCATCCGGGCCGACAGGCCGGTGAACAGGATCAGCGCCAGAATCCCGCAGGTGATGATGAGGTCGGCAAAGCGCCAGATGTTGACAAAGCGCGAGTACGAAATCAGCTTCGCTTTCCGCTCGGGATCCATGGGATACTCCGGCGTCGCCGCGCCCGCCGCCGCGGCCGTGTCGAGCGCCGGCGCCGCTGTCTCGACCGTCGTCGGGCCGAGCGTGTCGGCCGACCCGCCGGTCGCCGGCTCGGCCGCCAGAGCCGCCGCCGGAATCGCCAAGAACGCAGTGAGGAGAACCAGATAGCACAGACGCATTGTCGTTTACCTCCGGGTGAGAATCGTAATGCAGGAGTATACGGGACAACGGCGGCCGGGGTGCAAAAAAAAAGAGGCGGGCATCCACGACCCGCCTCCCGGTATTCGCCGCCGGGCGGCCTACGCCACCGTCACGTCCTTCTCCAGGTAGACGTCCTGGATCGCATTGAGCAGCTCGATCCCTTCCTTTATGGGCCGCTGGAACGCTTTCCGGCCGGAGATCATGCCGGTCCCGCCGGCGCGCTTGTTGATCACCGCCGTGCGCACTGCGGCCGCGAGATCCCCCTTCCCCTTCGACTCGCCGCCGGAGTTGATCAGGCCGACCCGCCCCATGTAGCAGTTGACCACCTGGTACCGGGTCAGATCGATCGGGTTGTCGGTCGTCAGTTCGGTGTAGACTTTCTCACTGGTCTTCCCGAACCCGATCGCCTTGTAGCCGGCGTTGGTCTCCGGCGACTTCTGTTTGACGATGTCCGCCTCGATCGTCACCCCGAGGTGGTTCGCCTGGCCGGTGAGATCAGCCGCCGTGTGGTAGTCGACGCCGTCTTTCTTGAACGCGGGATTGCGCAGGTAGCACCAGAGCACGGTGAACATCCCGAGCTCGTGGGCGTACTTGAACGCCGCCGTCACCTCCTGGAGCTGGCGCATCCCTTCCTCGGCCCCGAAATAGATGGTCGCCCCGACCGCCACCGCCCCCAGATCGAAGGCCTGCTCGACATCGGCATACATCACCTGGTCGAACTTGTTGGGGTAGGTCAGCATCTCGCTGTGGTTGATCTTGACGATAAACGGGATCTTGTGCGCGTACTTGCGCGACACCGCTCCGAGGACGCCGAGCGTGGAGGCCACCGCGTTGCACCCCCCCTCCACCGCCAGCTTCACAATATTCTCGGGGTCGAAGAAATCCGGGTTGGGGGCGAACGAGGCCGCGCCGGAGTGTTCGATCCCCTGGTCGACCGGAAGGATCGAGAGGTACCCGGTGCCGGCCAGCCGCCCGTGGTTGAACATGGCCGCGAGATTGCGCAGGGTGGCCGGACTGCGGTCCGACGAAACCAGGACCCGATCGATAAAATCAGGGCCGGGCAGGTGCAGTTTCGACTTCGGGATCGTCTTGCACTCGTGCTTCAACAGATTCTTCTGGTCGCCCAGAAGCTGCTCGATTTTGCCTATCATGATACCACTCTCCTATGTTAACAGCCGCGGGTACGGCGTTGACGAATCTGTACGTACCGCTCAAAACTACTGTCACACCCGCTGTTTCTCCAAGTTAAAAGCTCGGCGGCCGCGCCGGCGACGGTCGGTCACCCGTGCCGCGGCGATTCGGCGGCCGCCAGTTCCCCGCGCAGCACGGTCACCGCCCGCCCCGCCAGGAGCACGCGCTCGCCGCGCACCGTCACCTGCACCGCCCCCCCACGCCGCGAGGCCTGGTAACCCGCCAGCGTCGGTTTGCCCAGTTTCCCCGCCCAGTAGGGACCGAGTGCGCAGTGCGCCGTCCCGGTCACCGGATCCTCGTTGATCCCCAGGGCCGGCGCGAAAAACCGCGAGACGAAGTCGTACTCCCCGCCGGCCGCGGCGGTCACCGTCACCCCTTCCCGCGCTGCCCGCGCCAGGGCGGTGAAGTCGGGCGCACAGGCGCGCACCGCTTGCTCATCGGCCGTCTCAATCAGGAAATGGAACTTGTCGCGGCCGACAAAGCGCGCCTCGAGCCCCAGGGCCTCGCGCAGCCCCGGCGGCGGCGCGCACGCCTCCACCGGCAGCGCCGGGAAATCCATGCTGATCAGCTCCCCCTGCCGGGTGACCACGAGCAAGCCGCTCTTGGTGTGAAACCGGATCTGCCGGTCGGGATTGAGGTGGTGCTCGCTCCACAGCACGTGGGCGGCCGCCAGCGTCGCATGGCCGCACAGCGGCACCTCGGTCGTGGGCGTGAACCAGCGCAGCGCATACCCGCCGTCGAGCGGGTGCACGAAGGCCGTCTCCGAGAGGTTCATCTCGGCCGCCACCGCCTGCATCCACTCCGGCTCCCGCGGGCCCGCCATCACGCACACCGCGGCCGGGTTGCCGCGAAACGGCGTGCTCGTGAAGCTGTCCACCTGTACGATGTGCTGGGGCATACAGGCAAGGTATAGCCCGTTGGCCGCCGCGGTCAAGGGCGAACTCCCCCGCGGCCGCTACGCCCGGAGGAGGTACTGGAACTTGACGAAGAACTGCCGCTGGATGAGGCGCCCGTCGATCCCCCGCTCGTCGTCCCACCCGTGGCGGAACGCCGCCCCGATGTAGAAGATGGTGAAGGGGTTGAGCTTGTAGGTCAGGAGCGGTTCGAAATTCAGCCGGTCGTCAAAATCGTCGTACTGCACGACCAGCCGCGCGAACAACTCGCGCGTGAACTGGTAATTGAAGCGCGTCCGCGTGATATACCCCTCCTCGAGGCGCTCGCCCGTCTCGCGGTCCCGGATCCGGTAGTATTCCCAGGTCGGTTCGATCGTGAACTGCTGCAGCGGCTTGATGATCGCCTCGAATCCGGCCGACAGCTCCCGCCCCATCACCGGGTTGTCCATCCGGGCGATCGAATTGCCGTACGTCACCGCCGCGCCGGCGCGGAAACTGTGCAGCACGCGCGTGCTCACTTCCCCCTCCACCCGCCGGATGTCCTTGAACCACACTCCCCGGAACTGCTCGCGGCTGAGCACCAGCGATCCGTACAGCTCGGTCTGGCAGGGCAACTCGAAGGCAATCTCCGGCATGATCCACTCATCCTTCCGCCCGCCGTCCCACGCCCACAGGCGGCCCACGTGGAGGGCCGTGGTGACTGTCGTCACCAGTTTCCCGTTGGGGCGAAACGACAGACTGCCCTCGACATCCGCCTCCTGGATGCCGGCGCGCTGGATAAACCCGTTGTCCGCCCGGAAAGTCGGGCTGGTCGCCGTGTGGCTGATCTCCAACTCCCACCGCCGGGAGTAGCGCTGGAACTGGGTGTAGGAGGCCATGCCGCTGTAGGCTTCCCCGTCCGGCGACACCGTGTGCCCCTCGTCGTCAAACGCCGGCCCCGGTTCCCCGCCCGCCCCCGCGTCTCCCGGCGCCCCCGATTCCCGATGGTAGCTTCCCAGCATCTGGGTCGAGAGGAGGTATTTTTCACGGACGCGCAGGGCGCCGTCGATCCCGAACACCGTCCCCGAACCGTCCCCGGCGTCGAGCCGCCGGTCGGTGAAAAGCGCACCGAGGTAGGAGTCATCGGCAAAGGTGCGCCGCACCCGGCCGATGGCGGCGTACGATTTGCCGCGCGCCGCATACTCGGTCTCCTCCTCGAGCGGAATAAGCTGCAGCGAGGTGTCGTCGACCGCCGCGAGGAAGAAGAAACTTGTTCGCCCCTGCCGCCCGGTCAGTTTCAGCGCGATGCTCGGGTCGTTGACCGCGCGCGTGTAGATCGCCGGGATCGCCGTGCCGTACAGATCGCTCCCCTCTTGAAAGAACGGCCGCCGCTCCGGATAGGACAGGGCGTAGGTGGTGTTGACGTCGATCTCGGCCGCATCCGACTCCACCTGGCTGAAATCCGGGTTCACCGTCGCCTCGGCCGTCAGCCCGGGAGTCAGGCGGTAGCGCACGTTGAGCTCCCCCTCCGCCTCGGCGTCGCCACTCTCAAACACCGTCGTGAGGTCGTCCTCGTCGCGGCCGCCGCTCTGGTAGGCGATCAGCGCCGGCAAAAGTTCGAGGCGGCTGCCCGGCTTGACATCCCTGATCCCCGTCCAGTAGCCCAGCTCGCACAGCACGCACGGCATGTCCTGCGTGATGGCTGCCCAGGAGTATTTGAACGTGCTCTGCCGCGGATGGCTGCGCCAGAATGTCGCCCGCCAGTTCTGCTCGGGTCGGTCGGGAAAACGCAGCGAGCTGAACGGGATCGCGATCTCCGCCTGCCAGCCGGAATCGGTGACGCGGGCGGCGCTGTAATAGACGACGTCGAAGCGGGTGTCCTCCTCGCCCGAGGCCAGCCAGCGCATATCCCCCTGCACGCCGAGCGGGTTGACGTAGAACTCGTAGGCCCACGCCGCATCCCCGTAGGTATCGAGGATGATCCCCACGAAATCGTCGCTGTACATCCGGTCGCGGTCGGTCAGGGTGGCCCGCACCTGCGCCGGATCGTCGTCGCACACGAAACCCACGTACAGCATCCGGTCGTCGTAGGTGACATACGCCGAGGTGGCGGATTTCGGCCGCACCCGGTCGATCGGCAGGAACTGGGTAAAATCGGTGGCGTTCGCGGCCGTCCGCCACGCTCCCTCGGACAGGTCGCCGTCGATTACGATCGGCCCCGCGGCGCGCGCGATCGCCAGGGTCGGCCGCGGGGGCGCCTCCGGCGCGGCCGCCGCCATCGCGGCCAGACACATCCAGAAGCAGAGCGCGCACATTCGCATGCTGAACCTCGGCGACTCCTCGCGGCGACCGTGGATCATACCGTCGCCGTTACCTTCCGTATACGGCGGCCGGGGGGCGCCGGTTGCCGGCCCGCCGGTCGCTCACGGAGCACCGGACAACAAAAGGGCCTCGCACGGCAAGGCCCTCTCCACCGTCGACCATGGCGCCGGCGCTCTCAGGCAAATGATTTCCTGGCCTCGGCCACGCTGTCGTAGTGGTCGAACACCGAGATCAGCCGGGTGATCGTCAGGATCGATTCGATCTTATCGATGTTCGCCAGCACCAGCCGCCCGCCCGCGTTCCGGACCGTCGTCAACGCCGAAATCAGCATCCCCAGGCCCACCGAGTTCATCCACTCGACCTTCTTCAGGTTAATCAGGAAATTCTTCTTGTTCAGCTTGATGTACTCGTGGATTCTCCCGTGGAACATGGTCGTCTCTTCCCCGCCCATGATTTTGCCGGAAATTTCGATGATGACCAGATCCCCTTCGAGCGTGTCGGTAAACTTCATAGCCCGATCCTCAGTCTGTATATAGTGGTTTGCTGTCGTCCGTCACCTATCGGCCGCTCTCGTCCGGGTCCTGGGGCAGGTCGGAGAGAGGCACGCGATCACCCTGCCGGAACTGCATCCCCGGTCCGATCAAAATACCGGCCGCCCAACCAAACGCAAGCGGTTTTTGGGCGCCGCCCGCCCGCTCGTTTTCCGCTTGCGCAAACGGGCCGGGCAGGTTATACTAAGGCGATTGTAAATGGCAGCATCACTCTACGCCACGAGGTCCTTTCGATCTTTCGCTAACGGACTGTCACGTGCGGTTCTGAACGTCGACGGGGAATAGCTTATGCGTCCGTTACGCTCCCGCCGTAATCCCGGCGCTGTCGCCCGGCCGCCGAGCGGTGTTTCGCCGCGGCCGCGCAAGCCCGACCGTTCCGGTTGACCCGCCGACATCCGGTCGCCGGCCCGCGAGCCCGTGCGGCATTCGGGGCGAGGTCGGGACGGCGATGGAGGAAAATTCCCGGCCGCTGAGCCCGGTCGGGAACGCAACGCAAAGGCCGCTCCGAAGGATCCGGAGCGGCCTGCTTTATGCTTGCGCCTTTCCGGCTAGAGGCCCAACTCGCCGTCCTCAACACCCAGGACGATCGAGAGCGCCAGAGCGTTGCGAAGGACGAACGTGCCGTTCCGGGCGACGAGTTCGACGAGATGGCGCGCGGCCGAAGGTGTCCATGCATGGTGCTCCACCAGCCAATCGGCGAGTGCGGCAAGCTCAGACGCAGGCGAGCCCGGACCGGCTCGATGGTTCCCTCCCGGAATGCCCGCGTACTCTCCCACCAGACCGGCTACGTCGGCATCAAACCCCATTGCTCTCCTCCTCACTGTCCTCGGAACACTTTCTGGCGATGCCACTCCAATCGCACCGGTGACGGGGCAAATCTCCGCGGCGGGGCGATTGGGCGGCCGTGATAAACCCCGACGAGCTGCCGCCCTCGGCGATCGAGCCCCTCCCGGAGGCTTGCGGCAAGAACGACGCGGAGATCAGTGTCGACAGTCATGAAGCCCCGGTCAAAGAGCCTGTCAAAGGTCGCGCTGAGACAGAGCCCGTTGTGGGGATCGGCACGTCCCTCTTCAGCGAGACTCCACGGAACTATGTGGCTCGCGATTAGACACTCCCGAATTCTCAGTCCGGTAACGCAGCACCGCTCATCATAGGCGCTCAGGACGGCCTCGCGGAAAAAGTCCTGGCCGACCCTCACCTTTCTGGAGGCCAGAGTCTCTGTCGGCCCGCTGCGCAATGTTTCCGCGCTCTGCCCCACCTCTTGGATCCGTCGCTCGCGGAGTTGACTTGCCTGCAGGACGAGTTCACTCCAATTGGAGTGGAACTCTCGCCAGACCGCTCGATCCAAATCCCCGGTGTGCGGCAGGCCCCCGATCTGGCGTTTCCGAAGGGCCGGGTCAAGCGATCCAAAATTCCCCAGTTTCCGGGCGACGCCGGCCGGTGACCGCCCCAGCAACCGCGCTAATTCAACGACGAGGGGATTGCCCGCTTTCGTGTTCGCAAACGGGATGCGGCAATAGAGATCGAAAGCAAGAATCAACTCCTCCCGGTCCCAGGGAGCCCCATACCGTGGAGGTCTCTGGTCCTCTCCCATGCCTGTGCCCGCTCCGGCGTTTCCCCCTCAGCCCTCTACTTCCGCCGGCTCCTCCTCCGCCGCCCCCGAGGAACTCCCGATCCCGCCCGAAATGCCCAGCTCCACCTGCACCTTCTTATAGACCTCGTCGAACAGCGCCGGGTTGTCCGCCAAAAACTGCTTCGCGTTTTCCCTTCCCTGGCCGAGCCGGTCGCCGCCGTAGGAGAACCAGGCGCCGGATTTCTCGATGATTCCTTTGGCGGCCGCGATATCGAGCAGCTCCCCTTCGCGCGACACCCCCTTGCCGTAAATGATGTCGAACTCCGCCTCGCGGAACGGCGGCGCCACCTTGTTCTTGACTACCCGCACGCGCGTGCGCGACCCGATCACCTCCTGGTTCTCCTTGATCGAGGCGATCCGCCGGATGTCGAGCCGCACCGAGGCGTAGAATTTCAGCGCGTTCCCGCCCGTCGTCGTCTCGGGATTGCCGAACATGACCCCGATTTTCATGCGGATCTGGTTGATGAAGACGACGCTCGTTTTGGATTTGCTGATGATCGCGGTGAGTTTGCGCAGCGCCTGCGACATGAGCCGCGCCTGCAGCCCCATGTGCGCATCCCCCATCTCCCCCTCGATCTCCGAGCGCGGCGTGAGCGCGGCCACCGAATCGACCACGATGATATCCACGGCGCCCGACCGCACGAGCGTCTCGGTGATGTCGAGCGCCTGCTCGCCCGTGTCCGGCTGCGAGACCAGCAGGTTGTCGGTATCCACCCCGAGATTGCGCGCGTACGTGGCATCGAGCGCGTGCTCGGCATCGACAAAAGCCGCCACCCCGCCCGCTTTCTGCGCCTCGGCGATCATGTGCAGCGCCATGGTCGTCTTTCCCGACGCCTCCGGGCCGAATATCTCGACCACCCGGCCGCGCGGGATCCCCCCGACCCCCAGCGCATGATCGACCCCGATCGAGCCGGTCGAGATCACCTGCACCTTCTGCACCGACTCGTCCCCCAGCCGCATGATCGCCCCTTTGCCGAACGACCGTTCAATCTGAATCAACGCCGCCTCGAGCGCTTTCTTACGGTCCGGCGCCTGCGATCCCGCCGCCTTGTCTTTGCCTTTCATTACCATCCGGCTCCTTCTCTGCCTGCCTAAATGTGCGCTTCTCCCGCCATTATAGAACGAACGTTTTCGGAAATATATCACATCTTTCACTCTCCGGAAACCGAATTGTCCGCCCCTGGCCGTCTCCACCGCAGCGGTTTCACCGGTCCGGTCCAGGGGGCGATCGGTCGTTCTGCGGAAGTTTGCATGCCCTGCTTCACACCCCGCCCGGAACTTTCCGACAGCACTCCTTCCGCACCATTCAACCTGTTGTCGGACAATAAAATACAAGAGGGCGCCTGCTTTCGATTTCCCCCGCCGGGGCATACTTGTTGCTCTAATCCCCCGGCATGACCACCACCCGGGCTCTGTCGGCCCGACCCTCGGTCGGGCGAAGGAACCGGACGACTGCGAACCCGTGAATTGACTGGAAATGAAAACAACAGTTTAGCGCTTGTCGTCGCGGCCCCGCTGGGAGACAATCGCGCTGTTGTGGAGACCCTCAGACCAAACGGCAGGGCAAACAACCGGTGAGATGTGCATTGATCCGCACAGACCGCCGGCAGGAATACCGAACACCCATTAACCCTATACTGCATGAGGAGTTGCCGATGAAACACGTTGTGCTTGCACTGGCGCTGGTCTTGTTGCTGTCGCCTCTGGCAAGCGCCCTCTCATTCTCCGGCTCCCTTGCGTCCCCCGCCGGCGTCACTGCCTCGGGCTATTGGGCGCAGCAGGGCTTCAAGATTGAGTGGATGATCGAAGACCAGCCCGATGGTTCCTGGTTTTACCAGTACTGGCTGACCGACGCCCAGGGGAATCCCTGGGAGGTTGCGGCTGTCAGCCATTTCACGCTGGAGATTTCTCCCGATGCTACGGCGTCCGATTTCTGGGGCTATTCCGGCGCCGTTGAGTTCGGCGATCTGAACGGCATGAGCAGCGCCATGAAGCTTGACTTCACGGCCACTCACTACAAGTTCTACTCCAACCGCGCTCCCGTCTGGGGCGACTTCTACGCCAAAGACGGACGGGCCGGCGGTCTGGGGCTGAACGAGGCATACAATGCCGGGTTCGGCGCCCCCGATCCCACCGCCATGCCCGGCAACGGCTCCATCGGCAACAAAATCCTCCGTCCCGACACCTCCACCACGGTGGTGCCGGAGCCGGGGACAATGCTGCTCATGGGCATCGGCCTGGCCGGCGCGGGTGTCGTGCGCCGGTGGCGCCGCACCTAGGCACGAGAGTAACATCTCCCCAAATCCGAAAGGCGGTCCGACCGGACCGCCTTTCGTCGTCCGGCCCCGCGCCCTCCCGCCGCCCGCCCGCCGCCCGCCCTTCACAAATCGTTTGACGAAACCCCGCAGCGCCTGTTTTTTTGTATCTGTGGACGGCGGCGACCGCCCCGGCGGGGACCGCCCTTGTCATACCCGACCCGTACCGCCCGGCCGTCACCTTTCCGCGATCCGAAGACACCGGCCGCCGTACAAGCAGGGAAGAGGGGAGGGTTGATTGGCCTGAGCCTATGTTTGCGAATTTTGTCCATCTCCACACGCACAGCCAGTACTCGCTGCTGGACGGGGCGTGCCGTCTTGACGATGTGATCGCGCTGGCCCGCGAGCAGCGCATGCCGGCGCTCGCTATTACCGACCACGGCAACATGTTCGGGGCGATCGAATTCTACACCAAGGCCCGCCGCGCCGGCCTCAAACCGATCATCGGCTGCGAAGCCTACGTCGCCGGCGGCAGCCGCCTCGACAAGAAACCTTCCAGCCGCTGGCCCGACGGCGGTTTCCACCTGGTCCTCCTCGTGAGAAACCTCACCGGCTACCAGAACCTCGTCAAACTCGCTTCGGCCGCCTTCCTCGAAGGCTTCTACCACCGCCCCCGCATCGACAAGGAACTCCTCCGTCGCCACAGCGAAGGGCTGATCGCCACCAGCGCCTGCCTCAAAGGGGAGGTCGCCTGGCACCTCCTCCAGGGGCGGACCGATGAAGCGGTCGCCGCCGCCCGCGAGCTGCAGGATATTTTCGGCGAAGGGAACTTCTTCCTCGAAATCCAGAACCACGGTCTCGAGCAGGAGCTGCAGAACATTCCCCGCATGGAGGCGATCTCACGCGAAACCGGAATCCCGCTCGTCGCCACCAACGACTGCCACTACCTCCGCCGCGAGGACGCCGAGGCGCACGACGCGCTCCTGTGCATTCAGACCGGAAAGATGGTCGAGGACACCCAGCGCATGCGCTACCGCACCGACCAGCTCTATTTCAAGTCGGCCGAGGAGATGGAGGCCTCGTTCGGCGATTTCAAGGAGGCCCTCCGCAACACCATCCGCATCGCCGAGGCCTGCAACCTCGAACTCGAGATGGACCGCCTCCTCCTGCCGGTCTTTCCGATTCCCGCCGCCTTCTCCAACCCCGACGACTGCCTGGAGCACCTCTGCCGGGAGGGCTGCCGGGAGCGCTACGGCCGGCTGAGCGACGAGATCGAGGGGCGTCTCCGCTACGAGCTGGGGGTGATCCGGCAGATGGGCTATGCCGGCTACTTTCTCATCGTCAAGGATTTCTGCGACTACGCCCGCCGCGAGGGGATCCCGGTCGGTCCCGGCCGCGGCTCGGCCGCCGGGTCGCTCGTCTCCTACGCTCTCCGCATCACCAACATCGACCCGCTCGCTTTCGGCCTTCTCTTCGAACGCTTCCTCAACCCCGAGCGCGTGTCCATGCCCGACATCGACATCGACTTCGCCGACCGCGGCCGCGACAAGATCATCAAGTACGTCATCGACAAGTACGGCGAGGACAACGTCTGCCAGATCATCACTTTCGGCACCCTCGCCGCCCGCGGCGTCATCCGCGACATCGGCCGCGTCCTCGGCATGCCCTACGGCGAGGTCGACAGAATCGCCAAGCTCGTCCCGGAGGGCCCCGGGCAGACGATCGAGCTGGCGCTGAAGAAAGTCCCCGAGCTGGCCGAGCTGCGCAAGAAAGACGAGCGCGTCGACCGCATCCTCTCCTACGCGGTCACCCTCCACGGCCTGGCCCGCCACTGCTCCACCCATGCCGCCGGGGTCGTCATCGCCCCCTCCGCCCTCACCAGCTACGTCCCCCTCTTCAAGTCCGGCAAGGACGAGATCACAACCCAGTACGACATGAAGATGGTCGAGAAGATCGGCCTGCTGAAGATGGACTTTCTCGGCCTGCGCACCCTGACCGTCATCGACGACGCCGTGCGCATGATTCGGGAAAACGACCCCGGCGCGGCCCTCGATCTCGACAACCTCTCGCTCGACGACCCCGAGGTGTTCCGCCTCTTCGCCCGCGGTGACACGGTCGGCATCTTCCAGTTCGAGTCCCCCGGTATGCGCGACTACCTCCGCAAGCTCAACCCGTCGAAGTTTACCGACCTGGTCGTGATGAACGCCCTCTACCGCCCCGGTCCGCTCGACTCGGGCATGATCGACATCTACATCGACCGCAAGCACGGCCGGCAGAGGATCGAATTCGTCCACCCGTCGCTCGAGGAAATTCTCGGCGATACCTACGGCGTGATCGTTTTCCAGGAGCAGGTGCTCAAGATCGCCAACGTCCTCGCCGGCTACCCGCTCGGGCGCGCCGACCTGCTGCGCAAGGCGATGGGGAAGAAGGACGCCGCTCTCATGGCCGCCCAGAAACAGGAGTTCCTCGAGGGGGCCGACCGCCTGGGCGTCCCGCGCAGCGTCTCCGAGGAGGTCTTTCACCAGATCGAGACCTTCGCCCGCTACGGCTTCAACAAGGCCCACTCCACCTGCTACGCCTACGTCGCCTACCAGACCGCCTGGCTCAAGCAGTACTACCCGAAAGAGTTCATGGCGGCCCTCATGACCTCGGAAATCAACGACTCCGACCGCATCTACGCCTTCCTCGAAGAGTGCCGCCGCGCGAACATCGACGTGCTCCCGCCCGACGTCAACCATTCCCAGGTCGATTTTTCCGTAGCCGAGGGGAAGATCCGGTTCGGCCTCCAGGCGGTGAAGAACGTGGGCGGCTCGCCGGCGCTGGCGATTGTCGAGGAACGCCGGCGGGACGGCCTCTACAGCGACCTGGCCGACCTGGTGACCCGGGTGCCGGCCAAGACGCTCAACCGCCGCGTCCTGGAATCCCTCGTCGCCGCCGGGGCGGCCGATTCCCTCCCCGGCAACCGGGCGCAGAAGTACGCGGCCGTCGAGGCCGTGCTCGAGTTCGCCCATAAAGTCCAGGAAGCCGCCGCTTCCCACGACCTGTTCGCCGACAGCGCCGGCGCGCGGCGGGTCCCCCCCGCTCTGCCGCCCCTCGAGGAATGGCCGCGCGCCGAACGCCTCAACCAGGAAAAGACCATGCTCGGCTTCTGGATCTCCGGCCATCCCCTCGACGCCTACCGCGACGAGTTGAAGTCGTTCACGACCTTCACCGCCGACGGTCTCCGGCAGGCGGCCGACGGCCGCGAGGTGACGGTCGGGGGCATCCTCACCGCCGTCAAGAAAATGGTCGACAAGAAAGGGAACATGATGGCGTTCGCCACCCTCGAAGACTACACCGGTTCGACCGAACTGATTCTCTTCTCGAAATGTTACGACGAGAACAAGGAGATCATCGCGGCCGACCGGATGGTGCTGGTGACCGGGCGGGTGTCGACGCGCGAGGGGGAGGCTCCGAAGATCATCGGCGGCGAGGTTCTGCCGCTGGAGAAGCTGACGGAACGCTTCTCCTGCCAGTTGGTTATAAAGATCGATGTGGATTGCCCCGATACCGTACTCGATCAGACGCTCCGCACGCTGGACGCCAGCCGGGGAAGTACCCCGGTGCTCGTGGCGGCCCGCGAAAACGGCTCGGAGGTGTACATCCGGTCGCGCAAGTACGCCGTCAACCCCGATTTCGCCCTGCTGAACTCCCTGAAAGCCATCCTCGGCGAAAGCGGCGCGTACCTGCGCCCCCTGCAGCGCAAAGAAAGTTAACATCCATACCGCAACAAGGTGCCTCATGAAAGCCATCACGCCCATCATGCTCCCGCTTGTGCTCGTCCTCGCCGCCGGCGCGTTTGTGTTCGCCGACGACGAGTCCGGCAAAACCGCCGCCCCGGCCGAAATCCAGTGGGTCGCCTACGACGTCGGCCTCCAGCGCGCCGCCGCCGAGAAAAAGCACGTCCTCGTCGACTTCACCGCCAAGTGGTGCGGCTTCTGCAAGAAGATGGACCGCGAAACTTTCGCCAAACCCGAAGTCGTCGAAATGATCAACGCCAACTTCATCCCGGTGAAAGTCGACGGCGACTCCCAGAAGGAACTCAACGTCAACGGCTACAAGATCACCGAAGCCAACCTCGCCAAGAAAGAATTCGGCGTCCGCGGCTACCCCACGTTCTGGTTTCTCAAGTCCGACGGCAGCAAGCTTGGCCAGATCACCGGATACCGTCCCCCCGACGTCATGATGGAAGCCCTCTCGTACGTGAAGGACGAGCAGTACGACACTACCAAGACGGAGACTCCCAAGAGTAACGACTAGCCCCCGCCGCGCCGATACTGCCGGAGGAGGCCCGCTCCGTCGCCCCGCGCCGGGGCGCGGGCAGACCGCCCAACCGGCATGTCCGGACAACAAGGGAGACGACGCCATGATCCGATTTCTCGCCCCCCTGCTCGCTTTCGGCCTGCTCCTCGCCGGCTGCGGGGACAACAGCGCCGACACCCGGCCGCGGGCCGAAAGGACACCCCAAACGGCCGCCGCGCAGCCGCCTGCCCGGACCCAGCCGCCCGGCCAGGTCGCCTTCACTCTGCGCGACACCGACGGCAACATCCGCACCGCCGACGAATGGCTCGGCAGGAAACCGGTCGTCATCAATTTCTGGGGCACCTGGTGCGGCCCGTGCCGCCGCGAAATCCCCGACATGGTGAAAATCTACCGCGAATACAGCGACCGCATCGAAATCCTCGGCATCGCCCTCAACGACACCCCCGACAAAGTCAAACGCTTCTCCGCCCAGCAGGGCATGACCTGGCAGATGCTCATGGGGGATCAGACGGTCGCGGTGGATTTCGGCATCCGCGGCATCCCGACCACTTTCTTCTTCGACGCGAAGGGTAACTTGTTCCAGGTCGAGGACTACAACGGCACAATCGTCAACCACTACGTCGGCCCCCGCGACTACAAAACCTTCAAACGCGCCATCGAGTCGATCATCAATTCCTCTCCCGCCGGCTCCTGAGGCGCCCTCCGCCGCTGGTCGTATCACAGGCCCCGCCCGGCGCGATCATTCCCGGCTGGTCGCCCACAGCTCTGCTGTGGGTTACCCCTCACATCAACTCATTCTCCTGACAAACGCCCCGGGCGGGCGTAGCTTGACGGCGAGGACACAAAGAGCTCCCGACCCCTGTGCAGACACGAGCTTTCACCCGGCTGATTGCCCCGGCCCGGGCCGCTACTTTCAGTACCCTCTCTACCCCGACTCC
This sequence comes from Candidatus Zixiibacteriota bacterium, assembly GCA_017999435.1. Classification (NCBI taxonomy): domain Bacteria; kingdom Pseudomonadati; phylum Candidatus Zixiibacteriota; species Candidatus Zixiibacteriota bacterium. The sequence goes on from JAGNLV010000002.1 coordinate 297,113, forward strand.
TCCTGCTACTTCACCCCCCACGGCTTCAACGCCGTCCCCCTGCGCGACTCGACCGAGCCTCCCTCTTCTTCCCTCACCCGCATCCGGAAAACCTATCCCGACCTCCCCGATCCCCGCACCCTCCCGCCCGACTCCCTCACCTCCGACATGTACACCGAGGACGGCTACCTCAAGTTCTACGAGTACGCCGGTGATATCCCCGGCCTCCTCCCCAGTGTCCCCTACTGGGTCGCTGTCACCGCTTTCGACTTCGGCTCCCCCGAATCATGCGTCCGCCCTCTGGAGTCGGCCATCGCCGAAACCGCTGTGAGCGGCTTCCCCCTCCACGCTTTCGACGCCCCCCTCTCCGGGAGCAATCAGGTCTACATCTACCCCAACCCCTACCGCACCGACGCCGGCTACCGCGTCCAGGGGTTCGAGGGACGGGCGCAGGAGGACCGCTGGGACGAGCGCGTCCGCGCGATCTGGTTTGCCAACCTCCCCCCGCAGTGCACCATCCACATCTACACCCTCAATGGCGACCGGGTGCGCACCCTCGACCACGACACGAATCCCGCCGATCCGCTCCACACCCGCCACGCGTGGGATCTCATCAACCGGAACTTCCAGAAAGTCGAGAGCGGGCTCTACTACTGGGTGGTCGAGGTTCCCGGCCAACCGGCTCAGATCGGCAAACTCGCCATCATCCGCGAGCCCCGCCTTTCCGCGGCGCGGGAGTCCCCGGACTCCCGCCGCGCTTTTTGCTTGCCTGAATCCCCCTTTCCCTTCATCTTGGCGCCGGTACCATGAAAGCGGACATTGGCCGAAATATCGTTGAGCTGCGCGGACGAATCGTCGAGGCCTGCGAACAATACGACCGCGATGCCGACGACATCACCGTGGTCGCCATCACCAAAACCCACCCTCCGTCCGTCATCCGCACCGCGGTCGCCGCCGGCCTGCACAATATCGGCGAGAGCCGGGTCCAGGAGGCCGACGCGAAAATCGCCGCCCTCGGCCAGATCGCCCGTTTCCACATGGTCGGCCATCTCCAGACCAACAAAGTCAAAAGGGCTGTCGAACTTTTCGACGTCATCCAGTCGGTCGACACGCTGAAACTGGCCGATGAGATCAACCGCCAGGCCGGCAAAGCCGAACTCGAAATCGAATGCCTCGTTCAGGTCAACTGCTCCGGGGAAGACCAGAAATACGGCGTTTCGCCGGACGCCTGTCTCGACCTCTGCCGGCAGATCCGAAATCTGGAGAACATCGTCCTCTCCGGCCTCATGACGATCGGCCCGCTCGCGGACGACGAGGACAGCGTGCGCGCCGCATTCCGGCGCTGCCGCGAGTTGTTCCGGCAGGGACAGGATCTGTTCGGCGACGAATTCGACACGCTCTCGATGGGTATGTCGGGCGATTTTCCGCTGGCGATCGCCGAGGGCTCGACCATGCTGCGCATCGGCAGCCTTCTGTTCGGGCAGCGTCCGACCGATGAATTTTCGTACACGGAGGACCGGGAGTCCGACAAGCCGTCCGACTGAGCTGTCTATCTCTCTGTCCTGCTTGCGCATACAACCTGCTCCGACTCTGCGGCAGGCGGCCGTCCCGCCTTCTCAAGTCCCATTCCGTTCTCAATTTTCATCCCCCGTCTCCCGATAACTAATACAGATACAGACCGTACCGGCCCGGTGGCTGCCGGAAAGGCATCTTTCCGTTCCCGGCGCCGGTGGACTGGAAAAGGGAAACTGAAGGAGCTGACCCATGAGTACGGCCCTGTCGCCGAACGATATCCGCAATTACGAGTTCCCGAACCAGATGCGGGGATACGATAAGGATGAAGTGCGCGAGCTCCTGCAGCAGGTGGCCGCGGCCCTGGAGGATCTCAAGCAGGAGAACCTCAAGATCGCGATCGAGCGGGACACGGTCCGCACTCAGCTCGAGGCTCTCAAGCAGTTCGAGGACACGATCAAGAGCGCGGCTATCGACGCCCGCCGCAACGCCGACACTCTCGTGGCCAACGCCAAGCGCGAAGTGGGGGAGATCCTCAACAAAGCCCGCGCCGAGGCCGAGACCATCGTCGGCTCCCGCGCCGACGAAGCCCGTGTCCTCGACGAGCAGATCACCCGCCTGCGCATGGTCAAGGTCTCGTACCAGACCAAGCTCAAGAATCTCATCGAGTCGCACCTCGAGTTGATCGACGAACTCCAGCGGGTGAAGGAGCCGGAGGTGCCGCGGATGCAGCCGGCGCGCCCGACCGCCGCCGCCGAGCCGTCGGCCGACGATACCGCGAAGACTCCGACCATCACGAGCATTCCGGCGACCCCGGCCGCCTCGGAGACGGAGCCCGCCCGGGCCGCCGGCGATTTCCGCCGCGATCTCAGGACGGCGACGACCGCTCCGGAGGCGGATTGGATCCGGCAGGCGCGCGAGGCCAACATCCCCGCCGTCGTGCCGCCCACCCTGAGACCGTTCAAGCCGACCAACGGCCTTGAGGTCGAAGAAGTCACCGAGGTGACGCGCAAAAAGCTCGAGACTTTCAGCACGGAGCCGGAACCGGCCGAACCGGCGCACACCGAAGAGGCCAACGCCGCCGAACAGATTGTCGCGGTCGGTCCCGCTCCGACGGCGCCGCCGCCCCCGCAGCCGGCGATCGACCCGGAACTGGCCGCCGCCCTGGAAAGCTACCAGATGTCCCACGCCACCGCCCCTGAGCTGTCGCGGCGGACAGCGGCGCCCGCCGCCGGCCCGACGGCCGCCGCGGCGTCGGAACGGGATGAATCGATGCGCGCGACCCTCAACGATTTCGATGAGCGCAACCGCACCGGCCGGATCCCGGCTCCCGAGACGCCGGAGGAAGCGGACGCCTCGACCGAGCACAACCTGATCGACATCGACCAGCCGATCGGCGATGCGGCCCCGGCCGCCCGCCCGGCCGCCCCGCGCAAGAGCGCCGCCGCCGTGCCCGAGGACATCGCACGTGAACTCGACGAAGTCGCCGCGCGCTTCGAGGAGGAGATGGACAAAGCCGCCCGCTCCTAGCGGCGGCGCAACGACGCGAAAATCACCCCACGCGCAGTTAAAGGACCGGCCGCACCTTCCCTCCCGCGACCGGTCCTTTCCTTTGCCCTCTTGGCCGCCTTGTCCGCGCCGCCCGGGCCCTTCGGTTCCGACCCAATTTCCCGCGTGACTCCCGCCCCCCGTTTGCTATATTCGCCTCAGTAAACGGAAGGTTTCCGCAGCTGAAGGAGCGTACCCATGCAGACAATAGAGGAATTCCGCGCCATGCTGAACGACGCGGTCGGCTATATCACCTCGCAGATCGCCTTCACCCCCCGGATCGGCATCATCCTCGGCACCGGTTTGGGGAAGCTGGTCGACGGCATCGACATGGTCGGCACGGTCAGCTACGAGAAGATCCCGCATTTCCCCGTCTCCACCGTCGAGTCGCACGCCGGCCGCCTCCTCTTCGGCCGCCTGCGCGGCAAACCGGTGGTCTGCATGCAGGGACGGTTCCACTACTACGAGGGGTACTCGTTTCCACAGATCGCTTTTCCCGTGCGCACCCTCAAAGCGCTCGGTATCCACACCCTCATTGTCTCCAACGCCGCCGGCGGTCTCAACCCGAATTTCGCGCCGGGGGATATCATGCTCATCAAAGACCACATCAACTTCTTCCCCGGCAACCCGCTCATCGGCCCCAACGACGACACCCTCGGCGACCGTTTCCCCGACATGTACGAGGTATACCACCGGCGGTACCAGGCTCTCGCCCGGCAGGTTGCTCTTGAGCTGAAGATCCGCCTCCAGGAAGGCGTGTATGTCGGTCTCACCGGTCCGTGCCTGGAGACCGCCGCTGAGTACCGCATGCTGCGCGGGTTCGGCGCCGATGCGGTCGGCATGTCGACGGTGCCGGAGGTGCTCACCGCCCACCACCAGCGCACGAAGATCCTCGCGTTCTCGATCATCACCGACATGGGTCTGCCGGACAACATGCATCCCTGCTCGCTGGCCGATGTGATCGGGGCCGCGAGTGCGACCGAGCCGATCCTGCGCGACCTGATCGCCGGCTGCGTGGAGAAGATGGAGTAGCAGGCGCTCGCTTCGCCCCCCACGGGCGCAGTACATTTGACGGCAACATTACGCCCGTGGATTCGTCTGATAGGACAAATCGAACCCGCTCTATCCTGCTGTGAAAGGTACGGTATGCGCAAATCGTTCCTGCTCCGTACAACCGCCGGCGTGCTGGTGTTCGCCGCTGCGCTCCTGCTGGCGGCCACCGTGCCGGCCGCCGACAAAACGGCCGAACTCGATGCCTATCTCAGCGCCGCCTGCGATGTCCTCCGGTTCCAGGGAGCCGTGCTTGTGGCCGACGACGGCGTTCCCGTTTTCGTCAAAGGCTACGGCATGGCCGACGTCGCCCACGGCCAGCCCAACACCCCCGAGACCGAGTTCCTCATCGGCTCGGTCACCAAGCAGTTCACCGCGGCCGCCATCCTGCAGCTCCAGGAGCAGGGGACACTCAGCGTCCACGACCCGATCTCGAAATTCCTCCCCGACTTCCCGAAAGCCACCGGCGACCGAATCACGGTCCACCACCTTCTCACCCACACCTCCGGCCTAGTCAGCTACACCGACATCGACAGCCTCATGGCTCGCCGCGGCTTGGACATGACGGCCCGCGAAATTGTCGCTTCCTTCAAAGATCTGCCGCTGCAGTTCGAGCCGGGGGCGATGTACCGCTACTGCAACTCCGGCTACTTCCTCCTCGGGCTGATTATCGAAGCTGTCTCGGGGCAGACCTACGCCGATTACCTGGCGGAGCACATCTTTCGCCCCCTCGGCATGACGCACACGACCTACCCCCCGAACGAGCGGACCCCCAACCGTGCGGTCGGCTACGTGGCTCCGGAAGATACACTCGTCCCGGCCGATCCGATCTCGATGACCCTCCCGTATGCCGCGGGCGCCCTCGCCTCCACGGTCGGCGACCTGCTCATCTGGGACCAGGCGCTCTACGGCGACCGGGTTCTCTCGGAAGACTCCCGGAAGCAGATGTACACCCCCGCCCTGGAGAACTACGGGTACGGCTGGATGGTGGCGGAACGGTTCGGCCGGCGCGAGATTTCCCACGGCGGCGGCATCGATGGTTTCACCAGCGTCATCGCCCGCTACCCCGACGACCGGCTGACCATCATCGTCCTGTGCAACAACATGTCGGCCAATGCCGCCGGCCTCGGCTCCACGCTCGCCGCGATCATGTTCGACCAGCCCTATGACCGGCCGGTCCGGAAAACACCGGCGGCGGCCGACCCCGCCTCGTTCGATGCCCTCGTCGGCGTCTACCGGGTCGGCGACAACTCGTACCGGGTGATTCGCCGCGACGGCGACAACCTCTACTCGCAGCGGACCGGCGGCCCGGTCTTCCAGGTCTTCCCCGAGGCCCCCGACAAATTCTTCTTCGAGAACGACAATTCGACGACACTCGTTTTCATCCGCGACCAGGCGGGCGCGGTGGTGGCCCACCTGATCCACCAGTCGGGCGTCGACACCCGCTGCGACCGGGTCACCGGACCGCTCGCGGACAGCCTCATGGCGGAGCGGGCGGTGGTCCCGATCGACCCGGCGGTCTTCGCGCGTCTGGTCGGCGACTACGAACTCGCGCCGGGGTTTGTCCTCACGTTTCGCGCCCGCGACGGCCGCTTCTTCTCGCAGGCCACCGGCCAGCAGGAATTCGAAATCTTCCCCGCCGGCGAAACCGAATACTTCCTGCGTGTTGTCGACGCGCAGATCACATTCCAGCTCGACCCGGCGACCGGCCGCGCCACCGGCCTGATCCTCCACCAGGGAGGTCGCGACATGCCGGCCAAGAAGATCAAGTGACCCTAAGCCGCGGGTGGGTCGGGTTCCGCGTTCGCCGAAAGCGGACGAGCAGCCCGGCTCGCCCGCGGCCGGCAAAATCCCGCCCGCCGCCCTTGCGCCCGCCGCTCTTACCTGCGATATTGCGCCCGATGGCGAACCAACCAAACGAAAGGCCCCCCATGTCCTGCGCGACCGGCACCGATGACCAGAAAACAATCCCCACCCGCGACCAGGTCGAGGAACGCTACCAATGGAACCTCGCCGACCTCTATCTGTCCGACGAGGCCTGGGATGACGACGCCCGCCGCGTCGAGGAACTCATCCGGAACGCCGCCGGGTTCGCCGGGCGCCTCCACGAGTCGCCGGACACGCTCTACCGGTGTCTGAAGAGCCGCTCCGACCTCGGGCTGGCCATGTTCCGTCTCTACCAATATGCGAAGTTGAGCCAGGATATCGACAACCGGGTCTCGAAATATCAGGCCATGACCGACCGCGCCGCGGCCCTTTCTGCCCGCGGCCGCGCCGCTTTCGCCTTTGTCGAACCCGAACTGCTGGCGATCGATGAGCAGGCGCTCCGCGCGATGGCCGCGCGCTTCCCGCACACCGACGAATACGACTTCTACATCAACGAGCTCATCCGCACCCGCGCCCACGTCCGCACCCAGGAGGTGGAGGAACTCCTCGCCCTCTCGGCCCAGGTCACTCGCGGCCCGGAGACAATTTTTACCATGCTGGACGACGCCGACCTCTCCTACCCGACTGTCCAGGACGAGTCCGGCCGGGATGTCCAGCTCACCAAGCAGCGCTACGCCAAGCTGATGGAATCGTCCGACCGCCGGGTGCGGCACGATGCCTACCATGCGTTCTACCGCCCCTACCGGGAGCACCTCAACACGCTCGGGGCGTCGCTCGCCGCCGCGGTCAACGCCGACGTGTTCTACGCCCGCGCCCGCCGGTTCGACAGCTGCCTGGCGGCCGCCCTCTTCGGAGACAACATCCCCGTCTCCGTCTACCGCAACCTCATCGAGACCACCGAGGCCCATCTCGAGGGGATGCACCACTACCTGCGCGTCCGGCAGCGTCTCCTCAAAGTGGAGCAGCTCCACACCTGGGATCTCGCCTGCCCGCTCTTTCCCGAGGCCGACTACGAGGTCGCCTACGACGATGCGATCGCGGAGATTCTCGACGCCCTCCGGCCGCTCGGCCCGACTTACCTCGACGTTCTCCGCCGGGGGTTCGCCTCGCGCTGGGTGGATGTCTTCGAAACCGCCGGCAAAGCCTCCGGCGCGTTCAGCTGGGGGAGCTACGGCGTGCACCCGTTCGTGCTCATGAACTACAACGCCACGGTCGACAACATGTTTACGCTCGCCCACGAGATGGGCCATGCCCTGCACTCCCACCTCTCCAATACGCACCAGCCCTACCCGAAAGCCCAGTACTCAATCTTCGTCGCCGAAGTCGCCTCCACTCTGAACGAAGGTCTTCTCCTGCAGCACCTGCTGTCGAAGGCCCAGGACAAGACCACCCGGCTCTACCTGCTCAACCGGTACATCGACAACACCATGGGGACCTTCTTCAACCAGGTTCTCTACGCCCACTTCGAGCTGGCCATCCACGCACAGGTTGAGGGCGGGGGAGCCCTGTCGCCCGAGTGGCTCACGGCGCTGTGGGCCGACCTCACCCGAAAATACTACGGCCCGGACCTGGGCGACGATCCCTACTTCGGCCTCAAGTGGTGCCGCATCCCGCACTTCTACATGACCTTCTACGTCTACCAGTACGCCACCTCCTACGCCGCCTCCGAGTCGATTCTGGATAACGTCCTGGCCGGCGGCCCTGACTCGATCAACCGCTACCTCGACCTGCTGGCCGCCGGCGGGAGCGACTACCCGATTGAGCTCCTGCGCCGCGCCAGTGTCGACATGAGCCGCCCCGCGGCGATCGAGTCCACTCTCACCCGTTTCGCCGACCAGGTCGCGGAGCTTGACCGCCTCTCGCAAGAATAGGAGCGCGCCGCCCGAGGGAAAAGCACGTGAAAGCCGTGGTATTCTGAACATAGTCATCTTCGTGTTCAACCTCCCCGCCGCGGCCGCCGTCCTCCACCTGTTCAACTTCCCGCTCGGCGCGGCTCTGGGGGTCTACTCCTTCCGGGCCCTTCTTGACCTGCCGTCCCGCTCCCTGTTCCGGTAGACTGTGCAACCCTGGCTGCCGGATCGGCCGGCTTCCCCCGGAAAGCGCGGCCGTGGCCCCCCGCTTTACCCGACGCGCCGCCCGCTCGCCCGATCGAAAAACAGGAGGTCCCGGGGCGCAATGGCGAACCGCGCCGGCTCGCCCGCGCGCATTTCCCGGGTCACGCCCGCCACCGTGAGCACCGTCTCCCCGAACTTCAGCGTCACGACATACTGATCGCCGAGGTACTCGCAGCCGATGACGCTCGCGGCAAAGCGCCCCTCCGGTTCGATCCGGATTTTCTCCGGCCGCACCGCCGCGGTGAGTTCTCCCGCCGGCGGCGCCGCCCCCAGCTCGCTCCGTGCAAACCCGAACACCGAGATCCCCTCGCCGTCGGCCGTCACCGGCACCGCGTTGATCCGCGGCGACCCGACGAACTGGGCGGCGAACAGCGTCGCCGGCTCGTTGTAGAGCTGCTCCGGGGTCCCGAGCTGGACCAGCCGCCCTTCGTGGAGCAGCCCGATCCGGTCGGCCATGGTGAGCGCCTCGGCCTGGTCGTGGGTCACGTGGATCATCGTCGTCCCCAGCCGCTTCTGGAGACCCACAATCTCCACCCGCATGCGCGCCCGGAGATCGGCGTCGAGATTCGACAGCGGCTCATCCAGTAGGAAAAGGGCCGGCTCGCGGATGATGGCGCGCCCGAGCGCCACCCGCTGGCGCTGGCCGCCCGAGAGCTGGCCCGGCCGAAGTTTCAACCGGTCTTCCAGCCCCAGCAGCGCCGCCGTCCGCGCCACCAAAAGCATGCGCTCCGCCCGCGACACCTTCGCCACTTTCAGCGGAAAGGCCAGGTTCTGCTCCACTGTCATGTGCGGGTAGAGCGAGTAGTTCTGAAACACCATGGCGACGTTGCGGTCTTTCGGCGGGAGCCGGTCGATCCGCCGCTCCCCCAGGAGGATCTCCCCCCGGTCGAGTTCCTCCAGGCCGGCGATCAGCCGGAGCAGGGTCGATTTGCCGCACCCCGACGGACCCAGCAGGACAAGCAGTTCCCCCGCGGCCAGTTCGAGCGACACATCCTCCAGGACCGACCGCCCGTCGAACTCCTTCCGGATCTCCCGCAGCACCAGTTCCGGCATTACTGCACCCCCGCGATTCGTCCGCCGCTGATCTCAAACCGTCGGCTCTGCGCCTGCAGGGCCGAAGGCGGCTGCCCGGCCGTCGTGAGAAAAAGCTGCTGGAATTCCGCCAGCTCGGCCAGGAGGGCCCCGATCCGCCTGTCGTCGAGCTCGGCGAATATTTCGTCCAGGAGCAACAGCGGGAGCGCCCCCCGTCGGGCCGCCAGCAGTTGGTACACGGCCAGCTTGAGCGCGATCGCCGCCGTCCGCATCTCTCCCTGCGAGGCGTGCGTCCGCGCCGGGTAGCCTCCGATCTCGATCGCCAGATCATCCCGGTGCGGCCCCACGAGCGACACCTGCATGGCCCGCTCCCGCTCCGTGTAGGAAGCAAGCTTGCGCTCGTACTGCGCGGCCATCCCCTCCGCCCCGTTGCTGTCGGTGACACTCGCGGCAGAAGCCCGGTAGGCAATCGTCATCTTAGAGCCGTGGGAAATCCGCTCATAGTGGCCGGCCGCCAGGGGCACGAGTTGCTCCAGAAAGCGCGCCCGCGCCGCCGTGATGGCCGCCCCCAAAGGCACGAGCACGGCGTTGAACGCCTCCGGCGCCGCGTTCATGCGCAGCGCCGCATTCTTCTGCGCCAGCGCCCGGCTGTAATCGCTTAGCTGCGCGATGTACCTCGGGGAGTACTGCGCGAGATAAATATCGAGAAACACCCGCCGCGCCGCGGGAGACCCCGCGAGAAGTTCCGTGTCCTCCGGCCCGGCCGTGACCGCGCAGAACCGGTCGTACAGCTCGGCCGGCCGAATCGGCACTCCCTCGACCGTGATCTTCTTCCGGCCGCCGGTCTGGTAGGCCACCGCGACCGCCTCCGTTTCCCCGTTGCGGCTGAGCCGCCCCTCAAGACGGAAAGTCTCGGTCCCCTGCTGCAGCATCACGCTGTCGGGCACTCCCCGGTGGGAACGGCCCAGGCAGAGCACGAAGATCGCCTCGATGAGGTTGGTCTTCCCCGAGCCGTTGTCGCCGTACAGAATGTTGACCCGCTCGCCGAATTCGATCGCCAGCGGGGCGAAGTTGCGAAAACCCTGAAGGTGAAGGGAGCGGAGTATCATACCAAAATGAAAAATGGCAGACGCTGCCATCTGCCATTATTCAGAATCCGCCTTTCATCGTCAGTCAGCCAGCCGCAGCGGCATTACGAGGCACAGGAAATCCTCTTTTGCTACATCCGGGCTGTACACGATGCCGGCCGAGACCGAGGTGGCCAGCTCGAATATCACCTCGTCACCGTCAATTTTCGAGAGGATCTCCGTGATGTAGTTCGCGTTGTAGCCGAGCTCGATCGCATCCCCCTTGTAGTCGCACTCCAGCGTCTCTTTCCCCTCGCCGCTGACATCGGCGTTGGTTGTCGAGAGCACCAGCGTGTTGTCTTTCAGGGAGAACTTTACCTGGTGTGTCAGAGCATTGGAGAGAATCGCCACCCGGCGTACCGCCCCGGCAAGGTCGTCCTTGTGAATCGTAAGCCGCTTGTCATTGTCCTGCGGGATTACCTGCTCGAAATTCGGGTAGGGCCCCTCAAGGAGACGGGAAGTGAGAATAATGTCGCTGAGGTTGAAGATGATGTTGTTCTCCCCGAAGATGATCCCGATCTCCTGATCATCGCCTGCGATAAACTTGGGAATGAGATTCAGCACCTTCGGTGGAATGATAACATCCTCGTACATCCCCTTCAGCTGTCTGTTCTCCGTGGCCATCTTGGCCAAGCGGTGGCCATCGGTGGCCACCATCTGCATTTTCTCCCCCTTCGTTTGCCAGAGCACTCCGTTGAGGGCCGGCCGCGTCTCATCATCCGAACAGGCGAACGTGGTTTTACGGATCATGTTGACGAGGCTGCCCGCCACGATGCGTATTTCCTTTTTCGTGTTGACGGCCGGCAGCTTGGGAAAGTCCTCCGGCGTTACCGAACCGATCTTGTACGAGCCGTTCGGGACTTTCAGTTCCACCCGTGACCCTACGGTCTCGACCGTGATCTCCGACTCCGGAAGTTCCTTGATGATCTCGAAGAGAATACGCGCAGGAACAACGGCCGCCCCTTTTTTCGTGACGGTCGCATCGAGGGAGGCGGTAATCGAGATATCGAGATCCGTGGCGGAGACTTTCAGTTTGTTCTCCAGCGCTTCGAGCAGAATATTCGACAAAATCGGAAGGGTCGACTTTGCGGGCACTACTTGGAGGATATGTTGGAGGTACTGCCCCAGTCGTGACTTCGGTAAGGTGAATTTCATCTCCGTGCTCTCCTGCAACGTAGCCTATCCCCACGTTGTCTCTTACAATATCCTTCTACTTATCTCACGAGTAACATTAATAAGGGCTGTGGGGTTGTGTACAACCCCTCGCCTTCCACTAATATGTCACCCGTACACTTTGCATGGCAACAATTTAAAACAAATCCCCATCCTTTTTTTATCCCAGCGTTATCCCCACAACAACCTCTCCCTTTCCGACTTCTTCCACAGTTCGCGTCCAAGCCGACCTGTGCGCACATCTTCCACAACTTCACTCCACATCTTGTTAGTACAGCAACGAGGCCGAGATTTGGTCGATTTTGTGCCGGAGATCCGGCTCCCGGGCCATGCGGCGCGAGATCAGGTCGCAGGCGTGGATGACGGTGGAGTGGTCCCGGCCGCCGAAGGCCGCCCCGATCACTTTGAGCGAGTTGCTCGTGAGCGAGCGGCAGAGGTACATGGCCACCTGGCGGGCGAGGACTACATCGGCGGTTTTCTTCTTGGCCTGCATCATGTGCGGCTCCACCTTGAAGTACTCGGCGGCTTTTCGCTGGATCGCCTCGATCTCGATTACTTTGCATTTCACCGAGTTGCCGCCACCGAGGACTTTCTCCGCCAGTTTCAGGTCGACCTCCTCCTGCCGCAGGGAAGCATACGCGAGCAGGCGGATGAGCGCCCCCTCGAGCTCGCGGATGTTGGTCTGCACCTGGTCGGCGATATAGCGCACGATGTTGTCGGGGAGCGTGATCCCTTCCGTCTCCAGCTTCTTGTAGAGGATGGCGGTGCGGTTTTCCAGGTCGGGCGCCTGGAGGTCGGCCACCAGGCCCCACTGGAAGCGCGACAGCAGGCGCTCCTCCAGACCCTTGATCTCGCGCGGCGGACGGTCGGCAGTGAGCACAATCATCTTCCCCAGGTGGTGGAGGCTGTTGAAAGTGTGGAAGAACTGCTCCTGCGTGGACTCTTTGCCGGAGAAGAACTGGATGTCGTCGATGATGAGGACGTCCACGTCGCGGTAGACCTTAGTGAAATCGGCGATCGTGCGGTCGGAGATGGAGGCGATGAAATCGGAAGTGAATTTCTCGCTGGTGGCGTAGAAGATCCGCTTGTTGGGGAAAGCTTCGAGGATCGCATTCCCGATGGCCTGGACAATGTGGGTTTTCCCCAAGCCGGTGCCGCCGTAAATGAACAGCGGGTTGTACTTGTTCAGACCGGGCGCCTCGGCGACCGCCTGGGCGGCTGCGAACGCGAACTGGTTGAAATCACCGACCACGAGCGAGTCAAACGTGTACTTCCGGTTCAGATTGTGATCGTGCCGCCGCCCAAGGGGCTGCGTTTGCGGAACCGGCAGCGGCTCCGGCCGCTCGGGCAGGGGCAGTTCCAGGTTGAGCGCGTTCTGCTCCGGCACCTCCGGTATCTGCGCGATCACAAACTCCAACTGATAACTCGACCCCAGCACCTCCCGGAACGCTTCATCGATAACCTCCCCGAAGTGGCCCTTGATCCAGTCGGCCACGAACTGGTTCGGCACCGCCAGGTAGAACTGGCCGTCGCCGTTGATGCCGCCCCGCGTCGGCTTGAACCACGTGTTAAAGGACTGTTCATTGACGCGCTGAGCGATATACCGCAGACAATCCTTCCACTGCGGTGAATTCGGAATGACTTGTGGCAGAGTCAAGACACTCGTCCCCTCGTTTGTATGATGTATAGTTGTCCACAGAACACCCTGTTGTCGTTAGGTGGGATAGCGCTGGAAACTTAGCGATCGTGCATATCTATCCACAGAGTTATTCACATGATGCGTTGTCGGGGGGGCTTGTAACGATCTATCAGAGAACAGCTTCCCTCACCCCCGGGAAAAACCGTCCACACACTGTCAACAATCGGGTGTCTGCGTCTATTCATGAGCATTGATAGACTAGCTCCTGCGGCTCGTCAAGCCCGATGTGGATTAATTTCCGCGCTTCCGGAAGTAATTACATTAGTGTCTCTTACCGCTCATGAAAAATCGGCCGCCCCGCGCCGCGCAACGGCCGAATGAGATTTTCTATAACCGGCCCCCGACAAACCGCACACTTCACATACGGTTATCACGACAATTCCGTGGCACAGATCCGTCCCCGCCACGGCGCGCTCCTCAAGCCGATTCGCTGCCGCTTTCCGTCAGCCGGCGAGGATCGCGCGCCGGTTGGTGGAGAAAGACACTTGCCAACAGGTACACGATGGAGACGCTGATCGCAGCATCGGCAATGTTGAATGTCCACCACCGCTCCAGCTCGTAGCCGGCGAGGTGGATGTCGAAGAAATCGATATCGATGAAGTCGATGACCTGGCCGATGCGGATCCTGTCGATGATGTTGCCAAGCGCCCCGCCGGCGATAAACGCCAGCGGATAGCACACCCGCGCGGCGCCGCGGTTGGCGAAGAGGTAGTACAGCACGATCCCAAGAATGATCAGCGAGGTGATGAGGTAGTAGCTGGAGGACGCCAGCCGCGTCCCCAGCGCCCCCCCTTCGTTGTACACGAGGGTGAACTGAACGAAACTGCCGAGCACGGCGACCGGCTCCCGCAGCGGCAGCGTCTGGACCGCCCAGAATTTCGTCGCCTGATCGGCGGCCGCGACCAGGAGGATCACCAGGGCGGGGGCGGTCAGCCGGCGGCTACTTCCGGCGGCCATGTTCCTCGGCTTCTTTGCAGGCAATGCAGAGACGGGCGTGGGGGACGGCCTCCAGGCGCGCCATCCCGATATCCTTCCCGCACTTGATGCACTTGCCGAAATCTTTGCTGTCCAGCCGCCGCAGCGCCTCGTCGAGATGGTAGAGGAAGCGCCCCGACTTCGACGCCTGCATGAACGCCATCTCGCGCTCCATGGCGTCGGTCGCCTGGTCCGCCATGTGGAACGAGTAGGAGGAAATGTCGCCGTCCGAATCCGTCATCGTCGTCGAGAAATTGCTCTCCAGCGTGTCCTTCATCTCCTCGACCAGCTTCTTCCGCTTCGCCAGCAGCAGCTTCCGCAGCTTCTCCTTCTCGGTTTTCTTCATGCCGTCGTCCCGGTTTTCAGTTTCCGCACAGCGATCCGGCTCGGTTCGCCGTTGATGTTCCACTCGGTACCCTCCGCCGGGTGCCCGTCGACCGTGAACTCGAGTTCCTCGGCGAGCGTCTCGCGCCGGATGAACTCGCCGAACCGCCGGACCGCTTCCGCCAGGCGCGTCGTCGACGCCACCCGGACGGCGATCCGGTCGGTTACTTCAAACCCCGAGGACTTGCGCATGTTCTGGATCTTGTTGACGAGTTCGCGCGCGAACCCCTCGGCGATCAGATCCTCCGTCAGCTCGGTGGCCAGCGCCACCGTCGTCCCCCCCTCGCTTTCGACCGCCCATCCGGCCTCCTCGCTCCGGATCACCTCGACCTCCTCCGCGCCCAGTTCGACCCGCCGCCCCTCGATCGCCAGCTCGATCCTGCCGGTCTCGGCCAGCCGCCGGACGTCAGCGGAGGCCAGCGCCGCGACCGCGGCCGCCGCCGCTTTCACCGCCGGGCCGAGCTTCGGACCGGCCGCCTTGAAATTCAGCTTGGCCGCGTACGAGACGAACCGGTCGATATTCTCCGCCGGCGTCACATCCTTGACATTGAGTTCGTCCCTCATGATCGGCGCATACTCGGCCACCCGTTCCCAGGGAATCTGGGGCGGCGCCTGGACCATCATGTGCGCCAGCGGTTGGCGCACTTTGAGATTCTTGCGCGCCCGCGCCGCCCGTCCGAGCGACACGATCCGCTCCACCAGCCCCATCACGGCCTCGAGCTCGGCATCGACCGCCGCCGCGTCGGCCTTGGGAAACTCGGTCATGTGCACCGACAGCGGGATCCCGAATTTCTCCCGCTGGGGCCCCATGAGCTCGGTCCAGATCAGCTCGGAGAGGAACGGGGCAACCGGCGCCGTCAGCCGGCACACCCCCTCGAGCACCCGGTAGAGGGTCAGGTAGGCGCGCATTTTCGACGGCTCGTCCCCCTTCGCCCAGAACCGCCGCCGGTTGTTCCGCACGTACCAGTTGGAGAGCTCCTCGATCACGAAATTCTGGATCTTGCGCACCGCCGGCGTGATGTCGTACCGATCGAAGCCGGCGGCCACCTCGCCCGCGAGACTGTGGTAGCGCGAGGTGATCCAGCGGTCGAACGGGGTCGGCTCCCCGGCCTTGTCCGCCAGAAAGGCCTCGACCGTCTGCCCGGCCGCGGCCGCCCGCGCCAGGACGTCGTCGATGTTGGCGTACAGGGCGAAGAACGAGTAGGTGTTGCGCAGGGTGTCGAAATACTTCCGAACCACCTCCTGCAGCGCCCCGAGGTCGAACTTGGTCGCCAGCCAGGGGTTGGAGGTCGACACCATGTACCAGCGCACCGGGTCGGCTCCGTACTCGGCCACCGTGACAAACGGATCGACCACGTTCCCCTTGTGCTTGGACATCTTCTTCCCGTCCTTGTCCAGCACCATCTCGAGCACGAGGACGTTTTTGAAGGCCGACTGGTCGAAGAGCATGGTCCCGATCGCCAAAAGCGAGTAGAACCACCCGCGCGTCTGGTCGACCGCCTCGGAGATGAACTCCGCGGGAAACTTGATCGCGAACTCCTCCCGGTTCTCGAAGGGGTAGTGCCACTGGGCGTAGGGCATCGCCCCCGAGTCGAACCAGACGTCGATCACCTCCGGCACCCGGGTCATGGTTTGGCCGCAGGCACACCGGAGCTTCACCTCGTCCATCATCGGCTTGTGCAGGTCGACCTCGGCCGGTACGTCGATCCCCTCCTGCCGGAGCTGGGCGATCGACCCGACCGCCGTGATACGCCCGCACTTCTCGTCGTCGCACACCCAGATCGGCAGCGGCGTCCCCCAGAAGCGCTCGCGCGAGAGCGCCCAGTCGACGTTGTTCTCCAGCCAGTTGAGCATCCGTCCGGTGCGGATTTCGTCCGGCTGCCAGTTGATCGCGTTGCTGTTGCGGATCAACTGCTCCTTGAACTGCGTCGTCCGGATATACCACGACTGGCGCGCGATGTAGATCAGCGCGCTGTCGCACCGCCAACAGAAAGGGTAGTTGTGCTCGTACTGCTCTTTCTTATAGAGGGCCCCGGTTGCCTTGAGGTCGCGGATGATCTCGGGATCGGCGTCCTTGATGAACTTCCCGGCGTATTTCCCCGCCACCGCTTTGAATATCCCGTTGGGCTCGATCGCCTGGAACACGGGGAGGCCGTGCTGGAGGCCGACTTCGTAGTCGTCCTGCCCGAATCCCGGGGCGATGTGGACGATCCCGGTGCCGTCCTCGAGCGTGACAAACCCGCCCGTGATCACGACAAAAGCCGTGTCCGCCTGGTCGGTATAGAAATCAAAGAGCGGCCGGTAGCGGCGTCCGAGGAATTCGCTCCCCCGCCATTTCTTGAGCGCCGGCTTGTCCTCCCCGAACACCCGCGGCACCAGGGCCTCGGCCAGCACCAGCTTCTCCCCCTCGTGCTCCACCAGCACATAGGTCGCCTCCGGGTGCAGGCAGAGCGCGGCGTTCGACGGCAGCGTCCAGGGGGTCGTCGTCCACACCAGGTACTTGAAATCCTCGTCGGCCGCCGGGACTTTGACATAAATCGAGGGATCCTTGACCAGTTGGTACCCCTGGGCCACCTCGTGCGAGGACAGCCCCGTCCCGCACCGGGGACAGAACGGCACCGTCTTGTACCCCTTGTACAGCAGGTCGCGGTCGTAGAACGTCTTGAGGATCCACCAGACCGTCTCAATATACTCGTTGGTGAGCGTGACATAGGCGTCGTCGAGATCGATCCAGTACCCGATCCGCCGTGTGATTTCGTTCCACTGGTCGAGAAAGGTGAACACCGACTCCCGGCATTTGGCGTTGAAATTCCCGATGCCGTATTCGAGCACCTGGGATTTGGTCTCCAGCCGGAGCTGTTTTTCGACTTCGATTTCGACCGGGAGCCCGTGGGTGTCCCAGCCCGCCTTGCGGTCGACCCGGAACCCCTGCATGTGTTTGTAGCGGCAGACCAGGTCTTTGACGGTGCGGGCGATAACGTGGTGGATCCCCGGCCGTCCGTTGGCTGTCGGCGGCCCCTCGTAGAACACGAAGTGGGGCCGGTCGTGGTGGGCTTTCTGGGCCTTGTGGAAAACGTCGTTCTCGTCCCAGAAGCGGAGGATCTTCTCCTCGGCGGCCGGGATCGTGAAGTTATCTTTGAGACTGTCGAATTTCATAATCAGTTACACACGCGCCGGCTAAGCGGTTTTCCGATAGCTTGATAGTATACGGAAAGCAGTCCCCTGCGGCAAGCGCGTTTTTCGGCAACTCCGCGTTCCGGTCGAAAGTGCTTGCGCCGGCTCCTCCCGGGCCGTTGACTACATCCCGAAGGTGCTGGCCTCCGGGGGTGGCGTCGCTGCCGCCCCGGTTGGCCGGACTGCAGGGTTTCGAAATCCGAGCTTTTCCGCAAGGAGTCATGTATGCGTACCATCGCGTTTGTGGCCATCCTCCTGCTGCTTGTCGGCGGCTGCGGCGACGAAACGACTAATAACATCTACAACACCGACACTGCCGCCGGCGGAGTTTTCGGCCGCGTCTCCCCGCCGGAAGCCGGCGTCCTTGTCAGCGCCTGGCAATCCGAGCAAATCGCGTCGACGGCGACCGATGCCGAAGGTTACTTTACCCTTGAGAACCTGCCCCCGGGTTTGTACGAAGTCCGCTTTGCCGCCTCGGATGATCGGGAAAAGGTGCTGGGCGGAATCGCGATCGAAGGGGCCGGGTTCATCAACCTCGGAAGCATCATTCTCGCCAGTTCGTGGCCGATCGTTTCGTTCTATCCCGCCGATGGCGACACGGTTGTCCCGGCGGCTACTTCTCTCGAGCTGAGATCGGAAGTCGAACTTGACCTGTCCTCACTCGATGATGCCGTGGTCATCACGCCACCCGTCAGCGACTCGTGGTCGCGAGGCTATGACTATTCGGGCAGATCGTACATTTACGCTCTCGAGCCTACGTCCGGCCTGCTCCCGGACGAGAACTATCATGTACACATAACGGAGCAGTTGGCGCTGGCGGACGGCGGGCCGTGGGGTGATACGCTGAGTTTCTCCTTCCGCACCGCCCCGATGGCTCTCACCGAAATCAACTCCTCCTATGATCTCGCGGATCTCTCACCCGGTCACTCCGGATGGCTCTGTGATCTTCGGTTCAACGCCTATGTAGATGAGTCCACTCTCCTGACCGCCGTAAGAATCGAACCCGATGTCCCCTTCACGGCCAGCCTCTCCCAGTCGAACCTCTACACGGTGCGCATCGAGGTCGAAGGCGACTTCGCGTGCGGCGCCGACTACTCGATCATTGTCGATACCGCACTCCATTGCCTTGCGGGTGCCGGACGTGCCACCCCGGACACCATCGGGTTCCATACGGAACCGCTTCGGGTAGTGTATAGGTCATACAACTACTCTCCCAATGCGCTCCCGCCCAGGCCGCAGACGCTGTTCGAGTTCGATTACAATTCCGACCTGGATCCTGAGACCGCCGAGGACGCCGTCTCCGTTGACCCTCCTCTGGAGCTTCAGGTGGAGGTAAGCTCCGATTACTACAGTGACACTAGGGAACTGCGGGTGAGCATACTCTCTCAACCGACGCCGGGCGAGACATATACCGTGACCATCGATTCTACCCTGGCATCTTCTCACGGCGGGACGACGGAAGCCGATGAAATGGTCGTTCTCAAGATCCAACCGCTGACTGTGACGCAAATTGCCGTCAGTAACGGATCGGGGTTTTACGAGACACAAACGACGCTCAGCCCGTTTGGAGCTTTCTACGCACGGATTCGGTTCAATGCCGAAGTGGACGAAAATGCCCTGAACGACGCCGTCACGATAGATCCCCCCCTTCCCGGCTTCTGGTATTTCGCTGAAAGCTACTATGACGTCGGATATTATGACTTCTTCCCGACACAGCCGGTACAGCTCTTTCCGGAGCAATCCTTTACCATTACCATCGACGGGGATGCGCCGTTAATCGGCAGTGCCGCCTTGGGCGAGGACAAGGTGTTCGCGTTTGGTGTAGCTCCGGTAGCGGTAGCCGGCGTCTATCCTGCACCGGGAACGCGGACTTTCTACTGGTACGATGATCCGTATTTCCGGTTCAACGCGCCAATGGAGCGGACGAGTACGGAAAGCGCCATCCGCTTCACCACAATGACCGGGACCCCGGTCAACGGGGTGTTCCAGTGGTCGGATGGTGATAAGCGGGTGAGTTTCAATCCGACGGCAAGTCCCGTGGTGGGACAGGCCTACGTCTTCCATGTCGACACGAGCGCCGCCAGCGTCGCCGGGCCGCATCTGAAATACGCCGATTCCACATTCTTCACGGTGGGCGAGTACTAGCCCGCAGCGAGGGAGTCCCTGGGGATCCCGACCCGGGCGGTAGCGAGATGGCAAGAGCCTCCGGGCTCTTGCCTTCTCACTGGCGCTGCGCCGCATCCGGCATCCTCCGCGCGGGAGCAGCGTAGTAGCCCTCCCGCCCCGGGCCGTACTCCGCGCAACATCCCGACTTCGCCGTCGGCCTCACTTCGGCCAGCCGCCCGAGGACAGCCGGCTGTTGTACACCTCGTGCGTTATCGCTTCGATAGGCTCGATTTTGCCCTCCCGGTCGCGGCAAATGAGCCGGTATCGTCGTTGTATCGGTATCGAGATCACGTCGCGCTGGCCCATGGTGATCAACCGCTTGCCCTTCAAGTCCTCATACGGTTTTCCGCTTTTCAGGTCCTCTATTACCCGCAGGACGTTCTCCGCGACACCTTTCGGCAGATGATCCAGCGGAATCGGGGAGGCGCGCAGCCGCGACTGCCAGTCGCCCTTGATTTGCGCGACTTTCTGTCGCTCGGCCTCGGCCGCCGCACAGCGATGGCAGTATTTTCCTTTACCGGCATGTCCGCAGGGGAAAGACTTTCGTTGTCCGGCCATGGTCACCCTCCTCGCCCGCGGGGTTCTGAGGCTCCCCGTCGGCCCCAGTCTATGCAAAAAGGGACCGAATCTCGGCCCCTTCTTGCTTCGCATTGTCCGGTGGCTTTACCAACCGCCCCGATCGCCCCCCCGTCCGCCGCTCCGGCCTCCGCGTCCGCCGCCGTGGCCTCCGCGTCCGCCGCCGCCGAATCCGCCGCGTCCGCCGCCGCCGCCCCCGCGCTCTTCGCGCGGGCGCGCCTCGTTGACGCTGATCGCCCGGCCGTTCATCTCCTGTCCGTTCAGAGCGCTGATCGCCGCGATCGCCTCGCTCTTCGTGGGCATCTCCACAAAAGCGAATCCGCGGGACTGCCCGCTGTACTTGTCGCTAATGATGTTCACGGACGTGACCTCGCCATGGCTAGAGAAAGCCTGGCGCAACTGCTCCTCTGTCGTGTCGAACGACAGATTGCCGACGTAGATATTCATTCCACTCTCCACTCGCGTTCGCCCCGATGGCGGCCGTTGCGGCCATCACCGGAGAAAACACATTCAAGCGCACTATTGCGCATCGGTCCCGGGGTCGAGCTTTTTCGGAGATTCAACGGTATTGAGAACACTTCGAAAAGCGAATACGGCAACCGCTATTGTTAACTACTATACGCTAGGATCGGCCGAAAGTCCACCAAATTTAGCGGTCTCCTGTCCATTTTCGCCTCCCCGCCGCCGGTCCGCGCTTATTGTTTGTTTGCCAACGGGTTGTCGCACTGTCCGCATGGCTCGCCCCCCCGGGAATCCGCCCTGGGCGAAACCGCCGTGCGGGGAAAACCATTGACACCGCCGCCCTCCGCATGCCATCTTGCCGCGCAGGCCACTACCCCAATGACTGCACTGTGAGGAGCCAGGTGATGCAGAAATCCCCTGCGACCGCCGTGACCGATTCGCCCCCGCTGGCGCCCGCCGGCCCCGGCCGCGACCGGGCCTGGGTCCGTCTGCCGCTGGCCCTCCTCCTGGTCATCGCCGCTGTCCACCTTGCTCTCAATCTGGGCATTAACGACGGCCATCTGACGTACACGCTTGATGATGCGTACATCCACATGGCGCTCGCCGAGGGCATCGCCCACGGCCATTTCGGCATTAATCCCGGCGAAGTCTGCGCGCCGTCGTCGAGCATCCTCTGGCCCTTCCTGCTGGCCCCCTTCATGCTCCTTTCCTTCGGGGCCGTCGTCCCCTTCGTCGTCAATCTCGCGTGCGCCGCCGCCACCGTCCTGCTCATGGTCCGGACGATGGCGCATGGTTTCAGCGCCGCCGGTCTTGCGAACCCGGTCAAATATGCCGCCTGGGTCGCCGCGGCGCTCGTTCCGGTGACCAACCTCATCGGCCTCATCTTCTCCGGCATGGAGCACTCCCTGCAGTTGCTGCTCGCCGCCGCGGTCGTGCATGGTCTGGTGTGCGCTCTGTCGTGTCAGCGCGTTCCCCGGTGGCTGCCGGCCGCCCTGATCGCCGCCCCGCTTGTCCGGTACGAAATGTTCGCGTTGACTCTGCCGGCCGCCGTGTGCCTCTACCTCAGCGGGCATCGCCGGGTGGCGCTCGTCTCCGCTTTGACCGCCCTCGGGCTGGCCGCCGGGTACTCCGGGTACCTGGCCGCCCTCGGGCTCGGGGCGCTGCCGACCTCGGTGGCGATGCGCTCCGACGTCGTTTGCTCCGGCTGGTCGATAGCCGCCATCACGGACCATTTCCGCGGCAACCTGCTGAGTGGGGAGGGGACCCTCCTGGCTGTCGTCTTCATCCCCTTGGCCGCCGTCGCGCTGGACCGCTCCCGCCGCCGAGAACACCGCCTGCTCGCCGCCGCCGGGGCCGCCGGCATTGTCTTGCACCTGTCGGTCGGACGGCTGGGGGGCTGGTTTCACGCCCGCTACGACATGTACATCCTGCTGAGTACGCTCCTACTGACCGTGTTCCTGGCCTCGGCTCCCCTGGGACGGTTCCTGCAGCGGGCCGGGGGGGTGCGAGCGGCGGTCCTCGCCGTCGCAGCCGTCGCCCTCGTCGCTTTTCCGCAACTTCACCGCCTCAGCGACCTGCAAATCGCCGCGAGCAACATTTACCAGCAGCAGTACCAGATGCACCGCTTCATCACCGAATACTACCATGGCCCCGTGGCCGCCAACGATATCGGCTGGGTGGCTTTCCAGAATGACGAGACTGTGGTCGACCTGGTCGGCCTGGCGGACAGCCGCAACGTGGGGCGCCGGAAGGAGGCCTCCAGCGGTCAGTGGATGACCGAAGCGGCGGCTGCGGGAGGCGCCCGTCTGGCGATCATCTACGAATCCTGGTTCGCGCACATTCCGGATTCCTGGATTCCGGTGGCCGATCTCTTCCTCGGTCACCGCCGCACGAGCGCGGCCGACAGAAAAGTGACTTTCTATGCGCTCGATCGCGCCGCCGCCGACTCCGCTCGCATCCTCCTGACCCGCTTCGCACCCACTCTTCCCAAAGGTGTCCGGCTCGACCTCCGCCCGTCGGAGTAGCTCATCACGACCGTGTCGGGGGCCGCCGGGGCCCCGACCGCCCGAACTTTTCGTCCCCCGGCGCTATTATATAGATTGTACAGGTCGCATCGTCGGCTCTCACCTCGGCTCTGTCGGTCCTGACCCCTGGTTCTCGTGGAGGGTTGTATGATTGAATCCGAAGAACTGAAGGAGTCGGTGAAAACCCGGCTCGAGGAATCGGGAATAATCGGAACTATGGCCGAGAGGATCTGCCACTCTCTCCTGAGCGAGAAGCCTCCGGGACTTTCTCCCGATGAGTACTTCCACCTCGTCTCGATCTCCCTGCTTGAGCTCCTGCGCGCCCGGCTGCTCGCCTCGTGCGAGCCGGATCGGCTGGTCGGTCCGCTCGACCGCGGCCAGCTCCTTGACTACGACCGCATTCTCCAGGGACTCCTGCTGACCCTCGAACGCGACCTTCTGCGCAGCCACCTCCACATGATCCGGGCGCTCGGCGGCGCCATCGCCGAGCGCGACACCGGCACCAACGACCACAGCTACCGCGTCACCATCTTCGCCGTCCGGATCGCCGAGGCGATGGGTTTGCCCCGCCAGACGATCCGCTCCCTCATCAAGGGGGCTTTCCTTCACGACATCGGCAAGATCGGCATTCCCGACGCCGTCCTCATCAAGCCCGGCGAACTCACGCCCCCGGAACGCGAGATTATCAAGTCCCACGTGTCCCGGGGCGCCGGCATCATCGAAGTGGTCACCTGGCTTGCCGATGCGATTGACGTCATCCGCTACCACCACGAGCGTTGGGACGGCACCGGCTACCTGGCCGGGCT
Organism: Candidatus Zixiibacteriota bacterium; assembly: GCA_017999435.1. Taxonomy (NCBI): domain Bacteria; kingdom Pseudomonadati; phylum Candidatus Zixiibacteriota; species Candidatus Zixiibacteriota bacterium. Next base: position 320,801 of record JAGNLV010000002.1, read on the forward strand.
CTGCGGGGTCGAGATTCCCCTCACCGCCCGCATATTCGCCGTGGCCGACGTCTTCGATGCGCTCACGAGCCGAAGGCCCTACAAGCTGTCGTACAATTTCGATCAGGCCCGCGATATGGTCGTCGCCGGCGCCGGCAGCCAGTTCGACCCGGACGTCGTCCGCGTCTTCGCCGCCCGTGCCGAGGATCTCTACGCCGAGGGACACCGGGCGGCCACCCGGCGGCTCGAAGAGGTCATCCGCCGGTTCATCCGGGAGTATTTCGCCGTCGAATGGGACCGCGCGGTGCAGATGGAACCCAGCATGTGATCGGCCGCCAACGACAAAATACCCCTTGACCCCCTTTCCGGACTCCGTAGATTTCCGCGAACGCGGTCCGGCGGCCCGCCGTGATCGTGCGCCGCGCCGGCGGTGCGTCCGGCCGCCCGCGCCGCGCCGGCCACCGGAAGAGAGGAAACATATGCTGCATTCGATTTGGCCTCGCACCGGGGCTGCTGCAGTGCTGCTCGTGGTGCTCGCGTTCGCCTGCCGGGGCGGGGGAGAAGGGGGGCCGGCGGATGCCTCCGCCGCGCTCCGCGTCGATTCCGCCCTGTCCACCGACAGTGTCCCGATCTACTTCGAGGTCCACGGCAGCGGCGACACCGCGCTGGTCTTTGTCCATGGCTGGGGCATTGACGGCAGCTTCTGGGAGAAACAGATTCCGGCTTTCAGCGACTCCTACACGGTCGTCACCCTCGATCTGGCCGGCCACGGCCGTTCGGGGAAGAACCGGGCCGCGTGGACTCCGCATGCGTATGGCGCCGATGTCGTCGCGGTCCTTGACGCGGCCGGGATCGCGCACGCATTCCTGGTCGGCCACAGCATGGGCGGCGTCATCATCGCCGAGGCCGCCCGTCTTGCCCCGGACCGGGTCATCGCCCTGATCGGCGCCGACACCTACCAGGATTTTCGCGAACGCTGGACCCCGGACCAGGCCGAGCAGTTCCTCGCGCCGTTCCGCCGGAACTACGACTCCACCGTCGCCTGGTTCGCCAGCGTCATGCTGCCGGAGAATGTCGACACCGCCATTGCCTACCGCATCATCCGCTCTTTCCAGGCCGATGATCCCGCGGTCGGCCTGGCCACTCTCGGGAACCTCCTGGTCTACGACGCCCTCCCGGTGCTGCGGGAAGCCGGCAAACCGATTCGCGCGGTCAGCAGCGACTCGTACCCGACCAACCTCGCGGCCAACCGCGAAATCGAGCCGACTTTCGACGTCAGACTCATGAGCGGCGTCGGGCACTTCCTCTTCCTTGAGCGCCCCGAGGAATTCAATCGTCTCCTGGGCCAGACCCTGGCGGAGCTCCGCGCCGGCGGCGCCGCGCCGTAAGCCTGGTGCACAGCGATTTGCGGGGCGGGCGTCGAAAGCGTCCCCGCTCGGTCTGCTCTTGGGGAGAGGGCTATTCGTCGCGGAAGATTTTGACGACCGGATCGCGGCCCGGATACCGATACCCGCGGTACATGCCGGGGCTGTTGAACGGCATGGCGATCGTCCCGGCCCGATCGACCGCGACCACCCCGCCCTGGCCTCCCAGCGCGGTGAGCTTTCCCGTCACCACCTCGTCGGCCGCCTCGGCCAGGCTGAGTCCCCGGTAAGCCATGAGGGCCGCGATGTCGTAGGCCGCGACCGCCCGCATGATGTATTCCCCCACGCCGGTTGCACTCACGGCGCAGGTGGCGTTATCCGCCCAGATCCCCGCTCCGATAATGGGGCTGTCCCCGATCCGCCCGAACCGCTTGTTGGTCATCCCGCCGGTCGAGGTGGCCGCGGCGAGATTTCCGGCCCGGTCCAGCGCCACCGCCCCGACCGTCCCGGTTTTGTCCCGGTCGTCGGAATGATCGAGTCGCGTCTGGTCGCCCCCCTCCTGCCGCTCTTTCGCCAGCGCCTGCTGAAGTTGCTGCCAGCGCTGCTCGGTGTAGAAATACTCCGGTTCGACCAGTCGCACGCCGTGTTCCTGCGCGAACTTTTCCGCCCCCTCGCCCGCGAGCAGCACGTGCGGCGAGTATTCGAGGATCGCCCGGGCGAGGTTGATGGGATTGCGGACCCGCCGGAGCATGGCCGCCGCCCCGACCGCCCGCCCCGCTCCGTCCATGATGCACGCGTCCTGCTCGTGGAACCCCTCGTGGGTGAACACCGCCCCCTTGCCCGCATTGAACAGGTGGGAGTCCTCCATCACATTGACCGCCGCCTGGACTGCATCGAGGGCCCGCCCGCCCCGGTCAAGCACCTGGTAGCCGGCCGCCAGCGACCGCCGCAACCCGTCGAGGTACTCCGCCTCCAGCGCGGGCGTCAGTTTCTCTTTCAGTATTGTCCCCGCCCCGCCGTGGATTGCGATTGCGAACGGGGGGTGGGCATTCATCGCCTGTGGCATGCGCGTCTCTCTCTTTTACTCCCCCGCCGGCGTTGCCCGCTTCTTTCCCAGATCCGCAAATATCCAGAACAGCATATAGCCGGCTGTCCCCACGATCACCAGGCCGCTGATCGCCAGGAGGTCATCGAAAAACCAGTGGAACCCCGCTCCCGACAGCCCCACCGCGTGTGCCGCAACCGCGCTTCCGAGCAGCCAGTACACCGTCGTCTTGATCTTGGGCGCCGCCGAGGTGAACAGGAAGACCAGCCCGAGCGTGAAGTAAATCAGCGTCTGGCCGTTGATGTGCGTGTGCGCCAGCCCGGCATTGCGCCGCAGGTTGGGCTGCTCGAACTCATCGACATCGAAATCCTCCCGGTCCGGGTTGTAGTCATAGCCGGTACCCGGCCCCACCCCGTGTCTGGCGATCTCGGCCTCGATCGTCGAATCGACTTTCCCGAACCGCGCCGCGGCGGAAGCGCTGTCGGCGTGTACTTCCCGTCCCGCCAGATCGCTGTCCCAGATCGGCGCCAGCACCGCTTCGGAATCCACCGCCACCTCCTCGGCCTCTTCGGCGATCTCCTCCTGTTCGAGCCGCTCGTTCCGTGCCGAATCTTCCGTGGTGGGCGCCCCCTGCCCGGCCCGGTCGGCGTTCAGGTAGGCCGGCAGCCGGTCGGAGTGCACGATTCCCCGATCGACCGTGTAGATGAGCGCCACCCACAAGAGCATGCAGACCGCCAGCCCGGCGAAGATGCCGACGAAGGTCTTTCCGTAGGGCGGCAGGTCGGATATCCGAATTTTCTCGATCACGGGCATACGATGATACAATCGGTACAGGGATGCAAACCCTTTTCGGGAAGGGGAGAGGGCGGCCTAGCGCCGCACCTCGGGGCCAAAATTCTCGACTATCCGGATGTCCGAGCGGGAGTGCATGACCGAGTAAACGACGGACTTCTCGCCTGGGAGGAGTTTGACGTTTGACGCCCCTTCAGGCAGTGTGCCGACCGTGTCGAGACCGTCGCTGCCGACGCGAACCCGCCTGACCTCGTTGCTTGCGGACGCCCGACGGCCGGCCTTGAAACCCCCCGACCTCGTGGATGGTGACAATGTTCGGATGACTGAGTCTCGCCACTGCCTGCGCCTCCCCCTGAGAGCGCTTTCTGCCCCCGGCATCCGCCGCCAAGTGAAGCGGGAGAAACTTCAGGGCCACCGCCCGTCCGGGCGTGGTGTCCTCCGCTTGGTGGACTTAACGCATCCCGCCCGCTCCCGAGAAGCCGGTCAAGCGGTAGCGCCCGACCATCAGATCAACCGTCAACTGGATGTGGGTCTGCGTCCGGTCACGGCTGTCGTCACTCGTGGTCATGCTTTCTCGCCGACAACAAGGTTACCTGCGCTGGACTCTGCGTAATCTGATGGCTTGAGTGTAGATGTTTGCGTGAGTTTGTCCAGAGGCGAAAACAAGTTCGCCGACCGGCCAAAAAAAAGACCCCGGCTGCCACACGCAGCCGGGGCCCTCGCTTTCACCGCGACTCGTTGCTACTGCTCTTTCACCGTCTCCAGGAGGCGCTTGATAATCTCCATCGTATCCACCCCGTCGGCCTCGGCGTTGAACGAGGTCACGATCCGGTGCCGCAGCACCGGGTAGGCGGCAAAGCGCACATCCTCCGGCCCCGGCGTCGGACGTCCGTCGAGGATCGCGCGCGTCTTGGCGGCCAGGATGAGATACTGCGACGCCCGCGGTCCCGCCCCCCAGTTCACCCAGTTCCGCACGAAGTCGGGGGCGTCCGGCTCGTGCGGGCGCGTCTTGCGCGCCAGCTTCACCGCGTACTCGACCAGGTGGTCCGAGACCGGCACCCGCCGCACGAGCTGCTGGAAGCCGATAATCTCCTGCGGCGACAGGATCTTGTTCAACTGGTAGTCCAGCACCGCCGTCGTCGATCGCACAATCTCCCGCTCCTCCCGCTCCGAGGGGTAATCGACGAACACGTTGAACATGAACCGGTCGAGCTGCGCCTCCGGCAGGGGGTAGGTTCCCTCCTGCTCGATAGGGTTCTGGGTGGCCAGCACGAAGAACGGTTCGTCGAGTTTATACGTCTCGCCCGCCGCCGTCACCTCATGCTCCTGCATCGCCTGCAGCAGCGCCGCCTGCGTCTTTGGCGGCGTCCGGTTGATCTCATCCGCCAGGATGATGTGCGCGAACACCGGTCCCTTGACGAACCGGAACCGCCGTCGCCCGGTCGCCTGGTCCTCCTCGATGATCTCTGTTCCGGTGATATCCGAGGGCATCAGGTCGGGCGTGAACTGAATGCGATTGAATCTGAGATCCAACACCCGCGCCAGGGTCGAAATCAACAGCGTCTTGGCCAACCCCGGCACGCCCACGAGCAGGCAGTGACCGGAGGCGAGCAGGGAGATCAGGAGTTGGTCGATCACTCTCTCCTGGCCGATAATGACTTTGCCGATCTCCGCCTTGATGCGCCGATAGGCGCTGTTGAGGTTCTCAACCGCTGTCAGGTCAGCCTGCGTTCCCGAGATTGCCATTCATCCTCCGGATCATCCAGGTAGCCGGTACGCCGCGCACCCGCGGGTCGGGTGCGGATCACCATATTTCTCTTATAGTCCGTGCTTTTCTTTCGGTTTCGCTTGCGACCGAAACTCCGGCCGGCGACTCCGAACTATCACCAGGAGAAACATGAAAAGACCGGATAGCGCAAGGCTTTTTGTATCAGCCGCTAGCCTATCCGGTCGTAATCGGCCACTTGACGCAACAAGGTATAAGTCTTTTTCTTTCAGGACATTAAGAGGCAATACCGTTGTGGATAACGGGTGTCTTTCCCGGTGAATTTCTCGACACTATGTCCTTCGCCGACAAAAACTTGATCGTTTATCCACAAATTCGGGTATTTCTCCACAGCTGGCGGCGAATTGTTACTTCTTGACTTCCTTTTTGTCGCCGATCACGTTCGCGACCGTTTCCCGATTCTGCTCGGGGGGAAGGAACCCGAACTCTTTGCGCGAGGCGGTAGTCCCCTTCATGTTGCAGTTGCCGCAGAAGACGGCGCCCTGCTCGATGACGAGCGACTTGGTGCGCAGGTCTCCGTCCATTTCGCAGTTGGCCTGGAGTTCGATTTTTTCGGTTGCGTTGATGTTGCCGTGCATGTGGCCGGCGACGATCGCTTCCTTGGACTCGATTTCCGCCTCGACCAAGCCCGTAGTACCGACCGTTACACAGTCCGAGCAAATCACTTTGCCCTTCACCGTGCCGTCGACCCGGAGGGCGCCCTTGACATCCACCGTTCCGGTGATCACTGTGTCTTTGCCGATTAAGGTGTTCATGAGTCCTTCCGCTTCACTGTCGTTTCTCTTGATCATAGGGATTTTCCAGAGGATTTATGGGTTCATCGTTTATACGGACTTCATAATGCAAATGCGGGGCGGTCGAAATGCCCGTGTTCCCCGAGAGCCCGATCCGGCTCCCGGCCGGGACCTCCTCGCCGGCCCGCGCGAGAATCCTGTCCAGGTGGCCGTACACGCTCACCACCGTGTCGTTGTGGCGCAGCACGATCATGTTGCCGTACGTGGAATCGACATCGGCGAAAATCACCAGCCCGGCCGCCGTCGCCAGCACCGGCGTGCCGACCGGACAGGCAATGTCGACTCCCGAGTGGTAGCGGGCATCGTTCTTGACCTCGAAATTCTGCGTGATGAATCCGCGGATCGGCAGTCCGGCCGGCATCGTGAAATCGGTGGCGGGACGGTTGATGGCCGCCGCCGGCGCCTCATCGATCGCCGCAAACAGCTCCGAGTCGCTCGGAATCTCCGGGAACTGGTAGTCGATCCCGGCCAGCGAGGTCAGCCGTGCGACCACCTGCCGCATCTCCGCGATGTTATCCTCGAGTATGCGCACCTTGTACTGGTATTTCAGCAGTTGTTCGTTTTCCTCTTTCAGTCTATCGGTCATGGTCGCCCGAACCATTATCTTCGAATAGGTGGCGAAGAAAATTATTATCGCCAGCAGCGCCATCGTGAGCGCCACCCCGCCCGCCTGCACCACCCAGGTGCGCACCCGGAACCCGCGCTGCGGCCGGTTTCCGTCGGGAACAAACAGCACCGTGATATACCGCGACTGCGCCATGATCACGACAGTTTGGCGAGCAGTTCGAGAATCCGGGTGAGGTCGTCCACGCCGTAGTATTCGATCTCGATGCGGCCGCGCTTCGGGCCGTGGTGGATATGCACCGCGGTTCCCAGCGTCTGCTTAAGGAAAGTCTCGGCCTCGGCCATGGCCGGGGGCAGGCGCCGTCCGGCGGGGCGGCCTTTCGCCCGCGCGGGCCGGCGTGTTTCCTCCTCGACCGCCCGCACCGTGAGCGACTGCTCGGCGATCCGCTCGGCCATCTCGATCTGTCCCTGCTCGTCCTCAATCTGCAGGATCGCGCGCGCGTGTCCCTCGGTGATCCGCCCGGCGCGGATCATCTGCCGCACCGGTTCCGGCAGCGTGAGCAGCCGCAGCGCATTGGCCACCGCCGCCCGGCTCTTGCCGATCGCATCGGCCAGCGCCTGCTGCGTGTATCCTCCCCGCTCCATGAGCGTCCGGTAGGCCTCGGCCGCTTCCATCGGGTTGAGATCTTCGCGCTGGAGGTTTTCGGCGAGCGCGAGTTCGAGCATCCGCGCGTCGTCGCTCTCGTCGCGCACTATCACTGGGACCTGGCTCAGCCCGGCCAGGCGGGCCGCCCGGTAGCGGCGCTCGCCGGCGATTATCGTATAGGTCGACCCATCTTGCCGAACTACCAGCGGCTGCATCATCCCGTTGCGCTCGAGCGACTCGGCCAGCTCGAGCAGCCCCGCCTCGTCGAACTCCCGCCGAGGCTGGAGCGGGTTGGGCGCGATCAGGTCAACCGCCACCTGGCGCATCCGCCGCTCCCCGCCCGCCTCGCCGCTCTCGACCGGGATGAGCGCGTCGAGCCCCTTCCCCAACACAATCTTCTTCACCGTGCCAGTACCTCCCGGGTGAGCGCCATGTAGTTCTCGGCGCCCGTTGACAGGATGTCGTACAAAATGATCGGCTTGCCGAACGACGGCGCCTCTGACAGCCGCACGTTCCGCGTGATCACGGTATCGTACACCTTTCCTCCGAAATGCTTCTTCACCTCGTCGAGCACCTGCCGCGACAGGTTGAGCCGCCCGTCGTACATCGTCATCAGCGCCCCCTCGATCTGCAGCGTCGGGTTCAGATGCTCCTGCACGAGGCGGATCGTGTTCATCAGCTGGCCGAGTCCCTCGAGGGCGTAGTACTCGCACTGGACGGGGATGATCACGCTGTGCGCCGCCGTCAGCGCATTCACGGTGAGCAGCCCGAGCGACGGCGGGCAGTCGACGAGGATGTAGGCGTAATCATCGAGCACCGGGGCCAGCGCCGCGCGCAGGCGCGTCTCCCGCGACATCACCGACACCAGCTCGACCTCCGCCCCCACCAGGGCGATCGATGAAGGCGCCAGGTGGAGGTACGAGAGCTCCGTCTCCCGCAGCACCTCGCGCAGCGTCGCCGAGCCGAGCAGGACGTCGTAGATTGATGTCTCGATTGTTCGTTTGTCGAATCCGAACCCGCTGGTGGAGTTTGCCTGCGGGTCCATGTCGATCAGGCAGGTTTTCAATTCGGCCGCGGCCAGGCAGGAACTGAGATTCACCGCCGTGGTCGTTTTGCCCACGCCGCCCTTTTGATTCGCGATCGCGATAATTCTGGCCAAGCAACAATCCTTGTTGACGATATCCACACACTCGAAAACCGAATACTATGCGCAGAGACCCTCAGAATCAACTAAAATGTGAAAGAGTCACTCAGGTTTTCTCGTAACTATCGTGGCCGTGTGGAAATCCCGCCCCCCGCCGGCGGTGAATCGCAGTTGTCTGGTCAGAAATCTGGAGGAATCAGCCGAGATATCGGCCAGTGCATAGTAGACGAAATCTCCGCCCGGCGCCAACAGCGGAAGGATTCGCGCGGCCAGTCGGTCGGTGAGCCGCACCAACCGAAGCGTGATCAGATCGCATGATCCTTCCTTAAGGACGAGCGACTCGAACGATTCAGTGCAAATCTCCGCCCGAAGCTGCAGCTCCATCAGTATCCGGCGCAGCGCGGCGGCTTTCTTCCGTGTCCGTTCCACCAGGAGGGTGTCGCTGATCGTTGCGGTGAGCACAATGGGGATCGCCGGGAATCCTCCACCGCTGCCGATGTCGAGATAACTCCTCGTCTGCGCTCGGTGGAGTTCGGTGATCGGGTAGATCGATTCCGCCGTGAGCCGCCGCAGTCCCTCGAACCGATCGCGCCCCGACGGGGCGGTCGGGGGCAATGTTTCACGTGAAACAATGTTGACCCGGCTGTTCTCCCGCGCGAGGAGCTCGAAATACGGGGTGAGCCTGTTATTAGGATCCCGTTCGCGCAGAAACGCCGCCACGTCAAGCCTGATCCCCTCGCTTGTCCCGTTCATGCCGACAGCGCCTTGTGCCTCTGAAGGTAGACCGAAAGCACCGCTACATCCCCCGGAGTGATCCCCTCGATCCGCCCCGCCTGGCCCAGCGAGGTCGGCCGAAACCGCGCCAGTTTCTCCCCAGCTTCCTTCTTAAGCCCGCTCACGCCCGCGAAATCGAAATCATCGGGAATTGTCTCCCGCTCCATGCGCCGGAATTTGTCGATTTCCCGTTGCTGCTTGTCCACGTACCCGCTGTAACGAACCACGATGGCTGCCCTCTCGAGCGCCTCCTGGTCATCCGGGAACCGGCCGGGGAACTTCCGCAGCCACGCCACCGCCTCATTAATAGAGAGCGTCGGCTGACGGAGGAGGTTGTCGAGGCTAATCGTCTCCACTCGCGTGAACCGGGCTCCTGCTTCACCGAGTTCATCCACCCGCACGCGGATCTTCGGGATCATCGCCACCACCGCATCGGTTCGGCGCTGCAGATCATCGAAACCGGCGAGTACCGTTTCCGGAATGAGACCGAACCGCCGGGCGTAGGACTGGAGCCGGTCGCGGGCGTTGTCTTCGCGGAGCGTGAGCCGGTACTCAGCCCGCGAGGTGAACATCCGGTAAGGCTCGGTAGTCGACCGCGTTGTCAGGTCGTCGATCATCACCCCGATGTACGCCTCGGAGCGGTCAAGTACAAACGGCGCTTCCTGTTCGATCCGGAGAACGGCGTTGATGCCGGCCATAATCCCCTGTCCCGCAGCTTCTTCGTATCCCGATGTCCCGTTGATTTGTCCGGCGAGGAACAGCCCGTTGATCCGCCTGGTCTCCAGCGACGGCTTGATCTGGTGAGCCGGGCAGTAGTCATACTCGACCGCGTACCCCGGACGGGTCACCCGGACATTCTCAAGCCCGGCGACCGTCCGGATCGCCTTCACCTGCACCTCTTCGGGGAGCGCAGTGGAAAAGCCGTTCGGATATACTTCATTGGTCCCGTTCCCCTCCGGCTCGAGGAAAAGCTGATGGCGCTCCTTGTCGGCGAAGCGGAAGAATTTATCCTCAATCGACGGGCAGTAGCGCGGTCCGCGCGATTTGATCTGGCCGGAAAACATGGGAGACAGGTGGAAGTTTTCGCCGATTATTGCCTTAGTCGCCGAGGTCGTGTACGTCAGGTGGCAGCAAACCTGTTGGAACACCCGGCGAGGCGAGCGGGGGGAGAAAAACGGCACCGGCTCATCCCCCGGCTGAACCTGGCAGGCACCCCAGTCGATAGTGTCGCCGTCGAGTCGGGGCGGTGTCCCGGTTTTCATCCTCCCGATCTCGAAACCGAGCGACCGGAATGACTCCGACAGCCGGTAGGCGGCCGGTTCACCGATTCGGCCGGAGGGAATCTGTTTCCGGCCGATGTGGATCAGGCCACCCAGGAAAGTCCCGGTGGCGATCACTGCGGCCCGGCATGAGATCTCGTCGCCTGATTCCAGGCGGATTCCGACTACGGTCTCGCGCTCGGTGAGAATTTCTCCGGCCAGACCCGGGATTACCGAGACTTTCGGGCAATTTCGCACCAGCTCGACGATGAATCGATTGTACCCGATTCTATCTGCCTGCGCGCGGGTCGACCAGACCGCCGGTCCCCGCGAGAGGTTGAGCCGGCGGAACTGGATTCCGGTGGCGTCAATCGCGATCCCCATAACGCCGCCGAGAGCATCGACCTCTTTCACGATGTGTGACTTGCCGATCCCACCGATCGCCGGGTTGCAGGACATCAGGGCCAGTCGGTGCGGGTCCATGGTCACGAAGGCCGCGCTCTTACCCATCCGGGCCGCAGCCAGAGCTGCTTCAACCCCGGCGTGCCCGCCTCCTACCACTACGATGTCGAAATCCCGGTTCACCATCATCTTGAGGGAACGCTCCGCTTAGGTCGGGCGGATCGCTTTTTTGTCCCGGTTTGCGCTTTGATCAAATGTCGGGATGTTTCACGTGAAACAACACTACTTCCCAATGCAGAACTTCGAGAAAATCTGATCGAGAATATCCTCATTATAAATCCGCCCGGTGATCTCTTCCAGCGCCCCCGCCGCCTGTCGCAAATCGAACGCGACCAGCTCCGGAGATTCTTTCAAGCTAATCTTTTCCGAGGCCGACCGCAAGGCCGTCTCAGCCGTTTCGAGCTTTTGCCGGTGTCGCGCCGAAGTCACGATCATCCCGGAGGTAAAATCGGGCATCCCCTCGTTGATGTGCGCCACCAGATGTCCAACCAAGTTGTCGATCCCTTCGCCGGTCTTGCACGACAGGTAGATCGTCTCGATCTCAGCCGGAGTTTCCGATATCGCCGGTGCGGCCCCGACCAGGTCAATCTTGTTGGCCCCGATCACCACGGGCAGCCCGCCGATGCTCGCGAGATCCTCCCCCAGTTGCTTTTGCCAGTCCTTGGCCGAGAGATCGACGAGCCAGACTACCAGGTCGGCCTCTTCCATAATCTTGCGTGCGGAAGTCTGTCCGGCCTGCTCCACCGCGCCGCCCCCTCTGCGAATACCGGCCGTGTCAACGAGATTCACGGCGTACCCGTGGAGGTCGATCCATTCGGAGAGATAGTCCCGCGTCGTTCCCGGCGTGGCAGCGACGATTGCGCGTTCCTGTCGAAGCAGCCGGTTAAAAAGCGATGATTTCCCGGCATTCGGCCGCCCCCCGATCGTTACCCGGTACCCCTCCCGAATAATCCGCCCGCCGCGATAAGTCGCCGCCAGCTGGAGGATCTTTCCCCGAACCTGATCGATGCTCTCCCGTTGCCCGGCGGCCATCGCCGGCTCGATCTCTTCTTCGGGGAAATCTATTGACGCTTCCACCTCGGCCATCACCGCGACAATCTCCTGCCGCATTTGCTCGAGCCGTTCGGTGTAGGCGCCCAGCAGGTGATTTCGGGCAGTCGCCAGCGACACCTCGGTATTGGCGGCGATCACTTCCGCGACTGCTTCGGCCCGGGCGAGGTCGATCCGTCCGGAGAGGAAAGCCAAGCGGGTGAACTCTCCCGGCTCGGCGGCTCGGGCGCCCGCGGTCAGAAGCTCGTGCAGGATCTGCCGCACCACCAGGTGCCCGCCGTGGCAGAATATCTCGACCTGTTCAAGTCCCGTATATGATTGCCCCTCCGGCATATACACTGCGGTAACTTCATCGATTGAGGCCCCTTCACGGTCGGTGAAAAGGCCGTGCCGCAAGAGCCACGGCGAAGCCGGCGACTTCACCTGAGTCGGTCGGAAATGTCGGGACAAAATGGCCAGGCTGGCCGGCCCGGCCAGCCGCAAGGCTGCGATTCCCCCCTCTCCCGGCGGTGTGATCACCGCCGCGATCGTGTCGATCCCGCTGTGATCAGGACTTTTTTTTTAGGTGCTCCGCCCATATTACGCCGTCTTGATCTGCGGATTTTTCGCCCTGTTCCGCCGGAACACCAGCCAATCGACCACCGCCAGCACGGAGAAAGCCGTCCAGTAGATGATCAGGCCCGAGGGCAGGCTGTACAGGAAAAAGCCCAGCATGATGGGGAATATGTAGGTGAGCATCTTCTGCTGCTGTCCGCCTCCCGACATGGTCAGCAGCGATGACAGCATTTGCGTGACGACCATGAGGACAACCAGGATGATATAGGGGTCGGTCAGCCCCGAGGCGCCTCGCGACAGATCGGTGACAAACCAGAACAGCGGTTCATGGCGGAGGAGGATTGTCGCCTGGAAGACCCGGAACATCGCAATCATGAGCGGCATCTGCGGCAGCATCACGAGGCACCCTGACATCGGGTTCACCCCGTGTTCCTTGTAGAGCTTCATCGTCTCCCGCTGGAGCCCCTGGTTGTCATCCTTGTACCGCTTCTTGAGATCCTCGAGTTTGGGGGCGAGATCCCGCATCGCCTGCATCGACTTGAACTGCTTGAGCGACAGCGGCAGCGTGATGATCTTCACCAGCACGGCGAAGAGGATGATCACGAGGCCGTAGTTGGGGACGATGTCGTGCAGCTTGGGCAAGAGCCACATCACGGCGATCGCGAACGGCTTGAGGATCGCGCCGAAAAAGGGCATCGTGCCGATGTCGAGCATGTCCTCCAGGTCGACGCCGTAGTCATCCATGCGCAGGTAATCCAACGGGCCGGCGTAGACGGTGAAGCTGTCGCTGATCGTCTCGACCCCCGCGAACGTCATCACCGCGCCGGCGGTGATCCGGCGCTGCTCAATCCGCCCCTCCGGCGTCGCCAGCATCTGCTTGGATCCCTCGGCGACGGCCGCCTGCGCCTCCCGGCTCCGGGGAATGAGGATCGCCGAAAAGAACTTGTTGCGCACTCCCACCCACTCGGTGTAACCGTCGAGACTCTGCGCGAGCTGGTTGTCGTGAAACTCATCGAGAGTCGCCCGCGATCCCCCCTGCATGGTCACGGCCTGCATCGCGCTGTAGTCCGCCCGGGCCTGACTCTCGGTGATCCCCAGCGGCGTGTTCCACCACAGCGTGTAGCTCCGCTCGAAACCGAGCGCCCGTGTGTCCTCCACCGTGAGCGTCAGGTCGTAGTGGTACTGGTCCGGATAGAAGAAATAGGTCTTCCGGATAATCCCGCCCCCGGGGTTCGTGTAAGTGAACGATATCGGCAGCGTCTCGCGCGCGACGCTGTACCGGCCCGGCGCGAGACTCGCCTGAAACGGAAGGGCCGCTGTCGAGAATGTCCCGCCGGCGAAAACCGCGTTCGGGGTGGCGGCTTCGCACTCCGGGAGCATTTCCACATTCGCGCCGCCGATGTACGTGTACTCCTTCAACTGAATCGACACCGGGCCACCCCCGCGCGTCGATAGAAGAATCCGGTAGAACTCCGTTTCTACCGCGATCGTATCCGCCCCGACGGTGTCCGCCGGGATCTCCGCCACCGGCTGCGGTTTCACAGTAACTTCCTGCACCGCTTCCGGTTTTATCACGGGAACAGGGGCGGAAGAGTCAACCGCCGCGGTAGAATCCGGTGCTGTCCCGGGGGACGACGGTCGCGGCGGCTCGTACAACCCGAGAAACTGAAGAATCGGATAGTAGAAAATGATAATCGCGCCAAGAATGACGACGATGATGATGGTTTTTTTGTCCACGGTGACCCTTGGTTTCAGTCTTTATCCCGGAGCCGGCCGGCTTATTCACGGGTTTCTTTCGCCGACGGCACCGGATCGTAGCCTCCCGGGTGCCACGGATGACATCTAAGTAATCGCCTGACAGAGAGATACAATCCGCTGAGAGCTCCGTGTGAACGAAGCGCCTCGACTGAGTAGTGCGAGCAACTGGGATAGAAGCGGCAACTTCCGGCAAAAAGCCCGGAGAGCGTCGCCTGGTATATGCGAACGAGCAAAATCAGAAGACGGGCGGCCACAGATGGCCGGGGGTTAGTCGGCGTGGCGATTGATCGCCTCGAATATACGACCGAATTCCGCATGCAAAATGTCAAACCGCAGGGCGTCTCCATAAAGCCGGGGCAGCACCGCGATTCGGACCTCCCGAGTGAGACGGTGGCGATTCAGTCTGAGCGCCTCGCGCAGGAGGCGCTTGATCCGGTTACGCCGGGCGGCATGGCCGTGGCGGCGTCCGACGACGACGACATATCCGAAACGGTCGGCCGGCTGCCAGCGGAATGTCGCCGCCGCGCCGCGCAGCGTGCGCCCGCGCTGCACCACATCCTCGATCGCCCGGCGCTGCTTGAGACTCAGGCAGCGAGGCAGACAGCGGGACGACTGGTTACTTCTTGCGGGCAACCTTGACAGTCAGACGCTTTCTTCCCTTGGCGCGACGGCGCGAGAGGACGAGGCGCCCTCCCTTGGAGGCCATGCGCTTGCGGAAGCCATGGTCGTTAAGTTTCTTCCGGTTCGACGGCTGGAATGTCCGTTTCATTTCTTCCTTACCTCAAGTCGGTTAAACTTTCGAATATAACCAATCCCCCCGACTCGTCAAGGGATTAATGTGCTCGCGGGGGCCCCGGCGGCCGCGGGCTGCGCCCCGGCGGGCACGTCGTATGGTCCGGCCGGCGGCGCGTCAGGTGCCTGTCCGCTTTTTAGTTGCGCCCCGGCACGGCGGTGGGTATCTCGTGAAACACAGGCCGTGCGGCGGTGTGAAAGGCTGAAGTAATGGCGTCGATTCTGAACCTGCTTGCCCAGAACGACCTCCTCCTGCTCTTCGTGATTATCGGGCTGGGCTACCTGATCGGGAACATCCGCATCCTCGGTTTCAAACTGGGGGTGGCCGCCGTGCTGTTCGTTGGTATTGCCTTCTCCGCCCTCGACAAACGCCTCATCCTTCCCGAGCAGATTTACATCGTCGGGCTCGTTCTGTTCGTCTATGCGATCGGCCTGCAGGCCGGCCCGGGATTTTTCACCTCGTTCCACCGGAGGGGGCTGCGCATCAGCGCCATCGCCATCGTCATCCTGACGGCCGGCGCCGTGGTCGCCGGGGTGATCGGCCATTTTCTCAATCTCCCGGCCACAAGCATTGCCGGCCTCTACTGCGGGGCGCTCACCAACACCCCGGCTCTCGCCGCGGCCGTCGAAGCCACCGCCAACATGGCCAAAGCCCTTCCCCCGGACAAAGTCCAGTTCTACCTCAACAGCCCGGTCGTGACCTACGGTCTGGCCTACCCTATCGGCGTTGCCGGGATGATTCTCTGGATGTTCGCGTTTGCGAAGATTTACCGCGTGGATTTCTCGCGCGAGACCGAGGAAGTCAAGCGCGAGGCGGATGCGGAAGCGATCGCGAGCCGGACGTTCCGGGTCACCAATCCCGCCGTCCAGGGACAGACCGTCGAGCAGTTCTTCGCCGCTTTCGAACAGCCGCAGTTTGTTTTCAGCCGCATCAAGAAGGGGGACCTGGTGCAAGTGGTGAGCCCGGAGACCGTGCTCGAGGCCAACGACCTCATCGTCGCCGTCGGCCCCTCGAAAGCCCTTCGCACTGCCCACCTCCTGCTCGGCAGCGAATCGAACGAGACGCTGGCGGAACGGCGGGATGAGACGGCGTACAAGTGGTTCTTCGTCTCGAATCCCTTGGCGGTGGGCCGGTCGATCAGCGAGCTCAGGCGCCAGCGCGCCTATGTCGGGACGGTCACGCGCCTGCGCCGGGGCGACGTCGAGTTTGTCCCGTCCCCGACCACAACGCTGGAGATGGGCGACCGCGTGCTGGTCGTGTCGCCGCGCCTCGAGGTCGACCGCATCGCCGGCTATTTCGGCGATTCCGTCAAAGCGCTCTCCGAGACCGATTACCTGTCGCTCTCGGCGGGGATCGTCCTGGGGGTGTTTCTCGGCATGATTCCGATTCCGCTGCCCAATGGGACGGCGTTCAAGCTCGGCTTTGCGGGCGGGCCGCTGGTGGCCGGCCTGGTTCTCGGCCGCCTCGGCCGCACCGGACCGATCCACTGGAGCCTCCCGTTCAATGCCAACCTCG